>NZ_JAFCLX010000023.1:0-116025 GCF_018130205.1 Bradyrhizobium sp. AUGA SZCCT0222
GCAAATGCCGTAATCAGGTCCGGCCAGCCTTGGAAAGGTGCTACAGCCTCTTGACAGCTAACACGGTAGATCCCGGCTCAAGGCCGGGACGACGAACTGATAGATCCGTTCTCACCCTACGCCCCCAAATTCAACCTTCCGTTCACCAAGTCTCAACTCCCTCCCGGCTAGATTCCGCCCGCTGTCTTGGGGGATGGGGCCTTGATCGTTTCGACCGCTGCCGCGCAGCGCCGCGCGCTGTTCATTCTCGCGCTCACTTTGGTGATTGGCGCGTCGCGCTTCGTCACCGAAAGCTGGGCGGCCGGTGCGTTGGCGGTCGGCAAATGCGGCGCCTATGGCCAGGCCTATGACTATCCTGCCGAAGAGACCGCGCGGGCTGCGGCGCTCAAGCAATGCAAGGGCGACTGCACCGCCGTGACCATGAAGCGTGCCTGCGCCGCGTTTGCCATCGACATGGCCAAGCCCTGCGGCGCCCACGGCTATGCGGTGAAGCCGAAGATTTCGAGCTCGCTCAATGCCGCGACCAAGAAATGCTACGAATTCGGCGGCAAGGAATGCGTGATCCGCGCATGGGCCTGCGACGCCAAGGGGTGACCTCTTGCGTCATTCCGGGGCGCGTCGTAGACGCGAACCCGGAATCTCGAGCTTCCGGGTTCGTCGCTGCGCGGCGCCCCGGAATGACAGCGGAAAAACCCCATGCAATTCGACACCAAAATCGCGGTCGTGATCCGGACCGATCTTGAACCGTGGCAGAAGCTCAACGTGGCTTCGTTCCTGGCCGGCGGCATTGCCGCTTCGTTTCCCGAATGCATCGGCGAGCCCTATGGCGACGGCTCCGGCACCAAATATCTGTCGCTGATCGGCCAGCCGATCCTGATCTACGGTGCCGATCGCGCCGCGCTGTCGCGGGCGCTCGAACGCGCGCTGGCGCGGGACGTGACGCCTGCGGTCTATACCGAAGACATGTTCAAGACCACGCATGACGCCGCCAACCGGGAGGTGGTGAAAGCGGTGATCCGCGCCGAACTCAATCTCGTTGGGCTCGCCATGCGCGCCGAGCGCAAGGTGATCGACAAGATCGTCGATGGGTTGAAGTTTCACAGCTAGGAAATGTGTTCCTGCCTGCAGGTTGGCGCTTTGCCGTCAGGCGGAATCGCCGTCGCCGCTCGCCGGCCAGCCGCCGATCGACGAGCCGATCGAAGTGCCAATCACTGGACCAAGAAAAACGTTGGAGGCCCGGGTCGCGAAATACGCGCGGATCACGCCCAGCGAGAGCATTCCGCCGGCTACGTGATCGAGATCTTCGATGTTCAGTTCACGAATTTCACGGCTCGAATTGGTCATGTTGCACCCCTGCGACCTTCGGTGAGATTCACGCTCACCTCAGGCCGCTGGGTACGCCAATCCAGGCCGGCCATCTGTGCCTGACGTCACGCTGGTTCCGGCAAGATGGCTGCGGCCAATTCAGGCCGGCGGCAAGCCGAGCGCCTGTCCGGCCTCGATCCAGACCGGCAATTCGCGCTGATACAGTGCGTTGCTTTCCTTGAAGCCGATTGCCGGTTCGAGCACGAAGGTAGACAGAATTTCCTTCACCTTCGGATCGTTGTTGGCGGCCACGCAGAGTTCGGACAACCGCTCGACGATCGGCTGCGGCGTCGCCTTCGGCACCGCCCAGCCCGAGAAGCCGCTCACGGTGAAGAATTTCGAGGTTGCGCCGAGTTCGGGCAGGGTCTTGACGTTGGGAATCGCGTCGACCTTCTTGGAATGCACCGCAAACACGACGCCGGCGTTGCTTTGCAGGACCGATTGCGCGGCCGTGTAGCTGCCCATCGCGACGTCGAGGGTGCCGTCCGCGATGCCCGTCCACATCGGCGCTTCACCCCGGTAATGGATCGGCTCGATGTTGAGGCCATACTGCTTGTTGAGTTCATTGATGGTGATGTGCGGGGAAGAGCCGGCGCTGTAGGTGCCGAAGTTCATCTTGCCGCTCTTGCGCGCGAAAGCGACGAAGTCGTCGAATGTCTTGATGCCCGATTTCGTGCTTGCGACCAGCAGCAGCCCGGCGCCCGGGATGATGCTGACGAGCGCCAGGTCCTTGTCCATGTCGTAGCCGGGGTTCTTCATCATGACCCGGTTCATCACAAAGGTGGTCGAAATCGAGCACAGGATGGTGTGGCCATCCGGCTCAGCGCGCGCGACTTCCTGAGCGCCGATCGAACCGGAGGCGCCCGCCTTGTTTTCGATGACGACGGTTTTTCCCACCTGCCTGGAAATGTAATCGCCGAAGCCGCGCGCCAGGAGGTCGGTCTGCCCGCCCGCCGGGTAGCTGCAGACCATCCGGATTTGCCGCGACGGCCATGCGCCTTGCGCCGAGGCCCCGCGCACCAGGAATGGCGCCGCGGCAGCGGCGGTACCGGCGGCGATGAAGTGACGGCGATTGAATTTCGTTGACATGATTCCTCCCTGAATTGGCGGGGAGGGTATCGCATCGTCCGGCTTCCGCCATGCGTGAAAGACGGGACAGATTGGCGCAGCGCAGCGAATACCGGAGTGTCCCCGGTGAATATGCATGCTCGCGTGGGCTTCTTTGTTCGATTTTCACGTTAGACCACGGATGCAGCGCGCATCCGGCATCTCTGCGTTCTAATCGAGGGCAATCTGTTCAAGGACTCGGGGCGTTTCGGGCCGCGGAAGGCGAGCCCGTGTTTGGGTCGCGCGAGTGCGTGGCGAGATGGATTGCTTCGCTGCGCTCGCAATGACGGCTGAACGACCAAATCCTCACGGGGACGTGAAAACGGCAGCTTCAGTCCGATATTGACAATGACTGACCAGTCAGTCATATAAGGATTATGAGCAGAACGCGCCCCAGCACCGACGCCCGTCCAAACCGGCCAAAAGCCGCGTTGTGAGCAGGGCTGCCGCCGCCAAAACGCCAAAAGTGGTCTCGGCGAAGGTCGAGTCCGCAAAGCCCGCTTCGAACCGGGCCGAACGCGCCGCCGAGCGCCGCGAGGCCATTATCGAGGCCGCGATGGATGAATTCATCGCCCGCGGCTTTGCGGCCACAAGGCTCGACGACGTCGCCAAGCGGGCAGGCGTCGCCAAGGGCACGATCTATCTGCACTTCAAGGACAAGGAAGCGCTGTTCGAGGAATTGATCCGGACCGCGATCGTTCCGCTGGTCAACCGTCTTGCCGCAGCAGGGCCGCCGCCGGCTGGCGCCTCGATCCGGGACATGGTGGAGAACTTTGCCCGGGCCTTCATCCATGACGTGGTGACGACGCGGCGTGGCGACATCGTGCGCCTGATCGTTGCCGAAGGGCCGCGATTTCCCGATATCGCCGATTTCTACTACCGCGAAGTGGTCTCGAAGGGGATCGCCGGCATGCGCGCGCTGATCGAACTCGGCGTCATCAGCGGCGAAATCCAGCAGAAGAATCTGGCGCGCTTTCCGCAGATCCTCGTGGCGCCCGCCATCGTCGCGATCATCTGGCAAAGCCTGTTCAGCAAACACGCGCCACTCGATGCGAACGAGATGTTTCGCGTTCATCTCGATCTGATTTTTGGCGAACGGAGGACGACATGACTTCGTCGCGCAAGACCTTTTTGAGAGCGTCGACCATTTTCACCGTGCTCGCGCTGGCTGCCGTGCTGGCCGGCTGCAAGGAGCGCAAGGATCCCGGCTTTCAGGGCTGGGTCGAAGCCGACATGATCTTCGTCAGCCCCGACGAATCCGGGCGCGTGACCAAGCTCAGCGTGCGGGAGGGCGACGAAGTGAAGCCCGGCATGCAGATCTATTCGGTCGATGACGAACTGCAGAAGGCCGATCTCAACCAGCACAATGCGACGCTGGCCAATGCCCAGCAGACCTATGACCGTGCGGCGTCTTTGTCCAAGACCGGTTCGGGCACCCAGGCCAATCTCGACTCCGCGGTCTCGGCGCTGCGTGTGGCGGAGGCGCGCGTCAACACTTCGCAGACGCGGCTGGCCCGGCGCAACGGTTTCGCGCCGGTCGCCGGCACCGTTCAGCAAATCTATTTCCGCGAAGGCGAGATGGTGCCGGCGCAGCGGCCGGTGTTGTCGATCATGCCGCCCGGCAACATGAAGCTGCGCTTCTTCGTGCCGGAGACGCAATTGCCGAAGCTTGCGATCGGCGACGAGGTCAAGGTGACCTGCGACAATTGCGCGGGCGATCTTACCGCAAAAATCTACTTCATCGCGACG
The DNA here is from genome assembly GCF_018130205.1 of Bradyrhizobium sp. AUGA SZCCT0222. Taxonomy (NCBI): domain Bacteria; kingdom Pseudomonadati; phylum Pseudomonadota; class Alphaproteobacteria; order Hyphomicrobiales; family Nitrobacteraceae; genus Bradyrhizobium; species Bradyrhizobium sp. AUGA SZCCT0222. Next base: position 4,222 of record NZ_JAFCLX010000023.1, read on the forward strand.
ACGGCGGAATATACCCCGCCGGTCATCTACAGCCTCGATGAGCGCAGCAAGCTCGTCTATTTGATCCAGGCGCGACCGAACAAGCCGGCCAGTCTGCGCGTCGGCCAGCCGATCAGCGTGTTCGTCAATGCGCCGATACCGGTGGCTGACAAGCGATGAATTCAGCCCCATCAACCGCGCCTGACATTGCGATCAATGTCGAGGGTCTGTCGAAATCGTTTGGCGGCCGGGCGGTCGTGCAAAACCTCTCGATGCAGGTCAAGCGCGGCTCGATCTACGGCTTCCTCGGTCCCAACGGCTCCGGCAAGACCACCACCATCCGCATGCTCTGCGGCCTGCTGACGCCGGATTCCGGCGAGGGCACCTGCCTCGGCTACGACATCCGCCGCGAGGCAGACAAGATCAAGCGCCAGGTCGGCTACATGACGCAGCGCTTCAGCCTGTATCAGGACCTCTCGGTGCGCGAAAACCTGGAATTCGTGGCGCGGCTCTACGGCCTGCCCAACGCACCGGGCGCGGCGCGCGACATGATCCAGCGCATCGGCCTCAACGGCCGCGAGGAGCAACTCGCGGGCGAACTTTCCGGCGGCTGGAAGCAGCGGCTGGCGCTCGGCGCCTGCACGCTGCCCAACCCGCAATTGCTGCTGCTGGACGAGCCGACCGCCGGCGTCGACCCCAAGGCGCGGCGCGATTTCTGGAACGAGATCCATGCGCTCGCAGCCGATGGCCTGACCGTGCTGGTCTCCACCCATTACATGGACGAGGCCGAGCGCTGTCACGAGATCGCCTACATCGCCTACGGCCATCTGCTGGCGCACGGCACGGTCGACGAGGTGATCGCGCAATCGGCGCTGTCGACCTACACCGTCACCGGCGCCGATCTCAACGGGCTTTCCGCTGAACTGTCAGGCAAGCCCGGCGTCGACATGGTGGCGCCGTTCGGCACCAGCCTGCACGTCTCCGGCCGCGACAAGGCCGCACTCGAATCCAGCGTCGCGCCCTACCGGGACAACAGGGGGTGGAACTGGCAGCATGGAGATCCGTCGCTGGAAGACGTGTTCATCGATCTGATGAGCCGCTCAAAGGACAATTTCCAATGAGTACGACCGATACAAACAGCGGGCGCCGCAATGTTCGGGAGCCGTCATTCGGCTTCTGGTGGCGCAGCTATGCCATGCTGGTGAAGGAATTCATCCAGCTCCGCCGCGACCGGGTCTCGTTCGCGATGATCGTGATGCTGCCGGTGATGCAACTCGTGCTGTTCGGCTTTGCGATCAACACCACGCCGCGCCATTTGCCGACCGCGGTGTTGCTGCAGGAAGACAGCGACCTGGCGCGCTCGATTCTCAAGGCGATGGAGAACACCGCCTATTTCCGCTTTACCCATGAAGTGCACAGCGTCGCCGAGTTCGACGACCTCCTGCAATCCGGCAAGGTGCTGTTCGGCGTCGAAATCCCGCGCGGTTTTGAGCGCGCGGTGCGGCGCGGCGATCATCCGGCGCTGCTGGTCGCCGCCGATGCGACCGATCCGGTGGCGGCGGGCTCGGCGCTCGGCACACTCAACGGCATCGTGCAGACCGCATTGGCGCACGATCTGCAGGCGGGCGATCCGCCATCGACGCCGTTCGAGATCCGCGCCCATTCGCGCTACAATCCGGCGGCGTCCTCGCGGCTCAACATCGTGCCGGGCCTGGTCGGCACCATCCTGACCATGACCATGCTGATCTTCACGGCGCTATCGGTGACGCGTGAGATCGAGCGCGGCACCATGGAAAGCCTGCTGTCGATGCCGATCAAGCCGGTCGAGGTGATGTTCGGCAAGATCATACCTTACGTGATCGTCGGCTTCGTTCAGGCAACGCTGATTATCGGCATCGGCGTGCTGTTGTTTGGCGTGCCCATTCTCGGCAGCCTGGCCACGCTGGCGCTGCTGACGACGCTGTTCATCACCACCAATCTTGCGATCGGCTACACCTTCTCGACCATCGTACAGAACCAGTTGCAGGCGATGCAGCTGTCGATGATGTTCTTCCTGCCCAGCATTCTGTTGTCCGGCTTCATGTTTCCGTTCGCCGGCATGCCGAGATGGGCGCAATATATCGGCGAGTGTCTGCCGCTGACGCATTTCGTTCGCATCGTCCGCGCCATCATGCTGAAGGGCGCGACCATCCAGAATTTGCAGTACGACACCATTGCTCTCACTGCACTGATGCTTTTGGCGATGACGATCGCCGTGACCCGCTTCCGTCGCACGCTCGATTGATGCAGAATATGATACGCGACGTCATTCCGGGGCGCCTCGAAGAGGCGAACCCGGAATCCAAGGATTCCGGGTTCGATGCTGCGCATCGCCCCGGAATGACAGGGTGGGGAATGGTCGGATGCTGGGGCTGTGGGGCAATAGAAGTGAGAAGCCTGTGGTGTTATCCGCTGACTTTCAGCACGCGCTGACGCAGCAAATCCTGCGGACCGAGCTGATCCGGATCAAGGCGCTGATCGGGACCACCGTCCTGATCGGGTCACTGATCCTCATCGTCCATGTGCTCGATCCCAATGCGATCCAGAAGCTCTGGCACGGCCGCTTCGATCCGAGCGAGCTCTACATCGTCCTGGTCCCGTTCGTTCTGTTTGAGCTCTGGGTCCACTTCGTCATCACCCGGCATCTTGGCAAGGGCTATGATTTGCCGGTGTACCGGCGCTATATCGGCGCGCTGGTCGAAACCTCGATGCCGACGCTCGCTTTGGCGATGCATATCGACAGCATGGGTCCGGTGGACGCGCTCGGTTTCGCGGTGCCGCTGACCTATTTCATCTTCGTCATTCTATCGACGCTGCGGCTGGATTTCTGGCTCTCGACCTTCACCGGATTCGTTGCCGCGGCCCAGCTGCTCGCCATGGCAATGCTCTATCGTCGCGCCGGCAGCGTGGATCCGCCGCCGGACCTGTATTATCACTCGGTGCGCAGCGTCATCATCCTGATTTGCGGGATGCTGGCGGGCGCGGTCGGCGTTCAATTGCGCCGGCAGTTCGAAGCCAGCATTCTCGCCGCGACCGCGCGTGACCGCATCACCAATCTGTTCGGCCAGCACGTCTCGCCGCAGGTGGTTGAGCGTCTGATGGCCGAGGGGGCGGCGACCGGCAGCGAAATCCGGCGTGTCGCCGTCATGTTCGTCGATTTTCGCAGTTTTACCGCGGGCGCCAGCACCCGCACCCCGCAGGAAGTGGTGGACCGCCTCGATGGTGCATTCGCCGTGCTGGTCGACATCCTCGACCGCCACGGCGGGATCGTGAACAAGTTTCTGGGCGACGGCTTCCTGGCGCTGTTCGGCGCCCCGTTCGACGCAGGTAACGCCGCGCACCGCGCGGTGGCCGCTGCGCGCGAAATGCTCGAGGCGAACGAGCGCGCCAACCAGGCGTCGAGCTGGCCGCTGCGCATCGGCATCGGCATTCACGTCGGCGAGGTCGTCGCCGGCAATATCGGCTCGCCGCGGCGCAAGGAATACACCGTGATCGGTGACACCGTGAATTTCGCCAGCCGGCTCGAGGCGCTCAACAAGGATTTCAATTCGCAGTTCCTGATCTCCGAAGCGGTTCACGACGCGCTCGGAGAGGAATGTCGCGATGCGGTCGCGCTAGGTGAGGTTCCGGTCAGGGGCTATGAGCGGCCGATGACCGTGTGGCAGTTGGGATAGGAGAATGGCAATGCAACGGCGTTACATCACCGTCGACGTGTTCACCGATCGGGCCTTCGGCGGCAATCCGCTCGCCGTGGTGCTCGATGCCGGCGGGTTGTCCACGGCGCAGATGCAGGCGATCGCCACCGAGTTCAATTATTCCGAGACGACCTTCGTGCTGCCGCCGGCCGACCGCGCCAATGACGCGCAGGTTCGTATCTTCACCGTGAACCGCGAGCTTCCGTTTGCCGGCCATCCCAATGTCGGCACCGCCTACGTGCTGGCGACGCAGGCCGCAAAACCACCGGTGCGACTGCTGTTCGAGGAGGGCGCGGGCCTCGTCCCGGTCGAAATTGCGACCGAACAGGGCAGGGTCGTCAGCACCGAATTCACGGCGCCGCAGCCGCTGAAGCGGATGTCGCATCTTGGCGCCGAACAGGCGGCTTCCTGCCTGTCGCTGTCGGCGAGCGACGTGAAGGTTGATCGGCATCCGCCGCAGATCGTCTCGGTCGGGCTGGCGTTCCTCGCCGTCGAACTCACCTCACGCGAGGCGCTGCGCCGCGCGAAGCCGAATGCGGAGGGATTCGCAAAAACCTTCCCGTGCGACGGCAGTGATGCGGTCTATTTCTATACGCGCGACGTGCCGGCAGGCGAAAAGCCGTGCGAGTTGCAGGCGCGGATGTTTCATCCCGGCGCCAGCGGGCTTTCCGAAGATCCCGCCACCGGCAGTGCCACCGCCGCTTGCGCGGCGCTGCTCGCCGATCTCGATCCGTTGAAGGATGGCGAACTGAAATTGCGGATCGGCCAGGGCGTCGACATGGGGCGGCCGAGCCTGTTGCTGACGCGCGTCCGCAAGCAAAACGGCGCGGTCGCCTCCATCCATGTCGGCGGCGCCAGCGTGCAGATGATGGAGGGCACGTTTAGGTTAGCGGGCGAGGGGTGAAATAGCCCGTCATTTGCGAGCGTAGCGAAGCAATCCATTGCGCCGCATAACGGATAGATGGATTGCTTCGTCGCTTCGCCCCTCGCAATGACGCCCCAGCTATACCTGCCTCGCCGCCAAATTCTCCACCTTCACGCCATCGCGGTCCTCGATGATCTCGGCGATCCATTGCCGGTGGCACTGCTGGTGGTCGCGCTCGTAGCAGAGGATGCAGACCGGACCGGACTTCTTCACAAGCGCCGACAATTCGTCGAGTTCTTCCCTGGCCTGCGTGGTCTTCAGATGCGCCGAATAGATCTTGTGCAGCAGATCGAACTTGCCGCTGCGCGCCGCCTCGCGGCCGGTCTTCGGCGTACCCAGCCCCTTCAGATGCAGATAGGAAATGCCGCGCTCGTCAAGGCCGGCCGCGAGCTGGTTCTTGGAAAAGCCCGGCCGCCGTGACGCGGCCACCGCGCGCACGTCGACCAGCAGCTTTACGCCGGCGCATTCCAGTTCATCGAGCACGGCCTTGGCCGGCGTCTGCTCATAACCGATGGTGAAGAGGCGATTCCTGCGTGCCATGTCGATGTCCCGGCGCCGTTGTCCTGACGTCAGGCTAGGTCACCCCGCAACGGATTTCCATAACCGCGGAGGTTATGCCGCAGCTGCCCGGCCGCCAGATGCGTTGCCGCCGGCTGCGCCATGTCGCATAGTCGCGAAAACAGCGCCTGTTGATGGCCGGTTATATCGGGGGAAATACGATGCATGGATTTTGTCGCTCGCTGGCGTGGATGGCCGCAGTCGCGCTGCTGGTTTGCGGCGGCCCGGCGCGGGCGCAGGGCACCTATCCCGACCGGGCCGTGAAAATCATCGTCCCGATCGGTCCCGGCGGCAGCTACGATCTGGTCGGGCGGCAGATTGCCGACGTGCTTGCGAAACGCATGGGACAGGGCTTCGTGGTCGAGAACAAGCCCGGCGCCGGCACCGTCGTGGGGACGCAGGCCGCGAGCCAGAGCGACCCGGATGGCTATACGCTGGTGGTCGGCGGGCTCTCCAACATGGCCTTTAACTCGGCGCTGTATTCCAAGCTCGGCTACGACCCAATGAAGGATTTTGTGCCGGTCGCGCTGGTCTACAAGTTCGGCTATGTGATGGTCGGCCGCAAGGATCTGCCGCAGCCCAAGCTGGCGGATATCGTCGCCGCGGCGAAGGCCAGCCCGGGCTCGATCTCGGTAGCGACCGCAGGCGTCGGCACCGGCCAGCAACTGGTGGCGGCGGCGTTCATGAAAGCTGCCGGCGTGAAGCTGCTGGAAGTGCCCTACAAGGGCTCGCCGCCGGCGTTCACCGATCTGCTGGCGGGCCGCATCGATCTGTTCTTCGACTCGATGGCGGCAGGCCTACCTCACGTGCAGTCCGGGCAGGCAAAGGGCATCGCTGTGCTGGCGTCCAAACGCAGCCCGCTGGCACCCGACGTGCCGACGATGTCGGAAGCCGGCGTTCCCGGGCTCGATGTCGATTCCTGGCTCGGAATCTTTGCGCCGGCCAAGACTCCGCCGGAAGTGATCGCAAAACTGCGCCGCGATATCCGCGCCTCGTTGCCCGACCTCAAGGAGCGCTTCGAGAAGAGCGGCGGCGAAGTCTGGGACCTGCCGGACGACAAGCTCAATGCCTTTGTCGCGTCCGAATACGAGACCTGGACCAAGCTGATCCGCGAGGCCGGCATCAAGCTCGACTGACGAGGAGGTATTCTTTTGACGCGTTTTCTTGACGCGAACCGGCAATCCACCCCGGATCAAGTCCGGGGCGGGCTTTCGCTCGAAAACGCTATGCCTATTTCACCCGCTCGATCAATTCCATTGCGCCCGCGGGCGCGCGTACCTTGCCCTCGTGGATCACGTAGGCGAAGACGTCGCGCGGCGCCTTCTTCGGCTTGGCCGCATCGACGCGCGGCAGGTCGTCGGGCTCGCTTCCCGAAGCCCAGGCCTGAAACCGCTTCGCCCAGGCGTCGAGCTGTTTTGGCGGGTAGCAGGTCTTGAGTTCGTCATTGCCCTTCTGCAGCCGCGCATAGACGAAGTCGCTCGCGATATCGGCAATCGCCGGATATTTGCCGTGCTCGGCGAACACGACGGGCGTTTCGAATTTTCGCAGCAAAGCGATGAAATCGGGCACGCAAAAACTGTCGTGGCGGACCTCGACCACGTGACGCAGCGCGCGGCCCTCGAGTTTGCGCGGCAGCAGTTCGAGGAACTTGCCGAAGTCGGCTTCGTCGAATTTCTTGGTCGGCGCGAATTGCCACAGCACGGGGCCTAGCCGGTCGCCGAGTTCCAGCACGCCTGAATCATAGAACCGCTTCACGGAGTCGCCGGCTTCCGCCAGTACGCGCCTGTTGGTGGCGAAGCGCGGTCCCTTCAACGAGAACACGAAACCGTCGGGCACTTCACGCGCCCATTTGCGAAAACTCTCCGGCTTCTGCGAGCCGTAATAGGTGCCGTTGATCTCGATCGAGGTCAGCTTCGACGCGGCGTAGGACAACTCCTTCGCCTGCGTCAACTTCTCTGGGTAAAATACACCGCGCCACGGCTCGAAGGTCCAGCCGCCGATGCCGATAAAAATGTTGCCGCTGGTTTTTGCGGACGATTTTGCAGGTTTGCTCACCGGGGGCTCGTTACGAAGGAGGGATGATTGCGGGCCGATCTTAATCCAGATCGGACCTAATTGGCCAGATTGCCGCAGGCAAAGGTGAGCGTCCGGAAGTGCGGGATAGAAGCCGGGCGCTGCGGCGCGATATATGGACACAGACGCCGGTTCAGCCGACAATACACGTAGAACTTGGCACATAGAACTTGGCGCGCCAATTGCAAACCTTTGCAACGTAGCAGGCCGTAGGCCCAGGAACTTTTCCGTTCATATCGACGCAGGTTCGGAGTTGGCTACGAGCGGATACATGACAAGCAAACATCAACCATCGCAACGAGAGACCAAGGGCGGCGGGCAAGCCCAGTTCGGGGCCTTGCTGATGACCGATGGTGGAACGCAACGGAGCGGGCCGCCGTCGCTGTTCCATGGCCTCACCGAGTCTGAAATCGCGCAGGTGTTGGGCTCCGGAAAACGCAAAGTGCTCTACCGCGGCGCCCAGCTGTTCAGCCAGGGTAGTCCGCAAGACGGCATCTTCCTGATCGAGAGCGGCCGCATCAAGGTGTTCTACATCGCCCCATCGGGCCGCGAGATCACGCTCGCCTATTGGCACTCCGGCAATTTCGTCGGCGGCCCCGAGGTCTTCAAGCAAGGCCTGCACATCTGGTCGGGGGTCGCCGCCGTCAACAGCACCGTGCTGCATTTGCCGGGCGATATCCTGCGCCGGATGGTGCTCACGATCCCCGCGCTCGCGATCGGAATCATCGAGGGCCTGACTTTCAAGGGCCAGTGCTATTCGGCACTCGCCCAGATGCTCGGGACGCGCTCGCCGACCGAAAGGCTGGCGCAGCTGCTGCTGCATCTGATGAACCTGTATGGCGTTGAAGAACGCGAGGGGTCGCTGATTGCCGCCTCATTCACGCATGCCGATCTCGCGCACATGACCGGCGTGACGCGCCAATCCGTCACCATCAGCCTGAAGCGATTTACCGAGCTGGGAATCCTGCACGCGCACGGTTCCAACCTCGTCATCAAGGACGCGGACAGGCTAAGCGATATCCGCGACGGCAAGCTCGCCAAGGCCGCGGCCTCTGACGACATCTGAAGCGAGCGCCTAACAGTGAGTCCCGCGTCAAACCGCCGCTGATGTCGGCGGGCTTCCAGACCTTTGCGGGCCGAGTCCTGTCTGATTGTAATGACTAATTTATAGACATTTAGCCCGCCGGATAACCAAGACGGGCGCAAAATCTGTTCATTAATTGAGCATCCGCAAATTTCTTAGCAATAGGTTGCTGGTTCGAGGCGTTCGTCGTTTCGGATTCTGAGGAGGCCGTTCAGAACTTGCTTACCGGACGTGATCACGTCCGTGATGGAAGCAAGCGAGTTAGCGGCAAATGACGCCTACCACTCCCTTCGTTAGCCACGCCCTTCGCGAACCGGACCTTCGCGAACCGATAGCCGTCCGCGCCGTCAGGATTGGTCTGATGGCATGTCGTTTGCACCATCGAGATCATCAAGCCAGTCAGTCTGCTCAGCGCCGAGTAACCCTGCCGCCCTTCGCCGCGGCCGGGAGATTCAGCATGGGCCATGCAAGTCACACCGCACAGTTTGGTTCGAAAGGATTTGTCTCATGAGCATCGGCCCTGCGTCTAAACTCTCTGGCTTCCTTCCTTTGATCGCTGCGGCAGCCATCGCATTGGCGCCCGGACAGGCGATCGCGCAGACGCTCGAGATCGGGATCGGCACGCAGAATACGACGACCAACACCGTGACCGGCGGCGTCGTGCTGAAAGAGCTTGGACTCCTGGAGAAGCACCTGCCGAAGACCGGCAAGTACAAAGACATCCAGTACAAGCTGAGCTGGCAAAACGCCACCTCCGGTCCGCCGATCACCAACGGCATGATGGCCAACAATATCCAGATCGGCATGATGGGTGACTACCCGCTGATGGTGAATGGCGCCACCGGGCAGGCGACCAAGAACGAAACGCAGCTCGTCGCGATCATCGCCTACAACGCGTATGGCGGCGGCAATGGCATCGTCGTCCACAAGGACTCGCCGTTCTACGAACTCGCCGATCTCAAGGGCAAGAACGTGTCGGTGCCGTTCGGCTCCGCCGCGCACGGCATGATGCTCACCTCGCTACAAAAGCGCGGCCTGCCGCCCGATTTCTGGAGCCTGGTTTCGCAATCGCCGGAAGTCGGCACTACCAATCTGCAGGAAAAACGTATCGACGCGCATGGCGATTTCGTTCCGTTCGCCGAGCTGCTGCCGTTCAAAGGCTTTGCCCGCAAGATCTACGACGGCGCCGAAACCAAGGTGCCGACGTTCCACGGCGTCGTCGTGCGCAAGGACTTCGGCGAGAAATATCCGGAGATCGTGGTGGCCTACATCAAGGCGTTGATGGAGGCGAACGACTGGATGCGCAAGAACCCGAAGTTTGCGGCCGAGAAGATCGAGGAGTGGACCAAGATCAACAAGGAAGTGATCTACATCTTCCTGGGTCCCGGCGGCGTGCACACGCTCGATGCGACCATCAAGCCGAAATGGGTGGAAGCTGTCGGCGCCAATTACGCGATCCTGCAAAAGCTCAACATGATCAAGGAACTGAACATCGGCGCCTGGGTCAACGACGGCTATGTACGGACCGCCTACAAGGAACTCGGGCTCGACTACGACAAGCAGCTTGCTGCGTATGACACCTATAACGTCACCGGCACCGATCCGGTCTGCAACACGCCGGTCAACAATCCCCTGCAAACCGGCGAGATCTGGATCCAGGGCGGCGACATCGTGCCGTTCAGCTCACCGGTCTGCACGCTGCTCGGCGTGAAGAAGTACGGCTCCGAAGGCAAGAAGTTCAACGCCGTCTATCTGGTCGACCGCGAGCTCGGCATCAAGGTGTTCGCCGACGCTGCGTTCTATTCGGTCGGCGGCCAGGATCCGAAGAAGCCGGATGTCGTGCCGTTCCTGCTCAAGAAGGATGCGGAAGCCTATGCGGCCAAGAATGGCGGCAAGCTTGCCACCTATGCCGAAGTCCTCGGCGCCATCAACCTGGGGCAATAGGGGAATCCGATGGGCAGCACGGCAACAGCCAAGATTGTGGCGCTCCCTATGGTCGACAAGCACGCCGATCCTGAGCCGGTGGCGGTGGAGACGAAAGCCTCCGCAGCTCAAATGTCCGCATCGGAAATTCCGGTGCCGGAACCGGAGCCGATCCCCACGGTCTCGCTGACCAAGGTGTTTCTGGGCCTGCTCGGATACGTGACCCGCGAGCGGATCATCACGGCATTGCTTGCCTGCATCTCGATCGGAGCGCTGTTCCTGTTCTGGTATCTCGGCACCAAGTACAAGTTCGAATTCTACATTCGCTTCAAGAACGTTCCGACGCCCTATGAGGTGTATCAGCAGCTGACGCAGGTCGGACTGTCGAACAAATACCTGTTCAATATCGCCATGAGCGTTCGACGCATTCTGTTCGGCTTCATGATCGCGACCATCATCGGCGTGCCGCTCGGGCTTGCGATCGGCAAGTACGAGCGCGTGCGTGACTTCTTCATGCCTGTCGTCGAGATCATGCGGCCCATTCCGGCGATCGCCTGGGTGCCGATGTCGATCATGCTGTGGCCGAACAACGAGGCCAGCATCGTCTTCATCACCTTTATCGGCGCCTTCTTTCCGATCCTGCTCAACACCATTCACGGGGTTCATTCACTGGATGGCGTGCTGGTACGGGCGGCTCGCTGTCTCGGTGCCAGCGAAATCCGTCTGTTCATGAACGTGATCCTGCCGGGCTCGCTGCCGCACATCTTCACGGGTCTTGCCGTCGGCATGGGCGTGGCCTGGGTCTCGCTGATCGCCGCCGAGATGATCTCGGGTCAGTTCGGCGTCGGCTACTTCACCTGGGAAGCCTACTCACTGGTGGACTATCCCGCGATCGTGCTCGGCATGATCACGATCGGCGTCCTTGGACTGGCGTGCAGCGGCATCATCCGGATGGTTGGCGTCCTTCTGATGCCCTGGCTCGCATTCGCACCCGGAGGCCGGCGATGAGCATGACCGTGGCGGAAACCGAAGTCAGCAAGGGCTTCATCGACGTTCGCGACATGGGCGTGACGTTCGGCGCCAACGACAACAAGGTCGTCGCCGTCGATAATGTCTCGCTCAACGTGCAGCCGGGCGAGTTCGTCTCGCTGATCGGACCTTCCGGTTGCGGCAAGTCGACCTTGCTCAGCATCGTCGCCGGCTTCGTCAAGCCGACCCGCGGCGAGGCGTTGCTCGACGGCAAGGCGATCACCAAACCCGGTTCGGACCGCGGCGTCGTGTTCCAGCAATACTCGCTGTTTCCGTGGCTGTCGGTTCGCAAGAACGTCGAGTTCGGCCTCAAGATGGCCGGCGTCGAGCAAAGCAAGCGCAACACCACGGCGCGGGCGCTGCTCGATCTGGCCGGGCTGCTCTCGTTCGAAAACCATTATCCGGATCAGCTGTCCGGCGGCATGAAGCAGCGCATCGGCATCGTCCGTGCGCTGGCGACCAGCCCTCAAGTCCTGCTGATGGACGAGCCGTTCGGCGCGCTGGACACGCAGACGCGGGTCGTGATGCAGGAGATCCTCACCAACATCTGGCAGCAGTTCCGCATCTCGGTGCTGTTCATCACGCACGACATCGAGGAATCGATTTTCCTCTCCGACCGGATCTACGTCATGACCGCGCGCCCGGGCCGCATCAAGGCTGTCATCAAGGTGCCGCTGCCGCGTCCGCGCACGGCGGAGATGACCGACACGCCGGAATTCATGAACCTGGTGCAGGAACTCAAGGGTCTGATCCGCGAAGAGTCGCTCGCCGCGATGGCGCCGGAGATCAAGGATCGGGGCCTATCTGGCTTTGGAATGAAAGTGGGACCGAAAGGAGTAGGCGAAATCTTCTGACGTAACTTGAACGTCGCGGCCTGACAGGCGCGAACCTAAAAATCGATCACAGCAATCAAGCACAGACGCAAACAGGCGCGCGCGTCAACGATGACTCACGCCTGGCGTCCATCAAATCGGAGCATTCAATGGCAAAGAAACCAAACATTCTGTTTTTCCATGTCGACAATCTGGGCATGGGCGAACTCGGTTGCTACGGCGGCGGCATTCTGCGCGGCGCCGATACCAAGCGCATGGATCAGTTCGCAAAGGAAGGCGCCAAGCTGACGCACTACGTGGTCGAGCCGCAGTGCACGCCGACGCGCTCGGCGCTGATGACCGGCCGTTTCCCGATCCGTTCGGGCAACCACACCATCGCGCTCGGCGGCAATGGCGGCGGCATCGTCAAGTGGGAGCGTACCATCGGCACCATCCTGTCGGACGCCGGCTATGCGACCTCGATCTACGGCAAATGGCACATCGGCGCCGAGGACGGCCGCTTCCCGACCGACCACGGCTTTGACGAATGGTACGGCCCCTTGCGCACCTATGACGAATGCATGTGGCTGACCGACCCGCATTATGTCGCGGAGCGCGACGGCTTCTCGCACATGCATGAAGGCGTCAAGGGCAAGGGTGCCTGGCCGCTGCTCGACGAGCAGCTGACCATGGAGACCAAGAAGACCTGCGACCTCGAGTACCAGAAGCGCGCCATCAAGTTCATGGAAAAGTCCGTCAAGGCGGACAAGCCGTTCTACTGCTACTTCAACCACTCGCTGATGCACTTCCCGATGAGCCCGCGCGACGAATTCGTCGGCAAGAGCACCAATGGCGACTGGGGCGATTGCCTGCTGATGCTGGACCATGATTTCGGCGTGCTGCTCGACAAGCTCGACGAACTCGGCGTTCGCGACAACACCGTCGTCGTGATGTGCGGTGACAACGGCGCCGAGGACCATCTCGCCGGACGCGGCACCGGCGGCTTCTTCGACGGCTCGTATTTCAGTTCGGCGGAAGGCGGCATTCGTACGCCGCTCTTGATCCGCTGGCCGAACCACATCAAGCCGGGCACCGAAAGCAACGAGATGGTTCATGTCACCGACATGTTCACGACGCTGCTGTCCATGACCGGTTGCGAAGCGCCCAAGGATCGGCTGATCGACGGCGTCGACCAGAGCGAGTTCTTCCTCGGCAAGAAGGAAACGTCCAACCGCGAGTCCTGCATCGTCTGGCTCAAGGACGAACTGCACGCCGTGAAGTGGAAGGACTTCAAGATCAACTTCAAGCGGCAGCAGCATTTCCACGATCCGGAGCTGGCGCTCGGATTCGCCCGCATCACGCATCTGAAGGAAGACCCGAAGGAGCGTGACGCCGTCAACCAGCGCTATGTTCGCTGGTGGGTGATGCAACACGCCCAGCGCATCATCCGCGACTTCGAGGAGAGCGCCAAGAAGGAGGAGCTGATTCCGCCGGGCGCGGCACTCGATTTCGTGCCGAAGCAGCGCCAGAAGGCTTGAGGACGATGTCTGCACCGACGATAGCGGCTGACGCCGCGCAGGGTGCAGCCGGCAATCGCCGGGGAGCGGGCTGCTGCTCGCTCCCTGGCCAACCAAACACGGGCGTGACGCCAGGCACAATCAACCGCGATACCATGGTCTGGATCCCGGGCGGCTCTTTCCTGATGGGTTCCAACAGCTTCTATCGGGAAGAACGCCCGTTGCGTCCCGCCTCCGTCGACGGCTTCTGGATCGACACCTATCCCGTCACCAACGCCGAGTTTCAAAAATTCGTTGAGGCGACCGGATACGTCACCTATTCCGAACGCCCGCCGAACCCTTCGATGTATCCCGACGCCGATCCGGAAATGCTGGTGCCGGGCTCGCTGGTGTTCAAGAAGCCCGATCGTCCGGTCAACCTGCGCAACAATCTCGCCTGGTGGGAATACAGACCCGGCGCCGACTGGCGGCATCCGCAGGGGCCGGAGAGTTCGATCGCAGGATGCGAAAATCATCCTGTCGTGCATGTGGCTTATGAGGACGCGCTCGCTTACGCGGCGTGGGCCGGCAAGGAGCTTCCGACTGAAGCAGAGTGGGAGTTTGCGGCGCGCGGTGGTCTGGAAGGCAAGGCCTATCCCTGGGGCGACGCCTCCAATCCGGACGGGCAGTTCATGGCCAACACCTGGCAGGGCCATTTTCCTTACCAGAATTCGGCGGATGACGGCTACGAGGGCACATCGCCGGTCGATGCGTTCCCGGCCAACGGCTACGGCCTGTTCGACATGGTCGGCAACACCTGGGAATGGACGGCGAGCCCGTATGGCGCCGCGCAGGAGCAGCAACAGCAATCGTGCTGTCATCCGAAGCCCGGCGACGACAAATCCGTGCGCCGCGTGGTGAAGGGCGGTTCGCATCTGTGCGCGCCGAATTATTGCCTGCGCTACCGGCCGTCGGCGCGCCAGGGCGAAACCGTGGATTCCTCCACCTGTCATATCGGCTTCCGCTGCGTCGTGCGTCAACCACCGGGCACCTGACGAGTATCCCTTTTCGCAACCGGCGAGGCCGGAGCACCGCCCAACATCTTTTGGAAGTTTCCCATGCAAGTCGCCAGCACCACGACCAACGCGCAACTCCAGTTTGAAGACTCGCCGTCGATCGGCGCGGTGCTGCGTGCGCCCAACCTTTTCGTCCGCGAGTCGCTGGCCGGCATCGTCACCGCGCTGGCGCTGATTCCGGAGGTGATTTCGTTCTCCTTTGTCTCCGGCGTCGATCCCAAGGTGGCGCTGGTCTCCTCCATTGTGCTGTGCCTGGTGATGTCGGCGCTCGGTGGCCGGCCGGCGATGGTCACGGCGGCGGCGGGCTCGATCGCGCTGGTGATCGGGCCGATGGTGAAGGTGCATGGCGTCGGCTACATCCTGCCGACCATCCTCTTTGCCGGCATCATCCAGATCGTCTTCGGACTCGCCGGACTGGCGCGGGTGATGCGCTTCGTTCCGCGTTCGGTGATGATCGGTTTTGTGAATGCGCTCGGCATTCTGATCTTTGCGGCGCAGGTGCCCCACATTTTCAACGTACCATGGCTGGTCTATCCGCTGTTCGCGCTGACGATCGCCGTTGTCCTCATCATGCCCCGCTTCACCACCGCCGTGCCGGCGCCGCTGGTCGCGATCATCGTCGTGACCGCGATCGTGATGGTGGGGCATCTGACCGTGCCCAATGTCGGCGGCGAGGGGGCCATGGCGCCGGGACTGCCGGGCCTTACGGCGTTTATCGTGCCGCTCAACCTTCAGACGCTCAGCATCATCTGGCCGACCGCGCTCAGCGTCGCCTTTGTCGGCCTGCTGGAGACGCTGCTGACGGCCAAGCTGGTCGACGATCTGACCGATACCCGCTCGCACAAGGGCAAGGAGTCCTGGGCGCTCGGCGTCGCCAATATCGCGGCCGGGTTCTATGGCGGCATCGGCGGATGCGCGATGATCGCCCAGACCGTCGTCAACGTGAAGATCGGGCAGGGCCGCACCAGGATATCGACGGCGGTCGCCGCACTCGTGCTGCTGGTGCTGGTGACCGCGCTGAGCGACCTGATGGCGCAAATTCCGATGGTGGCGCTCGCTGCCGTCATGATGATCGCAGCGCTCAAGACCATCGATTGGCACAGCATCACGCCGGCGACGCTGAAGCGCATGCCGATCCCGGAAACGCTGGTGATGGTCCTGACCGTTGCGGTCACGGTTGCCACCAGCAACCTCGCGATCGGGATCGCCGTGGGGGTGTTGCTGGCGATGGTGTTGTTCGCGCGCCGGGTCGCCCATGTCATCCGTGCGGACCGCACGCTCAGCGAAGACGGCCTTTCGGTTCGCTATCACGTCCATGGGCCGCTGTTCTTCGGCAGCAGCAACGACCTCGTCGAGCGCTTCTCCTACGGCGCGGATCCCAAGCGCGTCCTGATCGATCTCACCCATTCCCAGATCTGGGACGCTTCGAGCGTCGCGGCGCTGGATTCGATTGAAACCAAATACCGCGACCATGGCGCGTCAGTCACGTTCGTTGGGCTCGACCAGCGCAGCTCCTCGTTCCACGAGCGGCTGACCGGCCAGCTCGGCGCCTGAATTTCGGAACGCGGAGCGAGAAGGAGCTTCCGATGGCAATCTTCCGATGGCTGTCGACATTCGTCCGCAGGATGATGCGAAACTGGTCCGGCCGCTATCGGCCGGAGCGGCATTACATGCGCGGGGCCGGGCCGGCGTCAAAGCGAAGCGCGCGCCACAGCACAAGCTCCTGAGATGCGGCGTTGATCGCGGAGCCGGGGCCTTCTCCGACAGCGCGTACTCCAGCAGCCCAATCAATCGTGATTGGCCAATTCGCGGAAACCGTGCTGTGCACTCTTGTCTCGATCGCGGGTCGGGCTACGCAAAACAAGAATGGAGAAAAGGATGCGCATCCTGATCGCCGCATTGGTCGTGATGACCACTTTCCCAGTTCTTGCCGACGAGGTCGGTGAGGCGCGCAAATTGGCGGTTTCGGGGCGTGACGCCTACTGGAACTGCCTGGCCCGCGAGTATCCGCGGGAGAGCAACAAGAACATGCCGGAACAGGAATTTGGCGCGTTGATCGCGGCTGCCTGTGCGTCGGAGCGGCAGAATTTCCGGGTGGCGCTGGTGGGCTTTCTCGGGATCCAGTCCCCGGACAAGGATGCGGGCGCGAACCTGACGACGGCCAACGATGCCATCGCCTTCGCCCAGAAGGACATCGTGACGGCGTTCGCAAGGCGCAAAGCCGCGTCGAAGTAGCCAACTCGGTTTTCGCCAGCCTGTTCGACCATTCCGGCCTTCCGTGATATTGATTCCCGATCAGACGGGGGATTGTCGGGTATGAATGCTGAGTCGATAGCCGGTATCTTGGGTGCCATTGTCGCCTCGATCGTGCTGGTGGTTGCGATCGCCTATGGGCCGATCGGGCAGTTTGGCAAGCCGGCGCCGAAGCCGGCCGCTGTCCAGCAACCGTCGCAGATGGCGCCCGCGGCGCCCGCACCACGGGGACCGGTGATCCGGGAAGTGCCGAATTAGTCGACGCAGGGCAGGGGGCAGGCCACCCTTGCGGAAGGCCCCTGGCATCGCTATCTTGCTCCTAACGGCGACGTCGATGCTTAAGCAGCTCCGGCGCCGGGACGACCATGAATAGTTTGGCTGCGCCGGATGTACGCGCGCCCTCTGTTCGTGGTCGTTGGCATTTTGGGGGCCTTTTTGGCCCAGTTTCCCCACCTGAAACCCGTTCCCGCGCCCCTGCTTTGGTAATCTTAGCGGCGGCTTCGATCGCTGGCGGCGCCATTGGTCGTTCTGGCGGCGCCTTGGCATCCCCAGCGGCTGCGGATATACGCTGGCCCCATGAATCAAGCCATCAAACCGGGCCCCGAAAACCCGTCGCAGGCCGCCGGTTTGCCTCAGCTTTCGGTCGTCGTCCCTACCTTTAACGAGCGCGACAACGTCACCGTCCTCTACCGGCGGCTGGACGCGACCCTCAAGGACATCCCCTGGGAAGTCGTGTTCGTCGACGACAATTCCCCTGACGGCACCTGGGAAGTGGTGCGCGGCCTGGCGCAGAAGGATCCCCGCGTCCGCTGCATCCGCCGGATCGGGCGGCGCGGCCTGTCCGGGGCGTGCATCGAGGGCATTCTCGCCGCCAGCGCGCCCTATGCGGCTGTCATCGACGCCGATCTGCAGCATGACGAGACCCAGCTGCCGAAGATGGTGGGCCTCTTGCAACGTGGCGAGGCCGAACTCGTGGTCGGCAGCCGCTATGTCGAGGGCGGCAGCGCCGACAGTTTCAACAAAGGACGCGCCGGCATCAGCGCGCTCGCGACCGAAGTTGCAAGACGCGTGCTCAAGGTCGAGATCGCCGATCCCATGAGCGGCTTCTTCATGATCCGCCGCGACCGCTTCGAGCAACTGGCGCCGCAGCTTTCAATCCAGGGCTTCAAGATCCTGCTCGATATCGTCGCGACTGCGCAAGGCAAGCTGCGCACGGTCGAGGTTCCCTTTACCTTCGGCTCGCGCCAGCACGGCGAGAGCAAGCTCGATTCGATGGTGGCGCTGGATTTCCTGGGTCTGGTGCTGGCCAAGTTCACTCACGACGTGGTCTCGCTGCGCTTTCTGTTGTTTGCGATGGTCGGCTCGATCGGCCTCATCGTGCATCTCGCGGCGCTGTTCATCGCGAACCAACTCTTCAACATGCCATTCCCGGAGTCGCAGGCCGTCGGCGCACTGGTGGCGATGACCAGCAATTTCATCCTGAACAATTTTCTCACCTATCGCGATCAACGCCTGAAGGGTTTTGCCATCCTGCGCGGCCTGCTGCTGTTTTACCTCGTCTGCAGCGTCGGCCTGTTCGCCAATGTCGGCGTCGCGTTCTCGGTCTACGACCAGGAGCCGATCTGGTGGCTGGCGGGAGCGGCGGGCGCGCTGATGGGCGTGGTCTGGAACTACGCGATGTCCGGACTGTTCGTCTGGCGCAAGCGATGATCCAAAAATGAATCCGAACGAGGCGCGGCTTGTCCTCAGCACGGTTCTGACGATCCTGGCGCTGGTCGCGGTACGGCTGGTCGCCGCCGCCTACACGCCGATCACCTTCGACGAAGCCTATTACTGGATGTGGTCGAAGAATCTGGCCGGCGGCTATTACGACCATCCGCCGATGGTGGCATTCGTGATCCGCCTCGGCACCATGATTGCGGGCGACACCGAACTCGGCGTCCGTCTGGTCTCGATCCTGTTGGCATTGCCGATGAGCTGGGCGGTGTACCAGACCGCGGCCGTGCTGTTCGGCGGCAGGCGGGTGGCGACGACGTCGGCGATCCTGCTCAATGTCACGCTGATGGCCGCGGTCGGCACCATGATCGTCACGCCGGACGCGCCGCTCCTGGTAGCGTCGAGCTTCGTGCTGTTTTCGCTGTCCAAGGTGCTCGAGACCGGACGCGGTGCGTGGTGGCTGGCGGTAGGTCTTGCCACGGGCGCTGCGCTGTTGTCGAAATACACCGCGCTGTTCTTCGGCCCCGCGATCCTGATCTGGCTGGTGGTGGTTCCGAAACTGCGGCGCTGGCTGATTTCGCCATGGCCTTATCTCGGCGGCCTCGTTGCGCTCTTGATGTTTTCGCCGGTCATTCTGTGGAACGCCGATCACCATTGGGTGTCTTTCATCAAGCAGATGGGCCGGGCGCGGATCGAGGATTTCAGGCCGGCCTTCATCGCCGAGCTGATCCCGACGCAGATCGCGTTCGCGACGCCGCTGGTATGGATTCTCGGCGCGATGGGTCTCTATGCTTTGTTTCAGCGTCGCGCCGGTGCGCTGCCGGCGCGCGTGCTGGTCAGCACCATGTTCTGGACCATCGTCGTCTATTTCGTCTGGCATTCCCTGCACGCCCGCGTCGAGGCGAACTGGTTCGCGCCGGTCTATCCGGCGTTTGTGGTCGCGGCGGCGTATGCAGCCCATCTGGTGCCATGGGAAAAGCGCGAGCAGCGCACCGTCAATTTCTGCCTGCGCTGGGCGGCGCCAACCGGCATCGTGATGTTTGCGATCCTGATCGTGCAGGCCAACACCGGCGCGCTCTCGGGTTATCGTCGCGACGCCACGGTGCGCAGCGTCGGCGTCGGCTGGCGCGAAATCGCAGGCGAGATCGAAGCGGTGCGGGCGCGCGCGGGCGCATCCTGCGTGCTTGCGCCGGATTACGGCACCACCGGCTGGCTTGCGTTCTATCTACCGAAGGGAACTTGCGTTGCTCAGCAAAGCCAGCGCATCCGCTGGGTCAACATGCCCGAGCCGACGGCGACGCAGCTCGGCGGCAGGCAGCTGTATGTTCGCGAGGCCTTGCCCGGCGATCATCCCTTGAAGGACGAATTTGCCCGCGTCGAGAAGGTCGGTGAGGTCAAGCGCAAGCGCGGCCCGCTTGTGGTCGAGACGTATGCGCTCGATCTGCTGGAGGGGCCGAAGGGGGATGTGCTCGACCGTTCCCCGCCGCCGGAACTGCACTAGGACATCCGCGTTTTGGTCACGTCGCGGCGCCGACAATAATCCGGTGGTCGTGTAGGATCGGCCGTACCGGGATCGTCTTATAGGGAACCCAACAGGCCATCCAACCGCGAGGTCATGCCCATGTCCGGTTCCACCCTGAAACCCGCCGTCGAACTTTCCCGCGCCAACACCGCGCGCATTCCCAATGAGAGCCCAGAGTATCGCCGCGCCCGCGAGCAATTGCTGGCGGAAGAGATCGAGCTTCGCCGTCACATTGAGCGCGTTGCCGAACTGCGCCGCGCGCTGCCACCTGGCGGCGTGGTGACAAAGCCCTATTCGTTCGAAGGCGAGGGCGGCCCTACCACACTGTCGAACCTGTTCGGCAACAAGCAGACGCTCGTGATCTACAGCTACATGTTCGGCCCGCAGCGTGAAAAGCCGTGTCCGATGTGCACCTCGTTCATGAGCACGTGGGAAGCGAAGCCCGATGTCGAGCAGCGCATCGCATTCGTATTCGTGGCCCGCTCGCCGATCGCGCGATTGATCGAGGCCAAGAAGGCGCGCGGCTGGACGCGGCACAAAGTCTATTCGGATATGTCGGGCGACTACACCCGTGATTACGTCAGCGCCGATGATGCCGATATGCCCGGCTACAATGTGTTCATACGCCGCGACGGCATCATCCGTCATTTCTGGTCCGGTGAAATGGGGCCTGCGACGGCGGACCCCGGTCAGGATCCACGCGGTGCGCCCGACCTCGATCCACTGTGGGCCATTCTCGACACCACGCCCGAAGGCCGCGGCAAGGACTGGTATCCGAGCTTGAGCTATTGAAGGTCGCTTTGCGCGCCGGAAAAAGCGCCATGCTGCTGGCAGGCTGTGTACTGCGAAAGTCTCGCCGCTAATGAACCCAAGCGGGTTTTGGTGCGACGACCTATGCTCGGTGCAAGACTGCCGGCGGCGTCCGGCAACCGTGAAGAGGAAGATGCAATGCGGCTCGATCCCTATCAGGAGCGTGCAAGGGCTCTGGCGGTCGAAGCCGGGCTCGACCCCGATGCGAAGATCGATCGCCCCGGTCAGCGGCCGATCCCCGTCTGGTGCACGTTCCGCGACGCTGCGCGCAACGAACAGTTTACGGCGCAGGCTGCGCAATACCAGAACAGCCCACTCAAGATCTTCGGCCAGCACGAGGAAGCCACGATCGCGCAGATGCGCAACTGCATGGCGGTCGGCAACGCCGTGGCCGGCGTGATTTGCGCGGACGGTCATCTGGGATATGCCCAGCCGGTCGGCGGCGTGATCGCCTATGAGAAGCAGATCAGCATCTCCGGCGTCGGCTTCGACATCGGCTGCGGCAACATGGCGGTGCGTCTCGATACGCCGTTCAGCCGGATCGAAAGCAATGTCGGCACGATCATCAAGGACGTGCACAGGGCGATTTCCTTTGGCGTCGGGCGGACCAACGAGGAGCGCGTCGAGCACGAACTGTTCGACGACGGCGATGCCTGGAGAGAATCCGACATGGGCGCGTATCGGCAGAAGGCCGTGTCGCAGCTCGGCACCGTCGGATCGGGCAACCACTATGTCGACCTGATGCGCGACGAAGCCGGCCTTGTCTGGATCGGCGTTCACTTCGGCAGCCGCGGGCTCGGCCACACCAGTGCCACCCGCTACCTCAAGGCTGCAGGCGGCAAGGATGGCATGAATGTGCCGCCGGCTGTCATCGACGAGGACAGCGAGATCGGGCGACGCTACATCGCGGCGATGCAACTGGCCGGCCGCTATTCCTATGCCGGCCGGGAGTGGGTGGTCGAACGCGTGCGAAAGATCATCGGCGGCAACGTCACCGACATGGTCCACAACCATCACAATTATGCCTGGCGCGAAAATCATGCGGGCAAGGATTTGTGGGTTGTGCGCAAGGGCGCGACGCCGGCATTTCCGGGACAGCGCGGCTTCATCGGCGGATCGATGGGAGATGACGCCGTCATCGTCGAAGGCGTCGATAGCCTTGAAGCGAAGGCGTCGCTCTACTCGACGGTTCACGGCGCGGGCCGGAGGTTCGGTCGCAGGGAGGCCAAACGGAGGTTTACGCGCGTCGAGATGGATGCGTGGCTGCAGTTGCGCGGCGTGACGTTGATCGGCGCCGATCTCGATGAAAGCCCGATGGCCTATCGAAGGTTGCCCGAGGTGCTTGCCGAGCATGCCGGCTCGATCAAGGTGCAGCACACGCTGCGTCCGTTCGCCGTCGTCATGGCGGGCGAGAACGAATTCGATCCGTTCAAGGATTGATTGCCAAAATGGGACAGCCGGCCAACGGCCGGATGTCCCGATCGCAGCAACCCCGCATGTTTACGGGCTGATTTGCGCATAACTTCCAATGATTTGCGCATGCCTTACATCTGCCCGCGTTTAATCTGCATTTAACTAAAACTCGCCTTAATGACGCTCCGTGTCTTTGCGAGATGCTGCCCGGGAACCTTTTCGGGCGCGGCATCAAGCGGGGACTTAGTAGAGTTGGTGTGGACGCAAGGCGAATGAGTACGAGTACCGGTGCGTTTGGCCTTGCGGCCCACAACCGCAAGAAGTCTTCCCGGAAAGTCATTCCGCAGCATTTCCTCGGCGGCGTCGCGATCGCAGCCGTGGTGCTGGGCTGCGCCTGGACCGTTTACAGCAATATTTTCGCCTCCAGCATCTATCCCTCGGTCAACAGCGCGGCGTTCGATCCGCCGGTCGTCAAGAGCTCCTCGATTGTCGCGTCGCGTCCGGCGCGGCCCGCCTTCAACGAAGTGTTCGCGTCGCTGCCCCAGCCGGCCCCGAAGATTTCGCCGCCCGCGACCGTCGCTCCTTCGATTATGTTTAACGAAAGGTTTGCAGCCTCGGCGCCGCAAGGCGAGGCATCCAGGGCGATCGAAGCCACCCAGGTGGCGGAGGTTTCGCCGCCGGTCGGTGTGAAGAAGACTGAAGCACCAAAACTTGGCGAAGCGCCGAAGCCGAAGGAAGCCGCACCGACCCAGGTCGCGTTGAACGTTCCGGCCCCGGCGCCCAAGCAGGCTGAAGCCAAACCCGCCGCGAAGGAATCCGGGGCTTCGGTCCGCGACATGGCGCAGCGCGCCAAGGCGGCGGTGATGTCGATTGCGTCCAACGACAAGCCGAGCATGGTCGAGAAATTGTGGGGCAAGCAGCCCGCGCATGGCGGGCTGTTGTCCTACGCTTCCGCCGACGCCAGCATCACCGGAAGCATCCCCGATACGCGCGCGCAAAACCCGATACTGGGTGGATCGCCGCCTTACGACAAGCAGACCGCAGTCTACGACATTTCGGCGAAGATGGTCTATCTGCCTGACGGCACCAAACTCGAAGCGCATTCAGGCCTCGGCGCCAAGATGGACGATGTGCGTTATGCGCATGTGCGGATGCAGGGCGTGACGCCGCCGCATATCTATGACCTGAAGCCGCGCGAGGCGCTGTTCCACGGCGTGCCGGCGCTGCGGCTGACGCCGATCGGCGGGCAGGACAAGATCTTCAACCGTGACGGCCTCCTGGCGCATACCTACATGCTCGGCAGCCGCGGCGATTCCAATGGCTGCGTTTCCTTCAAGGACTATTACGCGTTCCTGAACGCGTACCGGAACCAGGGCATCCGGCGCCTTGCCGTGCTGGCCAGGGTTCAGTGACGCCGCTCGTCGTCCCTGCGAACGTGCGCAGGGACCCATACGCCGCAGCGATCATTG
Organism: Bradyrhizobium sp. AUGA SZCCT0222; assembly: GCF_018130205.1. NCBI lineage: Bacteria > Pseudomonadati > Pseudomonadota > Alphaproteobacteria > Hyphomicrobiales > Nitrobacteraceae > Bradyrhizobium > Bradyrhizobium sp. AUGA SZCCT0222. Next base: position 28,094 of record NZ_JAFCLX010000023.1, read on the forward strand.
TTGCAGAAGGTATCTAACGCTTGCGTCCTAACGAACCGCCGCAGCGTATGGGTCTGCGGGTTCGGCCTTAGCCCACCGAAGAATGTGATCTTCGTAACAGTGCGACCGCCGCCGATCAGTCATTGCTCCTATCACCGAGGCACTGGTGCATCGGGATCAACCAACCCAAGGTAGGAGGCGTAACTATGGATGAAATCGAAATCGCTGCGTCGGATACCGTGACTGATGCGGAACTCGATGAGGTCAATGGCGGCTTTATCTTCATATTGGTGGGTGCGGCGGCGTTCAGCACCGGCTTTTTCGCCGGGTACGGGGCGGTCAGGTTTGCACAAGACATGTCGAAATAACGCAGTCCGTCTGAAAGAAACGAGCGGAGGCCCCGTCGCTGTGGCGCGGGGCCTTCTGCGCCCCTTGTCATCCCGGGCCACAACGTAAGAGAGGTTCATCCCTGCGACATGCAGCCTCCTCAGGCTGTATGTCGAAGAGAACTTCCATGATGCTTGAAGAACAGGTCAAGCTTTACAGGTTCGCCGGTATCTCGCCAGAACAGTTTTCGACCGAGGCTGGCCGCCACCGCGAGGCGGTGGTGGCCGCCGATCAGAATATGGTCATCCGTTGTTTTGGCGATGATTTCTCCGTCTTCGTCCACGATGATTTTCATGTGCCGCCTCCAATCCAAGGCCGCCCGCCGATCAGCGCCGCCGCGATGGTGCGCATTCTATCTAACCTCGTACGGGCTCCGGGCGTTCCATCCCATGAAGATCATTGTTTTCGGATAACAGGCGCCACAGATCCCCGCACCAAGCGCGCCCTCCGCAGGACCCTGATTCCGATTGCGGACGACCGCCATCGTTCGACGGTCCCGCGCCAACAGGTCACAAAGTTCTCCTTTGATTTAGCCCTGAGTGAGTTGCTGCATAATCTGTTGAAACATTTGGGCCGGATCGTTCTGACCACCCTGTCCACCCGCTCCTGCTTTGATTTGGGTGAAGGCGCGCAAGGGGAGCGGGAACCAGCCGCCAGCCACCGCATCGAGCGTGTCGGCGGACAACTCGCGCACGCTCTTCGAATTGACTGCAGTTCCAGTCATCAGAGTTCTTCTTTGACTTATCCAGCGCGATTATCCAACGCTGGTGCGGCCTCGTTTACCGTCAACTCTCTCGTCGCGAAGTGACGGCGATCACATCGCCAGCCGTCGCGCGCATCGACAAGGCGCGGCACGACGTGGGTAGGCTTCCGGGATGGAAGGCAGCATCATCGGCGCGAGTGCGTCAGCGTCGCAGCGGACAGGCGACCGATAGCGGACGGCATCACGCCATCGAATTGCGACGAATGGGCATACTGGTTCGTTGAATGGCTGTGACGGGTAGTCACAGCAGATGCCGAAATTTGAAAAACACGCTTGCAACTGAAAGATGTTTCGTTTATTAGCCCGCTCCTTCGCTAGGCCATGGGTTCGGGCTCTCTGAGATCCCGACTGGCGCGAGCCGGTGTCCGGTTTCGTGTTCCGCCGAATGAAGACGCGAGGTGTAGCTCATGGAGAGCATCGGGGTGATACCCGAAGGCATCGGTTCGATTCCGGTCTCTTGCACAACCGAAGGATAGCTCAGTGGTAGAGCAGATGAATGTGAATCATCGTGACGCGGGTTCGAATCCCGTTCCAACGCTCCGGTTCAGTCTAAAAAACTGAATTCCCATTGAAGGGGACCGGACGCGCGCTTCAGTCGCAGTCCGGCCGCATTGCCGCAAGGCTCTTCGTCCGAACCTAGACACTGTACGAACGGCTCTGCGCCGCGGTGGATACCGCTTGCGCTGACGCCGGGAAAACCGTTCGAACGCCCGACATTCGTCGGGCGATTGCGCGCGTGCGCCCGTCGTCATGCAAGCTCAAACCACGGCCCGCCGGACCTGCAGGAAGCGCCGTCCGGTCCTCCGTTCCTTCTACACGAAACCAGCTTTCCGACCTCTGGCCGGAAAGCCAATGATGGAGGCGTGCCATGAACTGGCATTTCCTGATGACGCATGTGACGGTGAAGGATGGCGAGCGCGCGTTGCTGGCGCGGAGCGGCAGGCTCGAGCGCGTGCTTGGGCCTGGCCGGCATCGGCTGTTCGATCCGCGCAACGAACTGACGGCCGAAGTATTCAAGGTGGTTCGCGCCGAATTTCCGGTGGTGCGTTACCTGGTGCTGAAGGCTGCGCGGCCCGATCTTGCGGCCGAGCTGTTCGAGGTGGTCGAGACCAAGGCGGATGAAGTTGCCATCGTCAATCTCGACGGCCGTCCGATGCAGCTGATGACGCCCTGGCAGGCGCGCGTCTACTGGAAGGTCGCGACCGCGGTCGATGTCGAACGCATCGACCTGACCGGCGATGTCAGGGTGACGGCGCGTCATCTGGCGATGATCGACCGTAACCGCTCGGCCGTCGTGATGGAAGCGGTGGTCGAGAACCACGAAGCCGGTCTGCTCTATGTCGAGGGCCGGCTGGTGGAGCGGCTCGCGCCCGGCCGGCACGCGTTCTGGATCGTCGGCCGCAAGATCGAGGTCAAGCGTCTCGATCTGCGTCCCCAGGCGGTCGAGATCACCGCGCAGGAGATGCTGACCAGGGACCGCATCGCGCTGCGGGTGACCTTGACGGCGTTCCGCCGGATCGTCGATCCCGAGCGGGTCGTCGCTTCGGTGCCTGACGTGGATGCGTGGCTGTACCGGCTGGTGCAGTTCGCGATCCGCGAGGCGGTTGCCGGCCGCACGCTCGACGAGGTGCTGTCCGCAAAGGCAGCTCTCGATGCGGAGCTTCGGGACTATGTCCGCGGGCGTATCGCGGACAGCGGTGTCGAGGTGACGGAGCTCGGCGTCAAGGACGTGATCCTGCCCGGCGAAATCCGGGAGCTGGTGAACAAGGTGGTGGAGGCGGAGCGGGTGGCGAAGGCCAATTTGATCCGCCGGCAGGAAGAGACCGCGGCGACGCGCTCGCTTCTGAACACCGCCAAGCTGATGGAAGAGAACCCGCTGCTGCTGCGGCTCAAGGAACTGGAGTCGCTCGAGCGGCTGGTGGAGAAGGTCGGCCGTATCGACCTTCACGCCGGTGACGGGCAGGGTTTTGATGCCCTGCTCAACAAGCTGGTTCGCCTGAAGCCCGCAGAAAGCGCGTAACAGGAAGGGTCGCCTACGGGCGGCCCTTGATCGGCGAGTGTGGGGTGCGCTCACGAAGGGCAAGTATGAGCAGGGGGGAGCGTCGGTGGAGTGAGCGTGGTCGCTTGAAATGTTTCCTCGCCCGATGCCACAATCTCCGTCATTCCGGGACGCGCCTCTTGGCGCGGGCTCGGAATCCATACTCACGATGGTGGTTATGGATTCCGGGCTCGACGCTACGCGTCGCCCCGGAATGACGAAGGGGAGGGGTCTCCTATGGCGTATTACGTTTATCTTCTCGCCAGTAAGAAACACGGCACGCTATACCTCGGCGTGACCAACGACATCGTGCGTCGCGTATATGAGCACAAGGCGAAAGCCGTCCCCGGCTTTACTACGCGTTACGACGTAAGCAAGTTGGTGTGGTTCGAAATCTATGAAGACGCCATGACAGCCATTGCACGCGAGAAAGAGCTGAAGAAGTGGCGGCGTGACTGGAAGATACGTTTGATCGAAGAGCAGAATCCTGGGTGGGCTGATCTTTACCCGGGCATTGCAAGTTAGCCCGTCATTCCAGGGCGCGCGAAACGCGAGCCCGGAATCCATACTCCCGACCGTGGTTATGGATTCCGGGCCCGCGCCAAGAGGCGCGTCCCGGAATGACAATTGAGAGAGTTTTGGCCTTCGAAAACCAAAAACAAAAACCCCGGCATTGCTGCCGGGGTTTTGCATTCCTTGAAGTTCGCCTGGATGGCTGGACTTAGAAGTCCATGCCGCCCATGCCGCCGCCGCCGGGGGGCATACCGCCGCCGCCGCCAGCGTTCTTCTTCGGCAGTTCGGCGATCATGGCTTCGGTGGTGATCAGGAGAGCCGCAACTGACGCTGCGTTCTGGATCGCCGCACGAACCACCTTGGTCGGGTCGATGATGCCCTTTGAGACCAGGTTGCCGTATTCGCCGGTCTGCGAGTCGAAGCCGTAGTTGTACTGGTCCTTCTCGAGGATCTTGCCGACGATGACCGAGCCGTCTTCGCCTGCGTTGATCGCGATCTGGCGGGCCGGCGCGGACAGCGCCTTGCGCACGATCTCGACGCCGGTCTTCTGGTCGTCGTTCGCGGTCTTGATGCGCTTGAGCTGCTCGGAGGCGCGCAGCAGGGCGACGCCGCCGCCCGGCACGATGCCTTCTTCAACCGCCGCACGGGTCGCATGCATCGCGTCATCCACGCGATCCTTGCGCTCCTTGACTTCGACTTCGGTCGCGCCGCCGACGCGGATCACCGCGACGCCGCCTGCGAGCTTGGCCAGACGCTCCTGCAGCTTCTCACGGTCGTAGTCCGAGGTGGTTTCCTCGATCTGCGCCTTGATCTGCTGCACGCGCGCCTCGATGTCGGCCTTCTTGCCGGCGCCGTTGACGATGGTGGTGTTTTCCTTGTCGATCATCACCTTCTTGGCGCGACCGAGCATCTGCAGCGTGACGTTCTCGAGCTTGATGCCGAGATCTTCCGAGATCGCCTGACCACCGGTCAGAACCGCGATGTCCTGCAGCATGGCCTTGCGGCGATCGCCGAAGCCCGGCGCCTTGACGGCTGCGACCTTGAGGCCGCCACGCAGACGGTTGACGACGAGGGTGGCGAGCGCCTCGCCTTCGACGTCTTCCGCGACGATGACCAGCGGCTTGCCGGTCTGCACCACGGCTTCGAGCAGCGGCAGCAGCTCGTTCAGCGAGGAGAGCTTCTTCTCGTTGATCAGGATGTAGGCGTCGTCCATTTCAACGCGCATCTTGTCGGCGTTGGTGACGAAGTAGGGCGAGATATAGCCGCGGTCGAACTGCATGCCTTCGACGACGTCGAGTTCGGTCTCGAGCGACTTGGCTTCTTCAACCGTGATGACGCCCTCGTTGCCGACCTTCTTCATCGCGTCGGCGAGGAACTTGCCGATTTCGGCGTCGCCGTTGGCGGAGATGGTGCCGACCTGGGCGATTTCCTCGTTCGAGGTGACCTTCTTGGAGTTCTTGACGAGGTCGGCGACCACGGCTTCCACAGCCAGGTCGATACCGCGCTTCAGATCCATCGGGTTCATGCCGGCGGCAACCGACTTGGCGCCTTCACGGACGATCGCAGCCGCGAGCACGGTTGCGGTGGTGGTGCCGTCGCCGGCCGCGTCAGCGGACTTGGAAGCGACTTCGCGCACCATCTGCGCGCCCATGTTCTCGAACTTGTCTTCGAGTTCGATTTCCTTGGCGACGGTGACGCCGTCCTTGGTGATGCGGGGAGCGCCGAACGACTTGTCGAGCACGACGTTGCGGCCCTTCGGGCCGAGCGTGACCTTCACGGCATTGGCGAGAATGTCGACGCCGCGCAGCATGCGGTCGCGGGCATCAACGCCGAATTTGACTTCTTTAGCTGACATATTTGATTTCCCTGAGTTGAACTTGGTGTCTCACCCTTGTCGGGGAGCGCCTCGCAGGCGCTCCTCAGGGGTGAGCGTGTGCGGGTTTGGCTTAGGCGGCCTTCTTCTTGGTCGCGGGAACGTCAGTGAGGACGCCCATGATGTCGCTTTCCTTCATGATCAGCAGCTCTTGGCTGTCGATCTTGACCTCGGTGCCGGACCACTTGCCGAATAGCACGCGGTCGCCGACCTTGAGGTCGATCGGAATCAACTTGCCAGCTTCGTCACGGCCACCCGGGCCCACGGCGACGATTTCGCCCTGCGAGGGCTTTTCCTTGGCACTGTCCGGAATGATGATGCCGCCAGCAGTCTTCTCTTCGGCGTCGATACGCTTGACCACGACGCGGTCGTGAAGCGGACGGAATTTCATGCAGTCCTCCTAAACTTTTGCAAATGTTGTCGATTTTGGCGTCTTGGCAGTCCGGGCAGGCGAGTGCCAACCCGGCTGCGGGTGATTTAGGCCAGTCTTGTTCGGGGGACAAGGGCCTCTAGCAGAAAAATTGGCACTCAAATATGACGGCTGCCAATTTCATTCATCATGATTAATCGAGGTAAACGGCCAGCCGACCCCGTATTAGCACGTGCGGTAAGCTGCTGCTAACGCGTGATTTTTCAACAGTTCATTAAACATTTAGGCTTGTGATAGGTGGGTATCGTGCGTCACATTTCTCTCATGTGAGCGCATCTCCGCCGGGGTGGCTCGGTGTGGCCACCACGTGAAATGCGCTTCCACCAATGGAGGTTGGCATGGTCTCGCGGGTTGGGGTTGTTTCCGACGATTTCCGGAAGCATGTGCTGGGTTATGGGCTGACGACGGCGGAAATTCTCTATCGGCTGCCGGATCATCCCTCACTGCTGCAAACCTACGTCTGGCAGAATTACGATCTGTTTCCGAAATTTCCGGCGCTGAAAGATTTTCTGGCCTTCTGGCAGGAAAAGCTCGACGGCCCGCTGTATTCGGTCACGGTCGCGCATTCCAAGCTGATCAAGCCGGCCGAACTCCGCGCTGTGGACGGCGTGTTCAGGCTGCATTGAGCGGACAGGATTCGCAGGGTGGGTAGAGCGTAGCGAAACCCCACCATCTTCGTCGCCACGACGGCGGTGGGTTACGGCTTCGCCTAACCCACCCTACGAATTTCATTTTGTGTTAGCCTCCCGCCATCAAACAAACGGGAGGGCGCCAATGGCCAAGCAAAAAGCGACATCGAAAGCCGCAGCCAAAACCGCGGTGAAGAAGAAATGGACGGACCTCGGTACGGCAGCCAAATCTTCAGCCCGCAAGACCATCGCATCAAAAGGCCGCGTCGTCACAGCCAAATCGAAGGCGGCAGCCAAGCCAACGGCCAAGGCCGTAGCAAAGCCGAAGGCGCGGCCGAAACAGCGCATCGCCATCAGCCATCATCGCGATGAGGATTTTAAGGCCGACGGCCTGCGCACCTATGCGCAGTACCGCGATCTCGGCATTGCCGCGGCGACCCATGGCCTCGCGCAAGCGCATGTGATCCGGCTGATCGGACCCTGCAACCCGGAGGAAGTTTCAAAACTGCATTATCACGACGTCGAATTCCAGATGGTCTATGTGCTCAAGGGCTGGGTGAAGACCTACATGGAAGGCCAGGGCGAGACCTTGATGAAAGAGGGCGGCTGCTGGACCCAGCCGCCGCGCATCAGGCATCTGATCCTGGATTATTCCAACGACGTCGAATTGCTGGAAGTGATTTTGCCGGCGGAATTCAAGACGGTGGAATTGGGGACGTAAGACCAAGACGCTGTCATTCCGGGATGGTGCGCTAGCTCCAGACCCGGAATCTCGAGATTCCGGGCTCGTGCTTCGCACGCCCCGGAATGACGAAGGGGCCTCACGCTCGCTTCGTTTCCGGCATCACAAGCGCGATCAGACAGAGCCCGACGCAGGCAATGGCGGACAGGCCGAGGAAGGCCACGCTATGCCCGAACTGGTCGCTGACATAGCCTGCCAGGATATTGCTGCAGGAAGCGCCGATCCCCACCGCCGTCCCCACCACGCCCTGGGCGAGATTGAAGTGCCCGCTGCCGAAGGCGATGTCGGCGACGGTCAACGGGATGAGAACGCCGAACACCGCGGCGGTAACGCCGTCAAAAAATTGCACGGCGACCAGCAGATAGGGATCGGTGACGGTTGCGAACAGCACGCCGCGGATGGCGAGCGCGGTGAAGCCGATCAGCAGCAGCGGCCGGCGGCCCCATTGTTGCGCCTTACGGCCGACCGATGGCGAGGTCAGCGCCACGATCGCTTGCGGCAGGATGATGCACGCCGCGATCAGCACCGGCGCCCACTGGGTCGAACGGGTCGTCACGATGCCGGCCATCAAGGGCAGCATCGCGGCGTTGGCGAGCTGCAGCAACATCACGGCGCCGGCAAAGATCAGGAGCGGGCGCTGGCGCAACAGATGCAGCACGCTGGTGGCTTCGGGATCCGGCTTGGCGCGGACGATCGCGCCATGGGCCTGCTCCGGATCGATTTCGCGATCCCTGATCCGGGATAGCGCTATGATGGTGAAGATCACCAGAACAAAGGTGGCGAGAAACACCGAGCGGCTGGAGATGAAATAGCCGCAGGCCCCCATCAGCGCCGCGGCGACGCCGTTGCCAATTGACGCGAACCGGGCATTGCGCCCGAGCCGTTCGCCGATCGCGGTAGGGCCCACCAATCCGAGACTGATCGCGGCGATCGCCGGGCCGAGCACGCAACTCGCCATGGCGTGCAATGTCGCCGCCGCTGCGATGACGGGAAAGATCGGCCACGCCGCATAGGCCAGCGCTGCAACTCCAATCGCTGCGACCGCGAAACCGGCGACCAGCCGTTCTCGCCTAGCGGCGTCGATGATGGCGCCGCCCGGCATCTGGCCGATCAACCCGACAATGCCGCCGATCGACAGCACCAGCCCGATCTCGACCTGGGTCCATTTCTGCGTCGTCAGATAGACCGCGACGAACGGACCAAAGCCGGTCTGGACGTCGGCGAGAAAGAAGATGAACCAGTCGAGGCCGCGCTGGCTTTGCGCCGAAGGGTGGGGCTCGGGCGATGCCGGCGGCGGCGGTGACGTGTCGCCGCGTTCATCGACGGACGGCGCGCCCCGCGTCTCATCGGCAAAATCCTTGGCAAGATCTTTGGCAGGATCTTTGGGATATGGGTTCGGGCGCGCGGACAGTGGAATTCTCCTCCTCCGTCAGTGGTCGAATTGCAGGGGTTGCAGACTGCCGGTGGCGCCGAGCACCACGATCGGCGTATCTTCCTTGTATTCGGGCGCGGCCTTGACCTGTTCCAACGTCAATTCGAGCGTCATGCTTTCCTTCTTGTTGGTAACTTGTCCGAAGTGGAGTGCGTTCCAGTCGACGACGATCTTTCGGCTGCCGACGCCGAGAAAGCCGCCGAAATCGATCACCGCGGCGCGCACGGTTCCGGAGCGATCGACGATCACGTCGACGATGCGCCCCATGTTCTCGCCAGCCGTGCTGCGGACATCGCGTCCGAGAATCCCGCGTGCGTCCGCCGCGCGGATGACCGTGACGGAAGGCGGGGGCACCGGTTCTTTCGGCGCATCCGGCGAGGTCTTTGCCGCTGGACTTGGTGCGGCGGGGGCCGGCGGGCCCTTGTCTGGCTCCTGTGCGACCGCCAGTGCGCCGAGGGATATCGCGCTCCACACCAGAACGGCTGCCGTGATCTTTTGCCCTGAACGCATGCGGTCTCCTGAAGCTCTTCGCTGTTGCGCAGAGGTGACGAACCGGCCGCAGCCGGTTTCGTCACCATTTCCCGAGTGCGATCGCCGTCAGCGCGACAACACGATCGAGACCTGAACGCGGCCGCGCGTCCGCATCATTTCGAGCGATACATCGTCGCCGTGACGGCGCAGGCGAAGATCGACGCTGCAATCGCCAAGCCGCAAGTCACGCAGCACGACCTCGTTCAGGAATTCCGGCAGACGCGGATTGCGCAGGCGGATTTCGCCGGCCCGCGCATCGAATTCCAGGCCGAGCGAAGCTTCCAGCAGCGTGAACGGCGTCGCGCTCGCCCATGCCTGCGGCGAGCACGCCACGGGATAGAGCGTCGGGCCAAACCGCCGCTCGCGGTGGAAGCCGCAGAACAATTCCGGCAACCGCCTGAGATCCATGTAACTCGCCGCGCCGAACAACCCCTTGAACAGATGTTCGACGGAATGTTTCAGGCCGTAGCGGGCAAGGCCCAGCGCGATCAGCGCGTTGTCGTGCGGCCAGATCGAGCCGTTGTGGTAGGACATCGGGTTGTAGCGGGACTCGCCTGATGCGACGGTGCGAATGCCCCAGCCGGTGAAGAAGCGCGGCCGCATCAGGTCGGCGGCGACCATGCGCGCACGGTCCTCGCCAATGATGCCCGTGAATAGAAGCTGGCCGGCATTGGATGTCCGCACCTTGCACGGCCGCTTGGCGCCATCGAGCGCGAGCGCGTAGGTGCCCATGTCAGGACACCAGAACGCCTCCTCAAAGCGCGCGGCAAGTTGGGTTGCCTCCTCGTCGAGCCTGCGCGCCTTCTCGGCAAAGCCAAGCTGGCGCGCGCAACGCGCCGTCAGCCGTTTGCCGGCGAAGACGTAACCCTGAACCTCGCACAGGGCGATGTGGCCCTCGGCCAACTGGCCATCGGCATGAAAGATCGCGTCGAAGGAATCCTTCCAGCCCTGATTGGCGAGGCCCTGTTCGGACGCGCGCTGATATTCGACAAAGCCGTCACGATCAGGGTCGCCGGGACCGTCGATCCAGGCCAGCGCGGCCTCGATCGCGGGCCACAGCTCGCGCAGCGTGTCCTCGTCGCCGGTGCGCTCGAAATAGAATCCCGCCAGCAGCACGAACAGCGGCGTGGAATCGACGCTGCCGTAATATTGCGCGAACGGCACTTCGCGTAGCGCCGCCATTTCGCCGCCGCGCATTTCATGCAGGATCTTGCCGGGTTCGGCATCGTTCAAGGCATCGACGGCCGTGGCTTGATAGGCAGCGAGCCGTTTGAGCACGCCGCAGGCCACGCGCGGGTCGATCCACAGCATCTGCAGCGCTGATATCAGGCCGTCGCGGCCGAATGTGGTCGAATACCAGGGAATGCCGGCATAGGGATAGCGCCCATGCGGGGTGTCGGTCATCAGCATATTGAGATCGGCCATCGACTGGCACAACACCTCATTGAAGATGCTGTTCGAGGTTTCGACGCTGGCGGTGCCCGCAGTCGAACGGCGCATTTCGCGGCGATGCGCCAACAGGCCATGCATGAACGGCGCCGGCCGGTGCTCCGCGGCATAGTTGCAGGTCACCGCCACGAACACCGAGGTAAGCTGCTGCGGCTCGAGCGCGAAATGATAGCTGCCGCTGTTCACTGCCAGCAGGGTCGGGCGCGGGTCGAAATGCAGATTGGTCGTTCGCGCCTCGCCGTCGAGGCCGTGATATTCGAACCTGACATCGGCGGGGCTGAGCAGCTCGCTGGTGCCGGTGCCGCGGCGCGGGCGCCTGGCGCCGCGCACCTCGAACAGATCGGCGAAATCATTGTCGAACAGGAAGGTCAGATCGATGTGTGCCGCCCGGTCTCCATGGTTCTGGACGGCGATCCGCTGATAGGCGGTGCCGCGCCACAGGAAGATGGTGCGCACGATGTGGATCAGATCCTTCTGCAGGACGATCCGGTCGCCGTCATAGATGTCGGGATTGGTGAGGTCGATCGTCAGTGCGGAATTGTCGTCGCGCAGGTTGGAGCCGAGCAGCAATGGCTGAGTCTGGTTCAGCAAGAGCTCGAGCCGCGCCAGATAGCGGGTATCGGCATTGAACAATCCATCGGGCCCACCGGCCGAGGCACCGATGTCGCCGTGGCTGTCGAGGACGACGAACGTATCGTCGTGCTTGAGGGTCCGGCGCGGCCGTGCCGCCTGGCCGGTCATGGGAATGTAGAACGGCGATTCCGTGATCTGCTCCGCGAGCGGAGCATCCGCCCGCTGGACGTTGGCTTTGGTGGCCATGCGTAACCTCTGTCCTGTAACTCTAGAGCCTTTTCCGTTCCGATTAAATCGGAGCGGGCTAGATTCTTGATTTGACGCGTTTCATTGACGCCAATTCGCTGGAAAACGCTCTAGCGGATACCGCTCCGCACGCCGCGACGCTGATCTGACTGTGTCTCAATTCGCCGCCGCGATTCAGGCTGCGTGGATCGCGAGACGGTTCATTTCCTGGGTCACGAGCTGCCGGTACGGGCCGGTTTCACGCATCAGGCGGTCGGGCGGACCATCCTCGATGACCTTGCCGTCCTTGAGCATCACGACGCGGTCAAAATTGCGCAGCGTCGCGAGACGGTGCGCAATCGCGATCACGGTGCGGCCGCGCATCAGGCGGCTGAGCGCATCGCGGATGGCCTCTTCGGATTCGCCGTCAAGCGCGGCAGTTGCCTCGTCGAGCAGCAGGATCGGCGCGTCCTTCAGAAACGCGCGCGCGATCGCGATGCGCTGTCGCTGGCCGCCGGAGAGCTTGACGCCGCGATCGCCGACCATGGTGGCAAGGCCGTCGGGCAGATTTTCGACGAAGTCGCAGCGCGCCGCGATCGCCGCGCGCAAAACCTCGTCGTCGGTCGCCGTTGGGCGGCCATAGCGGATGTTCTCCATGATGGAGCGGTGGAACATCGAGATGTCCTGCGGCACCACCGAGATCGCCTCGCGCAGGCTTTGCTGGGTAACGCGCGAGATATCCTGGCCGTCGATGGTGATACTGCCTTTGTCGACGTCGTAGAAGCGCTGCAACAGCACGAACAGGCTGGATTTGCCGCCGCCGGACTGGCCGACCAGGCCGACGCGCTGTCCGGGTTTGAGATTCAGGTTGAATTTGTCGAACACCTGGACACCACCGGGATATCCGAACGAGATGTTTCTGAAGGTGATGGCCGCACCGCTCTTGATCAGCGGTTCGGCTTCGGGATGGTCTCGCAGCTCATGCGGTTGCAACAGCGTCGCAATCGCCTCCGAGAGCCGGGCCGTGTGCTGGGTGACATCGACAAGCGCTACCGCAAGATCGCGGGTCGCATGCAGGATGGAGAGGCCGAGCGTACAGACCAGCACCACGTCGCCGGTCGTGGCCTTGCCGCTCTGCCATAGAGTGACCGCCCAGTACAAAAGGGCCACCGTCAACGCCAGCGTGATCACCGCATGGATGAGCCGCAGCTTTTCCAGATAGCGCAGGCTTCGGCCTCGCGCGGTCAATTCGCGGTCGACGGTGTTGTCGAAGCGGTTGTGCTCATGGTCGAGCCCGCAGAAGGCTCGCACCAGCGGCATGTTGTTGATGACGTCGACCATTTCGCCGTCAACGGCGGCGGCCTTGTGGGCGTAGTCGTCATGTAACGGCTTGCCAGCGGCCGCGATCCGGAACATGGCGATGAGGACCACGCTTGCGATCACGACCATGCCGGCGGCCATCGGCAGGCTGACGGTTCCAATCAGAGCAATTGCCACAATTGTGGCGATGCAGGGCGGCAACACGTTCCATACGAACATGTTCTCCACCGTGAAGACGGCATTCGAAGTGGCGGTGATCCGGCTTGTCAGCATGCCCGGCAGCCGATCGATGAAATAGCTCGGGGCATGCCCGGTCAAATGGCGGAACATGTCGCGGCGCAGATCGCCGGTGACGCCGACAAAGGTGAAGCTCGCTGTCCAGCTCGCGACCCGCCACAGCAAAACGTCGGAACCAATCAGCGCTATGAGAAAAACGAATGCCAGCCATACACCGGCGCTATGCGCCGGTCCGGCGGCGAGGGCGTCGACGAGATACTTCACGCCGTATTGGGTGCCGACCGAGCAGGCAACGGCGGCAACAACCGCGACCAATATCACCAGATGCGACGTGCGCCGCTGACGCAGATAGCGCATGACGAAGTGGAAAGGGCGGTTTGCATATCCCGAAAGATTGTCCATGTGCCTGTTAAACCTGTTGGAGATAAACGAGAATCCCTAGCGGATCGCCGATTGCCGGGAGCCGGTCTTGATGAGGATCATCCCGAGGACGCAGCTGCGCCTCATGTGCACAACAATTCCGCAGCAAGGTCGGTCCGAAGAGCCTGATCACATGTGATGTCATGAGCAAGACGACAGTGTGCGCGAAGTGCGCATCATCTTGGAACTTCGCAGGTGCGTAAACGTTCCCGACTTGGCGATGCCGCGCCACGAGGGGCTGAGGGCTTTCAAAGCAGAGTCAGAGATCAGGAGGTTGTTAGGATGCGCATCGCGCAGGTTGCTCCGTTGACGGAGGCTGTTCCGCCCAGGCTGTATGGCGGCACCGAACGGGTCGTCTATTGGCTGACCGAGGAACTGGTCGCTCTGGGCCACGAGGTCACGCTATTCGCCAGCGGCGATTCCCGAACATCCGGAAAGTTAGAGGCCGCATGGCCGAAGGCGCTGAGGCTGGATGGATCGGTTCGCGACGCCAACGCGCTGCACATGCTGATGCTCGAGCGAGTAAGGCAGAAATGCGACGACGAAGAATTCGACTTTCTTCACTTCCACCTCGACTACTACCCGTTTTCGCTGTTCGCACGGCAACCGACGCCGTTCCTGACCACCCTGCATGGGCGGCTGGACCTTCCCGAACATCAACCGTTGTTCAAGACGTTTTCGTCGATACCTCTGGTCTCGATCTCGAATGCGCAGCGGCGTCCGGTGCCGCAGGCGAATTTCATCCGCACCATCCATCATGGTTTGCCGGAAAATCTGCTGACGCCCCAAGTCGTGAAGCCGAGCTATCTTGCCGTCCTCGGCCGTATCGCGCCGGAGAAGGGCGTGGACCGGGCGATCAGGATCGCGATACGCTGCGGTATCCCGCTCAAGATCGCGGCGAAGGTCGATCGCGCGGACCAGGAATATTACGATGCGATCATCAAGCCGATGATGGCTAATCCGCTGGTCGAGTTTATCGGCGAAATCGGGGACCACGAGAAAGCCGATTTCCTGAGCGGGGCGATCGGGCTGCTGCTGCCGATTGACTGGCCGGAGCCGTTCGGCCTCGTCATGATCGAAGCCATGGCCTGCGGCACGCCCGTGATCGCCTACAACCGTGGATCGGTTCCTGAAATCATCGACGACGGCAAGACCGGCTTCATCGTTGAGGATGAAATCAGCGCGGTCGCCGATGTCGGGCGGCTCGGGGAACTGGATCGCCAGGCCATTCGCACGCATTTCGAGACGCGCTTTACGGCACGCCGAATGGCGCTCGACTATGTCAACACCTATCAGGGCATGATCGACGCGGTGAAGCCGCGGATGAAACTGGTCAGCAGCGCGGAGTAGAGAGGGCGGTATCTGTGAGGGCGCCCATTGATCATCTCCGACGATGGCCTGTGCCATCGTCGGGGTCTTCACCGACGGCGTGCAGCACGAACGATTCAGACGCACGCGCGGTTCCGTCGACGGGGACCAATGTCGGGCGCTTTGGACTGTGCTCCTTGACCCATTTTTCGACCCGCTTGCGAACTCCCCGCTTCGGCCGTTGCACCGCCTGGTTTTCGGTGGAGCGAAACAACGCGTAGTCGCGGCTGAATAGCCAGCGCGATGTTTGAAAGACGCCGTGGGTGATGAACAGTGCGGCGAGCACGTCGATCGAATAGTGGTAGTGGCCGAGCAGCACGATCGCGCCGAAGAACGCGGTCAGCGCCAGAAAGAATATCCGCCAGTGCACGATGTGCCAGAACGCCAGCGCCGCAAGGAACGGCATTCCGGTGTGACCGGAAAAGAAGAGATCGCTGCCGTAAAAAATGGAGTTGAAAAACGGCGCCGGCTGCTGCGGATCGATCGGCGACGGCGCCATGTGGGTGAGCGCCACGAAGACGGCGCGGACCACCAGGAACAGCGCCGTGGCCTTCAGCGCGAACGGCAACCGGTTCGGCCGCCAGGCCAGCAACCCAGCCGTGATGACGAAGGCCGTGAACGTACCGTAGATGAACAGAAAGCGGACGTTGTAGGGCCCGACGCGGCTCAGCACAAAATCGGTGACGTGGTTGCTGGCATGGACCGTGGCATAGGTGACGGCGGCGAAGATCGCGATGCTGCTGGCAGTGAGGAAGGCGGCGCCTTCGCATAGCGAGCGGACATACGCGCGCGTACCAAACAGCGTGCGGTAAAGCCGCATCGTGTCCTGCATTGTCCCTGCGCCTCCGTTCGCGGTCGTCGGCGACGATAGGTGCGGCCGTCTTCGTCGCTCGGGCTGCTGGATATCCTGTACTTCAGCGTAACCGTAATGCGAGGTGAAGTATCTGCATGTGAAGTATGCCACACCTCGTCGATTTTTGCCATTGCCCGCTAGCTCACAACCGCACGATCGCACCCATCAGGCAGGTGGTCAGGGTGCTCGACGCGATCGATTTGGCGCGATAGCGCCACCAGCATGGCGCATGGGGACGTCTGCATTCAACAGGTGATCCTGCCCGTCGCAAAATGCTGTCCCTTTGCGCACGTCAAATGCAAGCTGCCGCCGGATACGTTCGACAATTCCTCTTCGCCAAGTTCCATTTCGACGTCAATGAGTGCACGTTTGGCGCGTTCGTTGCTCGGCTTCGTTGGACCAAGGTCCCGGATTTGATTGTTCATGTCACTCTCCTGGAATCGTTTGGGGAAGGGCGTTCCCTCATGTCACGGTCGCAGAGTAGCCGGTGCGGCTCGTTGTCGCTGTGAGGAGCCTCACACAGCGAATTCCAACGATGAAGCGGCGTGCGCGTCCTAGCTCATCACCCCGACGATCGCGCCCATCAGGCAAGTGGCCAGCGTGCCCGATACGATCGACTTCAGCCCGAGCGCGTTGATTTCTTCGCGGCGGTCGGGCGCCATGGTGCCGAGGCCGCCGATCATGATGCCGAGGCTGGCGAAGTTGGCAAAGCCGCACATCGCATAGAGCATGATCAGCCGCGACCGCGGATCGAGCGCATCAGGACCGAGCTTCGATAAATCGACATAGGCGATCAATTCGTTGAGCACGGTTTTGGTGCCCATCAGGCTTCCCGCCGTGATCGCCTGCGACCACGGCAGGCCCAACAGCCAGCATACCGGCGCCATCAGATAGCCGAGCAGCCGCTGCAGCGAAATCTTCGCGCCGCCGATCTCGGGCAACAGGCCGAGGATGGCGTTGGCGAGATAGACCAATGCTACCAGCACCAACAGCATCGCGATGATGTTCAGCAGCAGCTCCAGTCCGGAAGTGGTGCCCCTGACGATCGCATCCATGGTGCTCTTCACCTCCGTATCGTCGGGATCGCTAGCGACCCTGGGAGCGGCCAGCATTCCGCCAGTCCGCTTGTCCGACGTCTCCGGCACCATGATCAGGCTGACCAGGATCGCCGCGGGTGCGCCGAGGACCGAGGCAATGACGAAATGCGCGGCCGCGTCCGGGATCAATGGCGCCAGAAACGTGGCGTAGAGCACCAGCACGGTGCCGGCGATTCCCGCCATGCCGCCGGTCATGACCATGAACAATTCGCTGCGGGTGAGTTGCGAAAGGTATGGGCGGATGAACAGCGGCGCCTCGACCATGCCGAGGAAGATGTTGGCGGCGGCGGAAAGGCCGACCGCGCCGCCGACGCCGAGCGTGCGTTCCAAAAGCCACGCCATGCCGCGCACGATCGGCGGCAGCACCCGCCAATAAAACAGCAGCGTGGTCAGGACGCTCATGACGAGGATGATCGGCAGCGCCTGAAACGCCAGGATGAAATCGGCGCCCGGCGCCTTGAGGTCGAAAGGAAGCGTGCCGCCGCCGAGATAGCCGAACACGAAGGAGGTGCCGGCGCGGGACGCCGCCGCGATGGTATTGACCGCGTCATTGATGGCGCCGAACGCCTTTGCGACGAGCGGCAGCTTGAGCAGCACCAGCGCGGTGAGCACGGTGACCGCAAGCCCGATCGCCATCTGCCGCCATGACACCGCGCGGCGGTTCTCGCCGAGCGCCCACGCGATCGCGAGCAACGCCAGCACGCCGAAAGCCGATTGCAGTTGCAGCATGATCTCAAAGTCCCCCGGTCGATTATGGCAGCGGGGGACTTGCAAGCGCAATGCCGGGCAGCCCTTCGCCGCCGGGCATTGACAGGGGGGCCAGGGTCGTTCACGGCGTAATCAACAACAGCGCAAGCGGGGCCACGGCTCACGCTTCGAGAAGCAGGATACCGGCCTCACCATGTCTTCCCTGATGCCTGTCGGCGCCGGCGATCTGCTCAGGCATCCCTCTTTCCTGTCGTTTCTGCTGTCGCGCAGCCTGTCGCGCTTCGCCAGCCAGATCGGGGCCGTCGCCATCGGCTGGCAGGTCTACGATATGACCGGCAGCGCATTCGATCTCGGCATGATCGGACTGGTTCAATTCCTGCCGACGGCGTTGTTTCTGTTCGTGGCCGGCCATGCCGCCGACCGCTACGAACGCAAACGGGTGGTGCAACTCTGCCAGATCGCCGAGGGGCTGACGGCGTTGTTTTTGGCCTGGGGCGCCTATGCGGGCTTTCTTAACGTGACGCAGATCTTCATTGCGTCCTTTGTGCTCGGTATAGCCGGGGCCTTCGAAAGCCCGGCATTGGCCGCACTGCTGCCGCTGATCGCGCCGAAAGGCTCGCTGCAGCGCGCCACCGCGGTTTCGAGCGGCGCGGGGCAGATCGCCACCATCGCCGGTCCCGCGCTGGGTGGGCTGGCCTATGCCCTCGCACCCAGCGCGGCCTACGGGGTCATGGCGGCGTTTTTGCTGTTCGGGGCCGCAATCATGGGCGCGATCCGGCTGATACAGCCGGCCGTTGTGCGGGATGCCGCGACATCAGATGATATCTTTGCCGGCGTCAAATTCGTCCGCAACAACCCGGCCATCCTCGGCACGATCTCGCTCGATCTGTTCGCGGTGCTGCTCGGCGGCGCCACGGCGCTGCTGCCGATCTATGCGCGCGATATCCTTCTGACCGGCCCGCTCGGTCTTGGCATCCTGCGCGCCGCGCCCGCGATCGGCGCGCTGCTGATGACCGCGTTCCTCGCGCACCACACTATCAACCACCGCGTCGGAATACGGATGTTTCAGGCCGTGATCGTGTTCGGCGTGGCGACGGTGGTGTTTGCGCTGTCGCACTGGATGTGGCTGTCGGTGCTGGCGCTGGTGGTGCTGGGCGCCGCCGACGTCGTCAGCGTGGTGATCCGCTTCTCGCTGGTGCAGCTCGCAACGCCCGACGACATGCGCGGCCGGGTCGGCGCGGTCAATTTCCTGTTCATCAACGCGTCAAACCAGCTCGGCCAGTTCGAAAGCGGCGTCACCGCGGCACTGTTCGGCGCGATGCCGGCCGCCGTGCTCGGCGGCGTCGGCACGATTGCGATCGCGCTATTGTGGATGAAGCTGTTTCCGACGCTGCGCGATGTGGAGAAGCTGGAGTAGGGGGCGACACGTCGTCCCGGCGAAGGCCGGGACCCATACGCCGTGCTCTCCCGATGTGAACGCCAACGGTAGACGCCCGGTAACCCAATCAACGCTGCGGAGTATGGGTCCCGGCCTGCGCCGGGACGACGTGATCGGGCTTAATTAGCCCCGTCCCACGAACGGCATTTTCGTCGCCATGACCGTCATGAACAGCACGTTGGCGTCTAACGGCAGGCCGGCCATGTAGGCCACCGCGTCGCCGACTGCTTTCGCGTCCATGCGCGGCTCGTGTTTCATCGTGCCGTCGGGCTGCATCACGCCGGGGCCGGCGACCATGCGGTCGGTCATCGGGGTTGCGGCATTGCCGATATCGACCTGGCCGACCGCGATGTCGTACATGCGGCCGTCGAGGTTGGTGGCCTTGGTGAGACCGGTGATGGCGTGCTTGGTCGAGGTGTAGGCCGACGAGAACGGCCGCGGCGCGTGCGCCGAGATCGAGCCGTTGTTGATGATGCGGCCGCCGCGCGGGTTCTGGTCCTTCATGATGCGGAAGGCGTGCTGGGTGCACAGGAAGGGGCCGGTGAGGTTGGTGTTCACCACCGCCTGCCACTGCTCGAGCGTGAGATCTTCGAAGTTCACCGGCGGCGCGCCCATGCCGGCATTGTTGAACAGCACGTCGAGCCGGCCGTAGGTTTCCTTGACCTTGTCGAACAGGGCGGCGATCGAGGCCGGGCTCGTCATGTCGGCGGAAACGCACAGGCTCTTGCCGATATTGTCGCCGAGCTTCTTGGTCTCTTCCAGCATTTCCATGCGGCGCCCGGCGAGCACCACGGTGAAGCCGGCATTCATCAGCGCTAGCGATGCCGCGCGTCCGACGCCGGTGCCCGCACCGGTGACGACTGCGATCTTGTTTGTTGCTTCGGCCATTGTTTCCTCGCCTTTACTTCTTTGTTTCTGTTTCTGACTTGTAGGGTGGTCTTGGAATGTTCTGGTGCGCCGCGCGGAGCGCGGCCGACCAGCGCGAACGCAAATCGTGGAAATATGGCTCGCCGGCCTCGATGCGGTGGTTGAGGTCGGCCTCGCAGGCATCCGCGCGCACCACCAGCACGTCGATCGGCAAGCCGACGCCGAGATTGGAGCGCATCGTCGAATCCATCGAGATCAGGCTGGTCTTCAGCGCCTCGTACAGTTCGACGTCGTAATGCATGGCGCGGTCGAGCACCGGCTTGCCGTATTTGTGCTCGCCGATCTGCAGGTACGGCGTGTCGGTGGTGCATTCGATGAAATTGCCGGCGGTGTAGACCATGAACAGCCGCATCCGCGAGCCCTTGATCTGTCCGCCGAACAGGAACGAGACGTCGAAAGAGACGTCTTCCGACCGCAGCGCGTCGCCTTCGGTGGCGTGGACGCTGCGGATGGCGCGGCCGATGCGCTGCGCGGCCTGGAACATGGTCGGCGCGTTCATCAGGGTTTCGACCTCGCCGGTATGCGGGTCTTCGATGCCTTCGGTCAGGGTCGACAGCACCGACTGGCTGATCGCCAGATTGCCGGCGCTGGCGATCGCCATGATGCGGTCGCCCGGCTTCGAGAAAATGTGGAGCTTGCGAAAGGTCGAGACGTTATCGAGGCCGGCATTGGTGCGGGTATCCGCGATCATGACCAGACCGTCCCGTACCAGCACTCCGCAACAATAGGTCATTCCGTGTCCCCAAGCCGTCCGAATTACCGGCGGGGCAACTAGTAGCGAATTTCGGGAGGGCATCCAACCCCAATTACCCAGGACTTGGCATGCGCCGGGTGGGTAAAAAGACGCATTGAATCGGCTCGGCAGGGCTAGGTCCGGGCGAGGATGACATGGGCCTGGATCTTGGCCGATATCTCGCCGCTGCCGTGCCTGATGGCGATGACCGTGGCCGCATGGTCGGTCGCCGCCTCGAGCCGGTCCGGACCCCGTACTTCGATCTCGTTGCGCAGCGGGGTTCCCTGGCAATAGGCCAGCGCGACATAGCGGGCAGAAGGGGCGCGGCTCTGCGCCTCCCGGGTCTCGATCGTCACATCAGTGAAGCCGGCCTTTGCCAGGTCGCTGCGGATCAGTGACGTGTCGTGATAGCCATGAGGCGTGCGCGCCATGAAGCGGGGAGGGTCGTTCGGAAAGAACGTCGCAAGCGCGTCGGTGACGTCGCTCGCGAACACGTTCTCCTCGATGCGATCCCAGGCATTGAACAGGAAATAGCCGCCCGGCTTGAGAACGCGCCGGGCCTCGCGGTAGCCGGATGGGCGATCGGGAAAGAACATGACGCCGAACTGGCAACAGACCAGGTCGAACGCGGCGTCCTCGAACGGCAATGCCTGGGCGTCGGCCTTCTGCCACATGATGCGGCTGTCCGCGCCTTGTCTTGATTTCGCATAATCCAGCATTGGCTGATTGAGGTCGGTGACGACATAGGAGGCATCAGCGGCAAGGACTGGCGCCAGCGCGCGCGTGACCGCGCCACTGCCGGCCGCGGTTTCCAGCACGGCCTTTGGCGCCAGCGTGGCGACGCGTTGTGAAAGGTCGCGCGCGTAGCTCTCGAAGATCAGCGGAACCATATGGCGATCATAGTTTTCCGGGATCGAGCCTGCGAACACCTTGTCGGTTTCCGACATCGCGCGTCTCCTCGCATCCGGTCGTTTTGCCTGGCAGTCTTCCCTCGCAGCCCCATGGATTTTGGCAGCTTTAGGCAAAAATGAAAACATGCTGGGAGGCGGAATTGCGAGAGCGTTCCGCGCTATTCGAACGGCGCCTTCTTGTGGTCAGCCTTGCGGGGAAACGCGGCGATGCCGGGGCCAGGGCCGGCCTGTGCGATGTGTCGCGGACCATCAAACTCGACCGCACGTGCGATGGCGCAAGCCTGCGACGCCTCGAATTTTCGCGGTTGCGAATATCGATCGATCAGAACGAACATGGCACTGCGATGGATGAGGTGTCCTATTTGCCCGCGCCAAGCAGGTTTTTGTAGATTTTCCCGTCCTTCATGATGACGACGAAATTTTTGGCCGGATCTTCGATCAGCTTGATGTTATCGACGGGGTTGCCATCCACCAGCAACAGATCGGCCAGCGCGCCTTCTTCCACGACGCCGAGCCTGCCGGGATAGGGGTTGCGCTTGCCGGACAGCGCCAGCAGTTCGGCGTTTGTCGATGTCGCCATGACCAGCGCTTCGGCGGGGGTGTACCAACGGGTAAGCGAGGCCAGAATTGCCCCTTGTTGTTGGGCCAGTTCGCGGGAGAACAGCACATCCGTGCCCCACGCCGTCTTGATCTTGTATTTCTTCGCCATCTCATAGGCGCGGGCTATCCCGGGCCAGACCTCTTCCGCTTTGGCTCGCTGCACAGAACCCTCAGGAAGGCCCAGCCTCATTCCCTCCGGCAGTGGCTGCATGCTCAGCCAAACACCCTTGTCCGCGATCAGTTTTGCGGTTGCGTCGTCCATCAGGAAACCGTGCTCGATACACCTCGCGCCGGCCGCAATAGCGCTCCGGATCGCAGCCGGCGTAAAGGCATGCGCGGCGACGTAGGTCCCCCAATTTTCGGCTGCTTCGACCGCGGCGCGCATTTCCGCCTCCGTGAAGGTGCTCACGTCGATCGGACTGAAGGGTGACGACACTCCGCCGCCCGCCGTCAACTTGACTTGTGAGGCGCCCTGCATGAGCTGTTCGCGTACGCGTACGCGCACCTCGTCAGGGCTGTCAGCCACGATGGCGCCGCCGATCTGCTCCATGCGGGTAAGCATGCCGCCGATCGTCCGCGGCAAATCAGTCAGCTGCCGGAAATCCCCATGCCCGCTCGTGACAGTGATCATGGCGCCGGACGGATAGATACGCGGGCCCTTGACGATGCCTTCATCGATCGCGCGTTTGAGACCAAACACTGGCCCGCCCACGTCGCGAATGGTGGTGAAGCCGCGCATCAACGTGTCTGTCGCTTCGTCGCCAGCCACCAGATTGTTGAAGCCGACGTCACCGAACGCCTCTACCGGGTTCGTGCGGATCAGCATGGCGTGCCAATGCGCATCGATCAGGCCCGGCATCAGGACGCGGCCGGCACCATTGATCGTTGCGGTTTGAGCGTCGACCGCGATCGACGCCGTCGAAATCTTCTCTATCGTGTTGCCTCGGATCAGGACGTTGGACGGCGCTGAAAGCGCGCCGTTCTTTCCGTCGAAGATCCTGACGTTCTGAAATAATGCAGCTTGCTGGGCCTGCGCGGAGGGCGGGGCGGAGAGGCTCATTCCGATTGCAGCCAGAACGGCCAGCACGGAACGGCCGGGGAATACTCTCAAGCAAGACATTCTCATAGCCGCGCGTCCCCCGTTATCTGATCTGGTTATCGAATCTGACTGTTCTCATTGCGCCTGATGATCTTGAGAACCCAGAAGATCACGCCGGCAATCAGGGACAGGACGCCAAGAAACGATAACGCCGTTGACTCGAGGTTCATGCCTGCGACCAGCAGCACGCATCCCAGCACGATCAGAATCAGACCGCCGAGTTTTTTCGCGAGAAAAACGGACCCTTCGTCAGCACGTGTAACCATAGCGACCACTCCCTTATGCCGTTTTCGCCGCCGGCCGCCACGCATAAGCCAGCCACGCGATGCCGTGAGATATCAGGTCGACGCCGAGGACAAATCCGAGCACCCACAGACCGGTCATCGGGAATCCCGTCAGAATGACGAGGCCAGCCAGGACTCCGAACAATCCCGACAGCAGCATGATCCAGCCGGCTTCTCTCCAGTGGCCGAAGCCCAGCAGAATTCGAACGATGCCGGATATCAGCAGCAACAGGCCGAGGACATAGGTGAGGATCAAGGCGCTGGCGACGGGCTGGCTCACCAGCACCGCGCCGAAGGCGATGTACAGAATGCCCAGCAGCACCTGCCATATGAAGCCGCCCCAACCCTTGGTCCAGAACGCATGAATCACTTCGAAGGCGCCCGCGATGATCGAGATCCAGCCGATGAACATCGTGCTGATAACGGTCACGAGCACGACGTCACCTAACACCAGGAATCCCGCGGCGATCATCACCAGTCCAAGGAGGACGCAGACCCAGAATGGTGGCGCGGACAAGCCATCGGCGCGCAGACGTGAACTACCGTCGTAAGTGGTCATGTCGTCCTCCTAGAGTTCAGAGCCCGTTCGATCGAATGAGCGGCGCAGCGCCGGCCGCTCGCGGCTCGCGTCAGCATTCTGAAATTGGCTATATCCATCGCCAGCCGCAAACGCGGCGCCCGCGGTGCCAATAACAGACCCAACGGCGCCGGCGGCGACGATGGATTGGGCGCCGTCGCGGCGGACGCGCCTCAGGTCGCGGGGGCGGCCGGCGTGTGGCGGCCTGAACCCGTACCGTGAGATCATCCTCCTTGCTGCCGGGATCCTTGCTGCCAAGGTTGCCAAGGTCCTTCTGGGGCGCGAGGGGCATGGCCTCGACCACGGCCGGCAGCGAACCTGCGGCAAAACCTGCGGCTGCGGCCGCACACAGAAGGCCCCGTAATACGCTGCGACGCTCGATTGCATCCATTGGGTTCTCTCCTTTGATCGACGCCTTGTTACTCACCGCGGAGAACACACGTCTCGCAATCGGGATCAGGCCGATTTCGAGCGTTCGACCGCGGGGTCGTCACTTGGGATTTCTCCCGGCAGGTAATTCGGGAGCTGTCCGGCCGGAAACACCGCGAGCAAGGCGAGGCCGGCCATGATGAGCAGGCCGATCTTCAGCGCTCGAAGCCGCGCCTCCGTGTTCACGCGCACCGCTTCCTGCACCTGCTGGGGCGTAGCGGTCGTGTTCTCCATCACGGTCCGCAGGCGCTCGTTGCTGACGAAGGTGATGCTGTTGAGATCGACCTGGCTCTGCAGGTCCTTCGGCAGTACCGGATTTGCGGCGATGCTGCTGACGGCGATTGTGCTCAAGAGGCCGACAAGCAGCGCGCCGGCGACGGCTGTTCCGACTGCCGCGGCGAGATTCTGCGTGGTGCCGCGCGCCGATCCGACGTCGCCTGCCAGTGCCTTGGGCGAGGCGGTGACCAGTACGTTGAACAGCAGCGTGACCAGCGAACCCTGGCCGATACCGAACAGGACGAGGCCGAACAGCACGGGAATCTCGCTCCAGTCGTTCCGCACCACGAACGCGAGCCACACCAGCGCAAGCGTGCAAAGGGCGAAGCCATAGCGGCCGATCTGGCGGGGCGTCAGTTTGTCGTAGACGTTGACGATCAGCATCGCCGTGAAGAACACCGTGAGATTGAACGGCATCATCGCGATCGCGGTCGCGAGAGGGGAGCGGCCCTGTACGATCTGAATGTACAACGGCACGGAAAAGTTAAGCGCCGCCTCCAGTGCGACCACGGCAAATAGCCCGTAGACCGCCGCGCGTTCCTGCGGCGAGTCAATCACCTCGAGGGCAAGCAGCGGCGTCTTCCCGGCCGCCTGGCGCCGATGCGTCCACATCAGAAAGGCCTGGCCGAGTACGATACCCAGAACGATCATGACTGGCGCAGGCGAAAGGCCAAGCAGGTCGAATGGCGCGTTGGGTGTTGCCAGCGCCAGGCCCCAGCCGTTCAGATTATTGAAGCCGAAACTGATGAGGATGATGGCTGTTGCCGCCAGAACGACGCCGGTGATGTCGATCTGGACGTCCGGCCGTCCGTGGTCGGGCCTGAGGCGGAAGCTCAAAACGAAAACAATGGCGGAGGCGGCGATCAGGATGCCGAATGCCGGACGCCAGCCGATATAGGTACCGAGGACGCCGCCAATGATGAACGCCAGCACGCCGGCAGCGGCCCGCGCCGAACCGAGCGCACCCACGGCGGTCGCCTGTTGGCGACCGGTATAATTCTCCGCGATCAGCGCCACCAGCGACGGCACGATCACGGCCCCTGCCGCGCCGCAAAGCGCCTGGGCCGTGATCATCAGGGTCGCGGTGGGGCTAAATGTCATCAATATCTGCGCGGCGCAGAACAGGACGACGGCGGCGCGGAAGACCTGAGCGGCGCCGAACCGCTGGGCGAGTTTCGCGCCCAGCATCACGAAGCCGGCAACCAGCATCGAATAGGCCACGATGCCGGTCGCGACGGTCGTCGGCGGGACGCCGAAGCTCTGCACCATGCCCCCCATCGCGACCGGCAGCGAAGCGACGTTGAAGGACATGATCATCTGGCCGAACGCAATGGCGATCATCGGCACCCATGACGCCTGCGCGTCTTCGCGGATGTCGCCGATAGAAATCGAGTGCGTTGCCATGGCGTCCTCCGGCCTGCTCGGTTCCGGATCGGTCGGGTCTTACAGCCCGTCACAATCCCTTTGGCATCTGAGTCATTCTTCCGGTTGCGACAGGAACAGATCCATTCCCAGCCGCTGCGACAGGAATTTAGCGGCGAGCTGTCCCTTGACGCTGTTGCCTGCGGCGTCGAGCGGGGGCGCGAAGGTTCCGAAGCCGCCTTTGCCTGGGGCAACCGCGACGATGCCACCGCCGATTCCGCTCTTTCCGGGCAGGCCGATGTCGTAAAGCCAGTCGCCCGACGTCTCGTACAGTCCGGCGGTGATCATCACCGCCAGCGCGTAGTGACAGACTGCCGGATCGACCACGCGTTCCCTGGTGATCGGATTGACGCCGCCATCAGCCAGCGTAGCGCCCATGACCGCGAGGTCCCGGGCGCTGACATTCAGCGAGCACTGCCTGGTGTAGAGGTCGGTCGCTTCCCTTGCGTCGCAGTAGATCCGATCAAAACTCTGCAGCAGGCGGGCGATGCTGCGGTTGCGGAAGTTGGTATCCGACGCCGAGGCGTAGACCTCTTCATTCAGCGGCAGCTTTCGGCCCGCGAAACGCGACAATCCGTCATGGATGAATTGCCATTTTTCCTCCGCGGTCGAACCCGGTGTCAGGCTTGTCGTCGCAATGGCGCCGGCGTTCACCATCGGGTTGGTGCGACCATTCGAGCCTTGCTCGATCGCGGCCAGCGAATTGAAGGCCAGTCCCGTGGCGTTCGCACCGAGTTTGTCGCGCGCTGCTTCCGGTCCGATCGTCTCGCAAACCAGCGCGAACACGAACGGCTTCGACACGCTCATGATCGAGAACTCGTAGTCGGTATCTCCGGCGGCGTAGACGCGTCCGCTGGTGCCGACAACGCAGACGCCGAACAAATCGCCGGGGATCCTGGCAAGCGCCGGATAGACTTGGGAGTTTTGGCCGTCGGTGTTCGACTTGAACCGCCGGTGTGTGTCGGATACCAGCTTCTGCACCGTCTCGGGTTCAGGCAAATGCCCTGTTGAGACGTACGGCCGCTCGGCTTGTTCCGCGATCGAAGGTAAGTCCACTGGACCCCTCCACCTGGCTCAAGCAATCCGCTTCAGAGATCGTCAGATCTTTCGGCAGCATCGGCTGCGCGCTGACAAGTGATCCCGATGGATTGCGTCAGCTCTTTTTAAATCGTCGCGTGAGTAAACGCCCAGGTCCGCATCTAGTCAACGGTGCAACCGAATGGGAAGGTTTGCGGCGTGTATGCCGTGCTATAAGAATTTGCGACAAATTGCGCAACGCGATGGCACAAACTGCATATGCCGGGAACCGGCTAATCAAGTCGTGCCGCCACCATGCCGCGGTACGGCATGGACGGATACATCCACATATAGTGCGATCGGGTCATCAGCGTTGCCGACGAAGCCGCCCGAAATTGGAATTGCTTGTTCCGCGTTTCGGGTGACGCCCACGCGGATCAGGTTCTCGCCGGCAATCAAGCCATTCGTCGGATCATACTCAACCCATCCTGCGCCGGGGAGGTAGACGCTGCACCAGGCATGGGTACTGCCGCCCCCGCGAACCGAACCTGAGATATTGTCATACAAATAGCCGGTGACGAAACGCGCGGCGAGCCCGAAGCAGCGCAGCGCTTCCATCATCAGCACTGCAAAATCGCGGCAGGTGCCGGAACCAAGTGCGAGGGTCTCGGCGGCTGTCTGCGTACCCTCCTCATGGCGCGCGACATAACGGAATTCCTCCTTGATTACATGCGTCATTGCATCCAGTACTCGCAAGGTCTCCTTACTATCCACGCTTGACACGACACGGCGGGCCCATGCTTCGACCTTTCGATCGGAGTCCGGCATCTGGAATTCGGTAAACCGAGCCAGATCGGGAAGCTCATGGGCGGCGTAGGCGTATGGAAACTGCTCGGCAGCCGAGTCGAGACTATAAATCGGAAGGGGTGGCCCCTCGGGGTGATGTGTTAAGTCAAGCTCTGACACAATGCTGAGCCTCTTGGTTCTGAGCGCTTCCGGCCAATGCAGGAAGCAGATCGAATTGTCGAAAACGTCATGCTTCCAGTAGATATCGGACGGCGCCGGTTCGACCTTTAGCGTCGCGCTATGAAGTCGCAGATCGTGACTCTCATCCGGCCGGATCATCAGCTTGTGGCGCAACAAGCCCACCGGGTTGCGGTAGGTGTATTCGGTCGTGTGCACGATCCTGACCCTCGCCATATGAGCCTCTTCTGACCGAAATGTCCTAAAGACCAAGTCCAATGCGCACCGGCCGCTAGTTTCCCTTCGGTCCGGCCGGGCCTGGAGGACCTGCTGGACCAGGCGGTCCAGCAGGTCCGGGAAGGCCGCAGTTCTGTATCACCACGTCTCTCGTATCCGGCCCGGACGTGATCTTCACGATACAAGTGGAGGGAAATTCCGATCCAACCCACCTAAAGCCTCCGGTCGATGTGCTCTCAACACGCACCGTTTTGGTTGGGCTTATCTTGATCTCCACGTTGGGGTCGCGCGCTCGCCGAACCCGTCCTACGACAACCAACTCGCCTCGCGATATCGCAGCAGTCGTGATCAATATTTCTGCACGGGCATTTCCACTCAACGTGACCAGCCAAGCGGTCGAAGCAACCGCGACAGTGCCGATAAGCCTTGTGCGCATAACAAGCCTCCCTGCAATTTGTAATGCGGAACTTGATTACTAGCGCTCAATGTTAACGCTGCAACCGAATGAAAGGGTTTGCGGCTTGTGCGCTTTGCTACAAAAGTTTGTGACAAATTACGCTATCCGGTGGCACGAATTGCATATCGGAAGGCTGGCGCAGAGGAGGGCTGGCGAACAGAATGAGTGTGTTCAGAAGCAAGGTCGCGGCCCCGGATGAGCGGATGCGCCGCTGGCATTCCACCGAAAGACTGATAGCGTCGGTCGGAGAGCAATCGATCCTGCTGCGGACGTAAAATGCGGGCCCTGATCATGACGAGGCCGACCGCGGAGCCTGATTCAACAGCCGCTCAAGGCCGGTTGCTTGTCGACCCGCGCCAGGGCGATATCGAGGACGATGCCTCCAGTCCCGGACAGAGATCGCTGCTGGCGATCGCCGGCAGCCTGCTGGTTGAAATCAGCCTGCCGAAACTGCTGTTTGCCTGGACCGTCTCGCTGCTGTTGCCGGCGGTGCTGCTCGGGCTCGCGCCGCTGATCGCGACGGCCTGGTTCTCATCCTTGTCCGAACATGTTCTGGAACTGACCGGGATCGGCGCGGCGCTGCTCCTGGTCACGGTCATCGCGCTTGGATGGTTCGGATGGCGACCATTGTTTCGGGCCGCTGAGACAAATTTCTGGTCGCTCAATGCGCTCGCCGTCCAGCCCGGCTACGCGTTTGGCCGCGAGGCGCTGCGGCACCTGGCGGAGCTGGTGTTCGGCAGGAACGCTGACGCGGCAGGGCGGGCACGGCTGCGTGCGATGAGCTCCGCTGGCGCCGGCATTGTGCTCTGCCTGTGTGCGGCGGCAGTCGCGATTCTCGTTTGGCCCTTCTCGCGGTGGATCGGTTCGGTGTCGGACCTCGTGCTTCTGCACCGGCTGATCGTTCCGACATTGGCCAATGCGGTCATACTGGTATCGGGTTATCTCGCGTTCGCGTCGCTGGTCTGGGGCTTTGCGGATGCCAGAATGGATCAGCCGCTCGATCTTCCCGGATTCGACGACGCGCCGTCCGGTTGCCGGACCTGGCGTGTCGCGCATCTGTCGGACCTTCACGTGATCGGCGAGCGATATGGTTTCCGCATCGAGAGCGGACGTGGCGGCCCGCGCGGAAACCAGCGCTTTACGCGCCTCATGGCGCGTCTTGCGGCGATCCACGCCGCTGACCCGCTCGATCTCATCCTTGTGACCGGCGACATGACCGATGCCGGCCGCGCGACGGAATGGGCCGAATTCCTCGACGTCGTGGCGCTGCATCGTGATCTCGCGGCTCTCACGGTCATGTTGCCCGGCAATCACGATCTGAACATCGTCGACCGTGCCAATCCGGCCCGGCTCGATTTGCCGTTCAGCCCCGGCAAGCGGCTGCGGCAGATGCGGACGTTGTCGGCCATCGCAACCGTGCAGGGGGAACGTGTGTATGTCGTCGACGACGCGGGAAAGCCGGCAGCGACGCTCAACGAGGCGCTGGCGCCGTATCGCCAGCGGATCGCGGCATTCGCCGAACGCGGCGGCTTGCGCCGCGCCGCCGGACTGGTCGGGCTGTTCGACGACCTGTTTCCGATGCTGTTGCCACCCGATCGGGAAGACGGATTAGGCGTCCTGATCCTGAATTCCAACGCCGATACGCATTTTTCCTTCACCAACGCGCTCGGATTGGTTTCCGTTGAACAGATGCGACGGCTCGCGGCGGCGCTGGGTCGTTTCCCGAAAGCGCAATGGATCGTCGCGTTGCATCATCATCTGATAGAATATCCAATGCCGGTTGCGAATTTTTCCGAACGGATTGGAACCGCGCTTGTCAACGGCAGCTGGTTTGTCCGCAAACTCAGGCCTTTCGCGAAGCGGGCCGTGGTCATGCACGGCCATCGCCACATCGACTGGATCGGCGCCTGCGGTGCGCTGAAGATCATCTCTGCTCCGTCGCCTGTCATGGGCGGCCCTGACGGCGAACCGACGCATTTTCTGATCCATACGCTGGCCGCCGGTTCGAACGGGCGACTCTGTTTGCTCCCGCCGCAGTGCGTGGAGATCGCCGGCGAGAGCGGTAGCTAGCGTTTGTCACCCCCTATTGCTTCGACCCGCCGAGCAGATCGGCTATCCAGCGGCTCGACGGATGCTGGGCACAGAAGGTGAGGATCGCGAGCGCGATCGGTACGCCGATGAAAGTTCCGAACAAGCCCCATTGAAAAGTCCAGAAAAAGATCGCGAACAACACAACCAGAGGCGATATCGAAAGCATGCTGCCGGCAACGCGCGGCTCGACATAGCTGCCGACCACGAACTGGATGATGTTGAGACACGCGAAGAGGGCAATAACCGCTTGCCAGCTCTCAAATTGCGTCATCGCCAGCAAGGTGGGAAACAGCGTTGCGATGAAGGGCCCGATGAAGGGGATGTAATTGAGCGCAAAGGCGATCACGCCCCACTCGAGCGCGAACGGCAGTCCGGTGATCCAGGCGAACAGACCGACGAGCAGGCCGGTGATGGCGCTCATCTGCGTCCGAACCAGGAGGTATTTCCGGAATTTGGCCGCGGTCGCCGCACTGCCGTCCAGCAGCACGCGCGCAACCTCAGGCTTGCCGAGCGTCTCGATCCTTTGTCTGGCGTCCTCTACCTCCAGAAGTCCCAGCACAACATAGACAAGTGCGATCACCCAGAAGCTGAGTGTGGTGTTGACTCGGCCGGTGACGAACTGCGTTGTGCGCATCAGCCACGTGACGTTGAAATGCTCGGCCCACAAGCCGGCGACGGAGACGCCATGGCCGTCGAGCCACGTCACCATGGCGCCATAAAGCGCCTGATAGCGCACCGTATCGGCCATCAGTGATCGTCCGACCCGCCCGAAGCCCCAGGCCGCGAGCGAGGCGAAAGCGAGACAGACCACGATCGTGACGACGATGGTGACGGCCAATGCCAGCAGTTTCGGCATTCTCGCCTGCAGCCGGCTCTGCAGAGGCCAGACGATTGCGATGATAAAGAGCGCCAGCGCCAGCGGCGCGAACACCGCGCTTGCTTCCTTGGCAGCGGCCGCCAACAGAACCGCTGCGATGATCCCGACCGCGATCTTCATGCGACGCCAGCTACCTTACTCTGGGATAATCACCCGCGTAACGTTGCGCTCGACCGGTGGTAGTTCTATAGAAAAACAAAATCTTTTGGGAGGCCAAAGTGCGCGCCAACCGGTTGTCCGTCAGATGGAAATTCGCTCCCCTGGCACTGCTTTGCATCGCGCTGTGCGCTGCAAGCCCCGCAATCGCCCAGAAGAAGGGCGGCACGCTGCGGCTCTATCACAACGACAATCCGCCCTCGACGTCACTCCTGGAAGAAGCGACCATCGCCTCGGTGCTGCCGTTTGCGGCGGTGTTCAATAATCTCGTGGTGTTCGATCCGGCCAAACCGCATGAGAGCATGGAGACCGTGATCCCTGATCTGGCCGAAAGCTGGTCCTGGGACGCGACCAACACCAAGCTGACGTTCAAGCTGCGGCAGGGCGTGAAGTGGCACGACGGCCAACCCTTCACGGCGAAAGACGTGCAGTGCACCTGGCGAATGCTGATCGGCAAGACCGAAACGCAGGATTTCAGGCGCAACCCGCGCAAGGTCTGGTACACCAAGCTGCAGGACGTTGGCGTCAATGGCGACCATGAGGCGACGTTCGAACTGAGCGAGCCGCAGCCGAGCCTGCCGGTGCTGCTGGCGAGCGCGTTTTCAGCCGTCTATCCCTGTCACGTGCCGCAGGCTGTGATGCGGAGCAAGCCGATCGGCACCGGGCCATTCAAGTTCGTCGAATTCAAGCGCGGCGAATCCATGCACGTTGTGCGCAATCCGGATTACTTCAAGAAGGACCGGCCCTATCTCGACGAGATCACGGTGCGCACGATCGACAACCGCGCCACGCGGATGCTGGCATTCTCGACCGGCGACTACGACATCACCTTTCCCTCCGATGTCAGCGTTCCCCTGCTGAAGGACATCAAGGCGCGGGCACCGAACGCGATCTGCGAGATGACCGGCACCGGAACCCAGATCAATTTGCTGGTCAATCGCGTCAACCCGCCGTTCGACAATCCCGACATCCGCAAGGCGATGTCGCTGGCGCTCGATCGCAAGGCCTTCAACACCATCCTGATGGAAGGCAACGCGCGGCTGGGCGGGGCGATGCTGGCAAAGCCCGAGGGCGAATGGGGCATGTCTCCGGAAATGGTGTCATCGCTCATGGGCTATGGCCCTGACATCGCCAGGAACGTCGCGGAAGCGCAGGCGATCATGCAGAAGCTCGGCTACAGCGACGCCAAACCGCTGCCGATCAAGATCCAGACCCGGAACCTGCCAACCTACCGCGATCCCGCGGTGATCCTGGCCGACCAGCTCAAGAAGATTTACATCGTCGGCGAACTCGACATCCTCGATACGCCGCGATGGTATGCGCGGCTGGCGAAGAAGGATTTTACGATCGGATTGAACGTCACCGGCGTCAGCGTCGACGATCCCGACGGCAACATCGTCGAGAACTATTCATGCAAGTCCGAGCGCAACTATACCCAATACTGCAATGCCGAGGTCGACAAGCTGCTGGCGGCACAGTCGCGCGAACTCGACAAGGAAAAGCGCAGGAAGATCGTCTGGGATATCGAGCGCATCCTGGTCGACGACGCCGCGCGCCCGATCATCCTGCACTCATCGGCCGGCAATTGCTGGCAGCCCCATGTGAAGAACTTCAAGCCGCACGACAATAGTCAGTATAATAATCTGCGGTTCGAGGATGTGTGGCTGGACAGATAAATATCCGAGGCGGGGACTATCCACGTCATTGCGAGCGAAGCGAAGCAATCCATCGTGCGGCAAAGCAAGTATGGATTGCTTCGTCGCAAGCGCTCCTCGCAATGACGGTGAGGGCGTTGTTCCCTACGACTGGCTCTGCCACTGCCCCGACCGGCCGCCGGCCTGTTCTACCTTGACCGCAACCGTCAGCGTCTCGTTGCCGCCGCCATAGCGGGTGCCGCGGACAGGGGCCGCGCCGAGATAATCCAGCCCGATGGCGATGCGGGCGTGGGCGTCCGTCGTGCAGATGCCGTTGGCGGCGTCGAAACCGACCC
Organism: Bradyrhizobium sp. AUGA SZCCT0222; assembly: GCF_018130205.1. NCBI lineage: Bacteria > Pseudomonadati > Pseudomonadota > Alphaproteobacteria > Hyphomicrobiales > Nitrobacteraceae > Bradyrhizobium > Bradyrhizobium sp. AUGA SZCCT0222. Next base: position 62,145 of record NZ_JAFCLX010000023.1, read on the forward strand.
AGCCGAGATCAGGCACGAAGGCTTCGGCCCAGGCGTGGCCGGCCTGCTGGTTGACGGTGCCGTCGGAGCGCAGGAAATGCCCGGAGACGAAGCGCGCCGGCACGCCGCCCGAGCGCGCGCAGGCGATGAAGATATGCGCGTAGTCCTGGCACACGCCGCGCTTCAAAGCGAAGGCTTCCGCCGCCGAGGTGCCGCTGTTGGTCGGATCCTCGTCGAACGTCATGTGCTCGTTGATCTGCACCATCAGCGCATGCAGGAAGCCGAGCACGTCGTCGCCCGATTCGGAGCGCATCTCGCGGGCAAAGGTCGCCATCGCCGGATTGACTTCGGTGAGCGCGGTGGAGCGCAGGAACAGGCTCGGCGGGAAACGCTCGTCGGTGCCGCGCAGCACGCCGCCGGTGTCGTGGGTCTCGATCAGGCCCTCGACATTGATGGTGAGGTCGGCGAGCGGCCCGTGAGTCAGCACATGCGTGACATTGCCGAACGCGTCCTGGTGCATGTCGAGCCGGGAATCGGTAGAGACGTCGATCTGCCACTCGGCGACATACTGCCCGTCATGGCTGCCGGGCGTCATCCGCAGGATCTGGATCACGCCAGAGGCGGGCGGCTCGTAGCGATAGCTGGTGGTATGGGCAATTCGCAGGCGCATGGCAGACCGTTACTTTTCTGCGTTGTCATCCCGGGGCGATGCGCAGCATCGAACCCGGAATCTCGAGATTCCGGGTCTGGTCCTTCGGACCATCCCGGAATGACGTACATCATATCAGATATTGCTTGGTGATGATCTCACCCAGCCGTGCGTTGTCCGCAATGAATTCCTGGATGAACTCATGGACGCCATGCTGGAAGATATCGTCCATATGGCTGTGTTCAAGTCGGTTGCGGACGCCGCGGGCGTGGCGCTGGGAGGCGCCCTGGCGGCCATAGGCGACGCCGATCTGGTCGAGGTTCCGCACCAGATTGCTGTAGCAGCTCGCCAGCGAGCGCGGCAGCGTATCGTTGAGGATCAGCAAATCAGCGATCAGCCAGGGTTTCAGCGTCTCGCGGTAGACCCAGTGATAGGCCGTCAGCGCCGACACCGAGCGCAGGATCGAGGTCCACTGGTAATAATCCAGCGGCCCGCCGACATGTTCCTCCTCGGGCAGCAGCACGTGATATTTCACGTCGAGAATGCGGGCGGTGTTGTCGGCGCGCTCCAGATGCAGCCCGAGGCGGGAGAACCAGTAGGCGTCGTTGCGCAGCATGGTCCGGTAAGCGGAACCGTCGAAGCGCAGCGAGGTCTCCTGCACGAAGCGCAGGAATCTCGCCAGCTCTTCTCGGCTCGACGTGCCTTTACCCCAGACCTCCTGCAGCTCGATCCAGGCCGAGTTGATGGTGTCCCACATCTCACTCGTCAGTGCCGTGCGCACGGAGCGGGAATTGAGCCGGGCGGCCTCGATGCAATTCTTGATCGAGGAGGGGTTGGACGGCGAGAACGCCAGGTACTCGACGACGTTCTGTTCGTTGGCTTCCTGATAGGCCTCATAGAAGCTGGCGCTCACGCCGGCGGTCAACAGCGCGGAATCCCATTCATTGGTCTTGCCGATATAGGCGGCGGGAAGGGCGGTCACGCGCAAGGTCGCGTCGATGGTGCGCGCGAGATATTCCGCGCGCTCGACATAGCGGGCCAGCCAGTACAGGTTTTCGGCGGTGCGCGACAGCATCTCTATTCGTCCAGAATCCAGGTGTCCTTGGTGCCGCCGCCCTGGCTCGAATTGACCACCAGGGAGCCTTCCTTCAGCGCCACGCGGGTCAGCCCGCCCGGCACGATGGTGACGTGATCGCGCCCGGTCAGCACAAACGGCCGGAGGTCGACATGGCGCGGCGCGAGGCCCGATGCGGTGCAGGTCGGGCAGGTCGACAGCGCCAGCGTCGGCTGCGCGATAAACCCTTCGGGCTCGCGCTTGAGCTTGTCGCGGAACGCTTCAATGGTCGCCTTGGTGGCGGCGGGGCCGATCAGCATGCCGTAGCCGCCCGAGCCGTGCACTTCCTTGACCACGAGATCGCCGAGGTTGTCGAGCACGTAGGCGAGGTCCTTCGACTCGCGGCAGCGCCAGGTTGGCACGTTCTTCAGGATCGGCTCTTCGCCGAGATAGAATTTCACGATGTCCGGCATGTAGGAATAGACCGCCTTGTCGTCGGCGATGCCGGTGCCGACGGCGTTGGCCAGCGTGACGTTGCCGGCCGCATAGGCCGACATCAGCCCGGGCACGCCGAGCGCGGAATCGGGGCGGAAGGTCAGGGGATCCAGGAAGTCGTCGTCGACGCGGCGGTAGATCACATCGACGCGTTTGAGGCCCTCGGTGGTGCGCATGAACACCTCGTCGTTCTTGACGATGAGGTCGCGGCCCTCGACCAGCTCGATGCCGAGCTTGTCGGCCAGGAACGAGTGCTCGTAATAGGCTGAATTGTAGACGCCCGGCGTCATCAGCGCGACCGTCGGCTCGGCGGAAGCGGAGAGCGGCGCCACCGAGCGCAGCGCCGACAGCAGTTCGTCGGGGTATTTCTCCACCGGTGCGACGCGGTGGCGGGCGAACAGGTCCGGAAACAGCCGCATCATGATTTCGCGGTTTTCCAGCATGTAGGACACGCCGGACGGGGTCCGCGCATTATCCTCCAGCACGATGAAATTGTCGGCGTCGACCCGGACGATATCGATCCCGGCGATATGGACGTAGACGTCGTGGGGGACGTCCTGGCCGTTCATCTCGGGGCGGAATACCGGATTCTGGAAGATCAGATCGTCGGGGATGATATTGGCGCGCAGGATGTCGCGGCCGTGATAGATGTCGCGCAGGAACATGTTGAGGGCGCGGACCCGCTGCTTCAGGCCCTTTTCCAGCAGCGTCCATTCCTTGGCCGACATGATCCGGGGGATCACGTCAAAGGGGATCAGCCGTTCCTGCGCTTCGGCGTCGCCATAGACGGCGAAGGTGATACCGATCCTGCGGAACAACAGCTCCGCTTCCTGGCGGCGATATTCAAGGGCGTCCGGAGGCGTCTCCTTCAACCAGCGGGAGAGTTCCTGGTAGGCGGGCCGGAGGTCCCCGCCGGGGCCATTCATTTCATCAAACGCGACTGCCATAAATCCTGACTATCTTTCGAAGCCATGCGACACAGTGCATGACTTCACGGGATGGTAGCAAGGGCCGGGCCAGCGCGATATGCATGGGCTGGGGCATTTGGTATGGGGTTGTTTCCCCGTGCTGCCTCAAAAACCGGCTGCCGGGTGCTTATTTCGGCAGCAAAGCCCCGTGACTTCAATGCGTTGGATGCGCAAGGTCAGGGGATAAGACGAGGATTGGAAATGAGTGAGATCGTCACAGCGGGTATTCTGGTCATTGGTGACGAGATCCTGTCCGGCCGGACCAAGGACAAGAACATCGGCTTCATCGCCGAGTACCTGACCAATATCGGGATCGACCTCAAGGAAGTCCGCGTCGTTGCCGACGAGGAGGCCGACATCATCGCCGCCCTTGATGCACTGCGAAAGCGCTACGATTACGTCTTTACCACCGGTGGCATCGGGCCGACACATGACGACATCACCGCCGACAGCGTCGCCAAGGCGTTCGGCGTCGGCATTGATCATCACCCCGAGGTGGTGGCCCGATTCCGCGAACGCTGGACCGAGCAGGATCTGAACGAGGCGCGCTTGCGCATGGCCCGCGTCCCTGACGGTGCCGAACTGATCCAGAGCGCGACTATCCTGGCGCCCGGGTTCAAGCTCGGCAACGTTATCGTGATGGCCGGCATTCCCACGATCATGCAGGCGATGATGGACATCGTCGCGCCGAAGCTGAAATCGGGCGTGCGGATGCTGTCGGATTCAGTCCGGGCGAATGCGCGGGAAGGCGACATCGGTGGCCCCTTGCGCGCGATCGCGAGCGCCCATCCCGACACCATCATCGGCAGCTATCCGTTCCAGGACGAAGACAAGAAGCCGAACACCAATCTCGTGGTCCGCTCGCGCGATCCCGACAAGCTCGCCGCCGCGATGGCTGCGGTGAAGGAGATGCTGGCGGGTTTGAACACGCCGCGATAGCACCGATGATTTCGACCAGGCCAATCCGCGCCGACGATCTCGAACTGGTGTGCCGGCACCGCGAACAGATGTTCCGCGAATCCGACGCGCCGGGCAGAACCGAAGAGATCCTGGAGACTCAGACCGCGCATTTTCGACCCTGGCTGGCCAAACACCTCGGTGACGGATCGTATTTCGGCTATATCGTCGAGGAACACGGCAGGCCCATCGCGGGAATCGGGCTGATGACCATCGAGTGGCCGCCGGGCCCCTCCCATCCGACGCAGGACAGGCGCGGCTACGTGCTCAACGTGTTTGTCGAGCCGTCGCATCGCAAACGGGGAATTGCCAAAGCGCTGATGGACCGGGCGGACCAGGAATTCGCCAGGCGAGGCGTGGCTTTCGCGATACTGCATGCCACCAAGGTGGGACGGCCGCTGTACGCGCAACTGGGCTGGTCGGCGACCAGCGAGATGGCAAAGTCGCTATAGTTGAGGAGATCAAAGGTGGCCAATCGTTTTGGAGCGAAGTCATGACGAGTGAAAAAGTCACTCCGCCGGAGAAGGCCTTTCCCGTGTCGTGGGATCAATTTCACCGGGATTGCCGGGCGCTGACCTGGCGACTCAACGAGGTCGGGCCGTTTCATGCCATCATTGCGATTACCCGTGGTGGGCTGGTGCCGGCCGCCATCGTTGCGCGCGAACTCGGCATTCGCATCATCGATACCGTCTGCATTGCGAGCTATGACCACACCAGACAGGGCGACCTGAAGGCTCTGAAGGGCGTTTCGGCGGACGTGGCAAAACTCGGCGGCGGTACCGGCAAGGGGCTGTTGATCGTCGACGACCTCGTCGATACCGGCAAGACCGGGCGGCTGGTGCGATCGATGATGCCGGAGGCGCATTTCGCAGCTGTTTACGCCAAGCCGCAGGGCAAGCCGCTGGTCGATACTTTCATTACCGAAGTGTCGCAGGACACCTGGATTCACTTTCCCTGGGACACCGCCCTGTCGTTCCAGCCGCCGATCCGGGATGGTGCGGGGTAGGTCTTGCCGTCATTCCGGGATGGTCCGAAGGACCAGACCCGGAATCTCGAGATTCCGGGTTCGATGCTTCGCATCGCCCCGGAATGACGATTGGACTTTCCATGCCGCTGCAAAACCGCGTCACGCCCTCAGGCGACATCGTCGCCGACCCGCACCGCGGCCTGTACACCGGCAATCGCGGCATCATCCATGATCCCCTCACGAAAACGCTGCTGAAAAAGCACTGGGCGAGCCCGGCGTGGATCACCTGTGTCTGCGAGTTCAGGGGATGGCGGCGCCAGGTGATGGGCACGCGCAGCTGGACCGAACTGTTCTTCCTCGATGAAGCGACCGCGTTCGCGGCTGGCCATCGCCCCTGTTTCTTCTGCCGCCGCGACGACGCCAACCGTTTTCGCGCGGCGTGGGAAGAGGGCAATGGCGTCGCCGATGTCCTCGCGCGAGATATTGACGCTGTGCTGCATCGGGAGCGGCTGGATAAGGGCAAGAAGCGGCTGCATTCGCTGCCGCTGCCGGTGGAGAGGCTGCCCGATGGCGCGATGGTGCAGGCGGGAGCGGAAAGTTTTCTGATCGTGGCGGGCAGGCCGCTGCAATGGTCGATGGCGGGTTATCGTGAGGTCAATGAAGCGATCGAGGATGCGATGCTGCTGACGCCGCCGTCGACGCTGCGTGCAATGGGCGCGGGGTATCGGCCGGTGTTGCATCCCAGTGCGGGTGAATTGACGGATTGAGCCGGACTCTATCCTTCGTCATGCCCGGCCTTGTGCCGGGCATCCACGTCTTTCTGTGCTCATCGAAGAAAGACGTGGATGGCCGGGCATAGGCGAGCGGAAGCGGCGCCGTCCTTCAGACGGCTATGCCCGGCCATGACGGTGGTTGGGAGCGCTGCTCACCCCAACTGCTGCCGCGCCAGCTTCGCGCCGGCACCCAGCGCCGCCAGCTTCGCCTCGGCAATATCCCGGCGCATCGGCGCCATGCCGCAATTGGTGGTCGCGACGATGTTGGCCTTCGGCACGAATTTCGACACCGCGTCGATCACCTTGACGACGTCTTCTGCGGTCTCGACCGTGTCGCTGGCGACGTCGATCACGCCGGCCTGGACGATCTTGCCGGTCAACAGCGCCAGCAAGTCCAGCGGCACCTTGGAATTGCGGCACTCGATCGCGACCTGCTGGATCGAGCTCTTGGCGATCGCCGGGAAAATTTCCTCGTACTGCCGCCACTCGCTGCCCAGGGTTTCCTTCCAGTCGGTGTTGGCCTTGATGCCGTAGCCGTAGCAGATGTGCACGGCGGTGGCGCAGGTCAGCCCCTGCGCGGCGCGCTCCAGCGCCTTGATGCCCCAGTCCGAAACCTCGTCCATGAACACGTTGAAGGCGGGCTCGTCGAACTGGATGATATCGACGCCGTCGGCCTGCAGCGCCCGAGCTTCCTCGTTCAACAGTTCGGCAAAGGCGAACGCCATCTTGACGCGGTCGCCATAATGGCCGTCCGCCACGGTGTCGATGATGGTCATCGGGCCGGGCAAAGTGAATTTGAGCTTGCGTCCGGTATGGGCTCGGGCAACGCGGGCCTCATCGGCATGGACGCGGCCTTTCAGCGTCAACGGCGCCACCACCTGCGGCACCATCGCCTTGTAGCGATCCTTGCGGATACCCATCTCGACCTTGTGGGCGAAGTCGATGCCGTCGACCTTTTCCAGAAAGCCGTGGACGAAATGCTGGCGGGCCTGCTCGCCCTCGGTGAGGATATCGATGCCGGAATCCTCCTGCAGTTTTACGGCCAGCATGGTGGCGTCGCGCTTGGCGCGGGCGAGTTCATCGCCCTTGGATTTCCAGGGCGCCCATAGCGTGTTCGGCTCGGCCAGCCATTCCGGCTTCGGAAGTGAGCCTGCGATCGTCGTTGGAAACAGCATGGGAGCCTCCCGGGTGGTTCTGATTGAGCGCCTGTCTGCCATGTCTTATGATCGCCGTACAGAACAACAAAAGTCGCCATTACCGGGAATAATTCGAAAATCCCGGACGCTGGGGGAGCCATGATCGACCTGCATTACGCGCCGACGCCCAATGGCTGGAAAATCTCGATCATGCTGGAGGAACTCGGGCTTCCCTATACCGTGATCCCGGTCAACATCCGCGCCGGCGAGCAATTCAAGCCGGAATTCCTTAGCCTCAGTCCCAACAACCGCATTCCGGCCATCGTCGACCATGCGCCGGCCGACGGCGGCGCGCCGTTCTCGGTGTTCGAGACCGGTGCGATCCTGATTTATCTCGCGGAGAAGACCGGCCGCTTTTTGCCCACAGACATGCGCGGCCGTTCCCATGCGGTGCAATGGGTGATGTGGCAGATGAGTGGGCTCGGGCCCATGCTCGGCCAGCACGGCCATTTCGCGCTCTATGCGCAGGAAAAGATCCCATACGCGATCGAGCGCTACCGCGACGAGGCCGCGCGGCTCTACCGGGTGCTCGACACGCAGCTCGGCAAGACCGGGGCCTATATCGCGGGCGAGTATTCGATCGCCGACATCGCCTGCTTCCCCTGGACCATGACCCACAAGGCACAGGGCTTTACGCTCGACGATTATCCCAACATCAAGCGCTGGTACGCCGTCGTGCGCGCCCGGCCGCAGGTGCAGGCGGGATTGGCGATCGGCAAGTTCGTGAAAGAACCGTTCGACGAGGAAGCGCGCAGGAACATGTTTGGCGCGAAGGCGAAGGAAATGGCCGGACGGAAGTAAATGTCACCACAGCGTCATTGCGAGGAGCGAAGCGACGAAGCAATCCATTCTTGCTTTTTGCGGTGACATGGATTGCTTCGCTTCGCTCGCAATGACGAACTAGAAACACAAAAGGAGTCCCCATGATCGAATTCTTCTTCGACTGTTCCAGTCCCTGGACCTATCTCGCCTTCCACAACATCCAGCCGCTTGCAAAAGAGCTCGGCGTCGAGATTTCGTGGCGGCCGATCCTGGTCGGCGGCATCTTCAACACGGTCAATCCCAGCGTTTACGCCCAGCGCGAAACGCCGGTGCCGCTGAAGGCGCGCTACATGAAAAAGGACCTTGCCGACTGGGCGCGCTCCGCGGGGCTTGCGATCAAGATGCCGCCGACGGTGTTTCCGGTGAACAGCGTCAAGGCGATGCGCGGCTGCATCTGGCTGGGCAGAGAATCTGAAAAGCACATGGTGCCGTTCGCGCGCGCCGTGTTCGAGACCTATTGGGGCGGCGACAAGGACATTTCGCAGGACTCGGTATTGACGGAAGTCTGCAAGAGCGTCGGCGTCGATCACGTCAAGTTCTTTGCCGGCATTGGCGAGCAGGCGATCAAGGACCAGCTCAAGGCCAACACCGATGAGGTGATGGCGCGGGGCGGCTTTGGATCGCCGACCATCTTCGTCGGCAAGACCGACATGTACTTTGGCAACGACCGGATGCCGCTGATCCGCGAAGCCGTGCTGCGTCTCCAAGAGAAAGCCGCCTGATGCCGAAAGCCGTCGTCTGCCGCGAGTTGGGTCCGCCCGAGAGCCTGCGTCTCGAAACGTTCGACTCGGCGCCGCTGGTGCCGGGGCAGGTGCGTGTTGCGATCCGCGCCGCCGGGATCAATTTCCCCGACGTTCTGATGGCGGCCGGTCAGTATCAACTCAAACCGCCATTGCCGTTCACGCCGGGCGTTGAAGCCGCAGGCGATGTCGTCGAGGTGAACGACGCAACGGGTGTCATGGTGGGTGACAAGGTGATCGTCAAGATGCGCCATGGCGCTTATTGCGACGAGGCCGTGGCCACGCCGTCGCAACTCGTGCGGCTGCCCTCGACCTTCGACTATGCGGAGGGCGCGACGTTCCTGGCCGGTCACGGTACTGCCTATCATGCGCTGATCGATCGCGGGCAGGTGCAGCCGGGCGAAGTGTTGCTGGTGCATGGCGCCGGTGGCGGGGTCGGGCTTGCCGCTGTCGAGATCGGCAAGTTGCTTGGCGCCACCGTGATTGCGACCGCATCGAGCGACGAAAAGCTTGCGATCGCCAAGGCGAGGGGCGCCGATCATCTGGTGCGCTATGACCAGGAGCCGTTTCGCGACGCGGTCAAACGCATCACCGACGGGCGCGGCGCGGATGTCGTGTTTGACCCCGTCGGCGGCGAGGTGTTCGAGAACTCTATGCGCTGCATCAACTGGGGCGCGCGGCTCTTGATCATCGGATTCACCGGCGGCATCGGGCTCGCCAAAACCAATCTCCTGATGATCAAGGGCGCCAGCGTACTCGGCGTGCGCGCCGGCGAAGCGGTGCGGAAAAATCCCGCGCTCGGCGAGGTCAGGATCAAGGCGCTGACGGAGTGGGCGGAAGCCGGAAAAATCCGTCCCAACATCTCGCACCGCCTGCCGCTGCAAGACTACGCCCGCGCGATGCGGCTGTTGATCGACCGCAAGGCAATCGGCCGTGTGGCGCTGATGATGGGGTAACTGCCACATCCGTCATTGCGAGCGAAGCGAAGCAATCCATCTCACGGCGACTTCGGTGATGAGAGATGGATTGCTTCGTCGCTGCGCTCCTCGCAATGACGGATTTTACATTCGGCTAAACCTTCCATCCCTCAGAAACGCAATCGTCTGCGCAATCGCCACACGATTCCCCGGCAGCCAGGGATGCGCCGTGCCGATCACAACATGATCCGCCATCCCGTCGAGTTTGGTATTCTCCACCGATACCCTGCCGTCATGCGGCTTCGGCAGGAACAATGAGGATGTCGGATCGATCGACTTGTTTCCCGCGATGATGCCGACGGGATAATCGACCGGTGGAAACAGCGCGCCGGTTGCCGCATCGCGCCGGGTCACGAGCTGCTCGCCGGCGGGGCCGAACCAGGCGCGGTAGAGCGAAACCTTCTTCAGGCGATCGGCGATCTCGCTGCCGATGCCATGCAGCAGGACGACGCCGTCGTTACTTTCGGGTACTTCCATTGTCGGTCATTCCGGGGCGATGCGGAGCATCGAACCCGGAATCTCGAGATCCCGGGTTCGCTTCGCGCCCCGGGATGACCGCTGCGCGGTCACTTGTACTCCCGCTCGTCCCACCACGGGTAATAGTCGGGCATATCTGACGAAACCTTGTTCTTGAATTGCGCCGGGCGCTTTTCCAGGAACGACACCACGCCTTCCTTGACGTCGTCGGAGCGTCCGCGCGCATAGATGCCGCGGCTGTCGACCTTGTGGGCTTCCATCGGATCGTCGGCGCCCATCATGCGCCACATCATCTGGCGGATCAGCGCGACAGAAACCGGCGCGGTCTTGGCGGCGATTTCCTTGGCGAGTGCGCGGGCGGTCGGCAGCAAATCATCCGGCGGCACCACCTTGCTGACGAGGCGGCCGGCCAAAGCTTCCTGCGCCGGGAATACACGGCCGGTGTAGCACCACTCCAGCGCCTGGGCGATGCCGACGAGGCGCGGCAGGAACCAGCTCGAGGCGGCCTCGGGCACGATGCCGCGCTGGGAGAACACAAAACCGAAGCGCGCGGCTTCGCTCGCGATGCGTATGTCCATCGCGAGCTGCATGGTGACGCCGATGCCGACCGCCGGGCCGTTCACCGCCGCGATCACGGGTTTTAAGCATTTGAAGATGCGCAGCGTCACCTGTCCGCCGCCGTCGCGCACCTGCGGATCGCTGTAGTCGACAGTGCCATCCGCAAGCCGCTTCACCGGCCCACGCCGCGCGTCGCGATCGAACGTGTTGGCGCCGGAGGAGAGGTCGGCGCCGGCGCAAAAGCCGCGGCCGGCGCCGGTGACGATGATGGCCCTGACATTGTCGTCCTTGTCGGCCGCGTCGAAGGCGTCGATCAATTCCTGCTGCATGGTGCCGTTGAAGGCGTTGAGCTTGTCGGGCCGGTTCAGGGTGATGGTGAGAATCTGCTCGGCGACCTCGTACTTGATGGTCTCATACGCCATGGGGTTTCCTCTGCTGTATCTTTGTTTGGTGATTTGTACCCGTCATTCCGGGGCGTCGCAAAGCGGCGAAGCCGGAATCTCGAGATTCCGGGCTCGTTGCTGCGCAACGCCCCGGAATGACGGAGAAAACTACTTCTTCGGCGGGGCCGGCCACGGCTTTTGCGGGCCGCGCAGGCCCTCGAACGCCTTGGCCATGCCTAGCACGCCGAGATCGTCGAAACGCCGTCCGACGATCTGCACTCCGATCGGAAAGCCCTTCTTGTCGTAGCCGCCATTGATCGAGACCGCCGGGTTCTCCGACATATTCCACGGCACGGTATAGGCGATGTGCTCGAACGGTTTCGTGGGATCGTTGACCGGGGAGGCGAACTCGGCCGGGAAGTTCACCACCGGCGACACCGGAGAAACTACGTAATCGAGATCGCAGAACAGCTTTGCCGCGGCGGTGCGGATCGCCATGGTGGCGTTGAAGCCCCTGATGACATCAAGGCCTGAGAGCTTCGCGCCGGCCTCTGCCCATTGAAGGATGTAAGGCAACGTCTTGGCGCGCTCCTCCGGCGTCAGCCTGGAAATATCGTCCCAGCTTCGCGCGCGAAAGAAATTATCGATCCCGTCGAGCATCTCACGCGTCAATATGCCGTCGATTTCGGTAACGACCGCGCCGGCGGATTCGAACGCCTTGGCGGCTTTGACTGCGACCTCGCGCACTTCCTTCTCCAGCGGCTGGCCGGTGCCGGCATCGAGCATCAACCCGATCCGCACTTTGCGCGGCGATTTGTCGAGCCCCTTCCAGTTGATCTCATGCGCGGGCAGGCTCATGCCGTCGCGCCGGTCCGGCCGCGACAGCACGCTCATCATCAGCGCTGCATCGTCGACGGTGCGGGTCATCGGCCCCGCGACGCGGCCGACATAGAACGGCTCCATCGGAACGCGCCCGAGGCTGGGCTTCAGCCCGACCAGGCCGCACCAGCAGGCCGGCAGCCGCACAGAGCCGCCGATATCCGTTCCGAGATGCAGCGGACCGTAACCGGCCGCGCCGGTGGCGCCGGCGCCGGAAGAGGATCCGCCGGGGTTCTTGCTGAGGTCCCAGGGATTGCGGGTGAGGGGATGGAAGCTCGAAAGGCCCGACGACAGCATGCCGTAATCCGGCATCGTCGTTTTGGAGAAGATGATGGAGCCGGCTTCGCGCAGCCGGGCGGCCGGCGGCGCGTCCTTCGGTGAGGGCACCAGCTTGACGCTGGCAGCGCCGAGCGGCACCGGCTGGTCCTTGGTGGCGATATTGTCCTTGATCGTCACCGGCACGCCGTCGAGCGTGCCGACCGGCTCGCCCTTCTGCCAGCGGTCGGTCGAGGCTTTGGCGACGGCGCGCGCGCCTTCGGGATCGAGCAGATAGAGCGCCTTGATGTGCGGCTCCCACGCCGCGACATGCGCCAGGACTTCCTCCAGCACTTCCGACGGCGAGAACTGCTTGGCGCGATAGCCGGCGAGAAGGTCGACGGCGCTGAGATCGTGCAGCGACGTGACCTCTTCTTCTTTTTTGGTTTTATGCATGGGCACCTAACCTACTGGCATACGGGTCTCGATGATGCGCGCGAACATGCTGGCGCCGATCGGCAGTATCTTGTCGTCGAGGACGTAACCGGGATTGTGCACCGGCACCGAGCCTTCATGGCCGACCCAGAAATAGGCGCCGGGCACCGCCTGCATCATGTCGGCGAAATCCTCGCTGCCCATTTTCGGCTCGGTGCGGGTGATCACCTTGTCCGGATCGACCACCGTACGCGCCACCGCCTCAACGATCCGCGACTGCTCTTCCTGGTTCACCAGCACGCTGAAGGTGTCGCGGATGTCGGCGGTGATCTCGCACTGAAACGCCGCGGCAATGCCGGCGCAGATCGCGCGCATGCGCTCGCGGATCAGCGCGCGCACGCCGTCATCGAAGGCGCGGACCGTGCCGCACAGCTTGGCCTGGCCGGGAATGACGTTGTAGGCCGAGCCGGCATGGATCTGCGTGATCGACAGCACCGCCGGGTGATGTGGAGGGACGTTGCGGCTGACGACGGTCTGCAGCGCCTGCGCCAGCGTGGTCGCGATGATCACGGCATCCTTGGAGCGTTCCGGCATCGCGCCATGGGCGCCGTAGCCGTCGATCGTGATGTCGAAGAAGTCGGCGCCGGCCATCGCCGGGCCCGGCAGGATCGCGATCTCGCCGTGGTTCAGGTCAGGGGCGTTGTGCAGGCCGTAGACCTCGTCGCAGGGAAATTTCTGGAACAGGCCGTCCTTGATCATCGCGCGAGCGCCGCCGAGACCTTCTTCGGCGGGCTGGAAGATGAAATGCACGGTGCCGTCGAAATTTTTGGTCTCGGCGAGATAGCGCGCGGTGCCGAGCAGCATGGTGGTGTGGCCGTCATGGCCGCAGCCATGGAAGCGGCCGGGAATGGTCGAGCGCCAGCGCAGATTGGTGTTCTCTTCCATCGGCAGCGCATCCATGTCGGCGCGCAGGCCGATTTTCATGCCGCTGTTGCCCTTGCCCTTGAGCACGCCGACGACGCCGGTGCCGCCAAGGCCGCGATGCACCTCGATGCCCCATTGCGTCAGCTTGTCGGCGACGATGCCTGAGGTGCGGACCTCCTCGAAGCCGATCTCGGGATGCGCATGAAGATCGCGCCTGATAGCGGTGAGTTCTTCGGCAAAGCCGTCGATGCGTTCGATGGTGGGCATGTCTGTTTATCCGGTTACGGTTGAACGAGATTTGGCTGGAGTCGCAAAGGCAGGGCCGTTCGGCTTGATGCGGATACCCGGACGCAGCCGCGTCCAGGGCAGGGTGGCGGTGTCGGCCGGCATCGCGCCGGGCGCGGCGCAGATCAGCAGTTTTTCGGCGATCGGCTCAAAGTCGGCGCGGAAGTGCACCGAACTCTTGTTGACCAGGATCGCCTGTTCGGTCGGTTCGATCCCGACATAGCGGTACATCGCCTGGTCGGCGAGTTGCGCCTTGTAGGAACTCACGACCACACGGACATCGCCGATGCGCAGGCACGCCGACGGTCCCATCTCCATGTCGCGGCCGCCATAATAGGGGCCGGACGCCACGAACTTGCCGTCCGACAGTTTTTCGACGACGAACGTTTCCTGATACGGCGCGTCGCCCGGGATGCCGGACTTGCCGCCGAGCGAAAGCGTCACGGTCGCGCCGACGCCTGCGGCATGCGCGGCCTTGGCTGACTCCGGATCATAGATCACGCCGGTCGCCGCTCGCGTCGCCTTGTTGCGGACCAGCGCCCGCAGCATTCCTGTCGTGTCGGAATCGCCGCCGGCGCCGGGATTGTCCTGGGTGTCGGCGATGACGATAGGCTTGCTGGCATTCTTGGCCAATTCCATGGCGTGGCGCACGCCGTCGTCGGGCGAATAGATACGGCCGTCGAAATCGTCCTCATGGCTCTCGATCAGCGCTACCAGTTTGTCGGCGGCTGCATCCGCATCGGCCTGCGTCGCGCCGTAGGCGAATACGCTGGGGCCACAATCCCTGAAATCGGCGGCCGGAAATCCGGGCGCGAATGACAGCGTCGGAACTGAAGCGCTCTCCAGCGCCGCCAGTTTTTCGTAGATGCCTTTGGTCGGCTGGTCGTTGGTGCATTGCCAGCTGATCGGAATCAGGAACGGCAATTGCCGGAAGGCTTTTGCGTAACGCGCCTTTTTCTTGAGCATCAGCGCCAGATGCTTTGCACAGGCCCGGCCGGTGTCGGCCATGTCGACGTGAGGGTAGGTGCGGTAGGCGATGAGCGCATCCGCATGTTCCATCATCTCGGGCGAGACGTTGGCATGGAGGTCGAGGCTGACGACCAGCGGCAGGTCCTTGCCGATCACCTTGCGCACCCGGGCAAGCGTTTCGCCTTCGCCGTCGTCGTAATGTTCGGTGACCATGGCGCCGTGCAGGTCGAGATAGACGGCATCGATCGGCCCCGCGCCCGCGATGCCGTCGACCATTTCCTTCATGATGCGTTCGAAGGCATCCTTGGTGACATGGGCTGATGGAACAGCGGCCGCCGAGATCGTCGGCACCAGCTCCCAGCCATTGGCCTCGGCGGCTTCGACAAAGCCGGCAAGGCCGATATTGACCTTGCGCATCACCTTGAGCACGTCGGCGCCATGCGCCATCGACGGCCAGCCGCCACCATGAACGAAATCGTCATAGGTCGCCTTGGTCGGCGCGAACGTGTTGGTCTCGTGCAGAAAGGCACCAACGGCAATGCGGGTCATCAAGTTTTCTCACCGGTGCACTCGTTGGGGGACGTTAAGCGTGTCATTGCGCCAAGCGCAAGCCGTGGAGCAATTCCGTTTTGCATGCCGCCCCATGCGTCATTGCGAGCGAAGCGACCTGTCCGCCGTAGCTCAACGAGCGAAGGCGGAAGCAATCCATGCAGCGGCTTGCGCCGTTAGGCATTGCCTGGGAGCGTTGCTCCCATGCGCAAACGCTCTGCGTTTGCCGCAGGCAATGATGGGGAGAGATGCCTGGCACTCACGTCAATGTCGCCAGCAACCCCGCCATCAAGCGGCCGCGCTCGGCGAGACTGTCGACTTCGATATGTTCGTTGAGCGTATGCGCGTCGGCACCGCGAACGCCCAGGCCATCGAGGGTTGGGATACCCATCGCGCCAGTAAAGTTGCCGTCGGAGCCGCCGCCGGCGCTGGCGTGCGGCAGCTCGACGCCCAGGCTGCGGGCCACGTTGCGCGCCTGTTCGTAGAGCGCCATCGTGCCGGCGTCAGGCTCCCACACCGGCCGGGTCACGCCGCGGGTGACTTTGAACGTGACGTCATTGCTGGTCCCGGAAAGCACGAGCATGCGCTCGACGCCGCGATCGAGATCTGCCTGCCGCTTGGCCATGCTGAGCGCCTCGCCGGTGCAGGTGGTGGCGACGCAGTTCACCCACTGGCCGCCATGCACGATGCCGACCGAAAAAGTGCAATCTTCAGTCGTCATGGCATCGATGGCGATAATCTGGCGTGCCATCTCGCGGATCGCGGAACGGCCGGATGAGAGCGTGGCGCCGGCATGGCTCGGCTTGCCGATCGCTTCGAGATTGAACCGGGCAATCGCATATCGTCCGGTGACCACGCCGTTGTTGGCGCGACCCGGCTCCGGCACCAGCACATATTTGTTGCGGGCGGCTTCGGCCTCGATGATGTCGCGGGTCGACGGCGTGCCGACCTCTTCGTCCGGCGTGAACAATACTGTGATCGGCAGCGGCGTCGTGAACGATGCACGCGCCAGTTGCCGGATCGCCTCCAGGCTGAGGTAGTTGCCGCCCTTCATGTCGAAGATGCCCGGGCCGTAGCATTTGTTGCCCTCGCGCCGCCACGCCAGCTTTTCCAGCGTGCCGACGGGATGGACGGTGTCGAGATGGCCCGCGATCAGGATTCCAGGCTCACCCAGCTTCGGGTGAGGGAAGCGCGCGCGAACACAGCCTGCAAAACCCTGCCGCCCGGCGATGCGTTCGATGGTCGCACCCATGATCGCCATCTCCCGCGCTGCAAGATCGAGCATGCGGTCGACCGCGCCGGCGTCCCAGGTGGGGCTTTCGCATTCGACCCAGGTCCGTAGCCCCTGCAGCATGGTCTCGGAATCAAAGGGAAGGTTGGCAGGATTCATATGGGTCCTCCCGGTTGGGCCGGAATGTTTGGGTTCGGTGTGGGCCCTTTACGAGAAGGAGCGGCGGCGAATTTGTAAAGGGAAAACATGGCGCGCTCGGACCTTCCCGGTGCGAGGTAGGGGTAACGGTAATTCTGGCATCATTCTTGATTGTAGGTTTTTGAGAAGGCGTGTTGGCGGAGCTGATCCGGGGTTGCAATCCATCCGGTGGCGGGCGTAAGCCGGCCGCGAATGGACCTGTCCGGAGGGCTGTCCTGATTTCTGCCTGAGCGCCGGCGTCACCACTGTCGTCGGGTCAAAAGGGTGTTGTGAAGCTGAATATCGACCCTATAGTCCGCTTAGAAACCGGGCGGGGGCCCGAACATTAGGCGTTCGGGCGTCGAGACGACAACGGAGGTGAAGGAATGAACGCGTTCAGAAAAGCAATTCTTGCTGCGACTTGTGTCGGCAGCCTGGTGACTGTGGCAGCGCCCGCGCTTGCCCAGACCACGTTGCGCGCCGTCATGCACTCGGATCTGAAGATCCTGGATCCAATCTGGACCACGGCCTACATCGTCCGCAACCACGGCTACATGATCTATGACACGCTGCTCGCGCAGGATGAAAAGGGCGAGATCAAGCCGCAGATGGTCGAGAAGTACGACACCTCGGCCGACAAGAAGACCTACACTTTCACGTTGCGCGAAGGCCTGTTGTGGCACGATGGCAAGCCAGTGACGTCGGAAGACTGCATTGCCTCCATCAAACGCTGGGCGGTCAAGGACTCGCTCGGTCAGAAGATGATGACCTTCGTCGACTCCATCGACGCGGTCGATGCCAAAACTTTCACCATCAAGCTCAAGGAGCCGACCGGGCTCGTGCTGCTGGGTCTGTCGAAGCCGTCCTCCAACGTGCCGTTCATGATGCCCAAGCGCGTCGCCGACACCGATCCCAACAAGCAGATCGAGGATTTCACTGGTTCCGGCCCCTTCGTCTTCGTCAAGGATGAGTGGAAGCCGGGCGACAAGACCGTCTACATCAAGTTCGACAAGTACAAGCCGCGCGCCGAGCCGGCCTCGGGTCTTGCCGGCGGCAAGGTCGTCAAGGTGGACCGCGTCGAGTGGCGCGCCATTTCGGATGCGCAGCAAGCGGTCAACGCGCTCTCGAAGGGCGAGATCGACTTCATCGAGGCGCCCAGCCACGACCTGCTTCCAACCCTGAAGAAGGATCCGAACGTAGATATTGTCGTGTCGCCGCTGGCGAAGTTGCAATACGTCTTCCGGCCGAACACGCTGCACAAGCCGTTCGACAATCCGAAAGTCCGCCATGCGTTGTGGTACGCCTTCAACCAGGAAGATTTCCTGATGGCGACCATCGGTGACGAGAACTACATCAGGCCGTGCAAGGCGCTGTTCATCTGCGACACGACTTTCGCCAGCACCAAGGGAATGGACGGGCTGCTGACCTCCAACGCCAAAAAGGCCCAGGAGTTGCTGAAGGAGGCGGGCTACGACGGCACGCCGGTGGTGCTGATGCACTCCACCGACCTCAAGACCCTGACCAACCTTGCTCCGGTGGCGAAATCGCTGATGGAGAAGGCGGGCTTCAAGGTCGACATGCAGTCGATGGATTGGCAGACCCTGGTCGCCCGCCGTGCCAAGAAGGACCCGCCGGAAGCGGGCGGCTGGAACGCCTTCCTCACGGCCTGGGTCGCCGCCGACGTGATGAACCCGATCTCGACGGCCTACGTGAACGCGGCTTGCGAGAAGGCCTCGTTCGGCTGGCCCTGTGACGAGAAGCTGGAGAAGCTGCGCGACGACTTTGCCCGCGAGACCGACCCCGCCAAGCAGAAGGCAATTGCCGAAGCGGTACAGCAACGCGTCATCGAGTTTACGCCGGAGATTCCGGTCGGCGAGTACGTCCAGCCGGTTGCCATGCGCAAGAACGTCAAGGGGTACCTGATTTCACCGGTGCCGGTGCTCTGGAACATCGAAATCACCAAGTGATGAAACGACGACGGGCGGCGGTTCGCCGCCGCCCGTTCGGTTTATAGGATCGCGCCACCATGTCGATGTACGGCTACTTCTTCCGGCGTCTGATCGGCACGATCCCCGTGATGCTGGTGGTTGCGGTCTTCATCTTCCTGATGCTGCGGCTGACCCCCTCGGATCCGGCGGCGATCATCGCCGGCGACAATGCCACCACCGAACAGGTGGCGCAGATCCGCAGCCAACTCGGCCTCGACCGGCCGATGATCGAGCAGTTCGTGATCTGGTCGGGCAGAGTGCTGACGGGTAATTTCGGCGAAAGCTTCTTCTTCAAGAAGACGGTGGCCTCGCTGATCGGTGAGCGGATCGAGCCGACCCTGTCGCTCGCCGTGTTCACGATCCTGATTGCGATATTCGTCGCTGTTCCGCTCGGCGTGCTGGCCGCGCACCGGCACGGTTCGTGGATCGACCGCATCGTGATGGGCTTTTCGGTGCTCGGATTTTCCGTGCCCGTGTTCGTGATCGGCTATCTCCTGATCTATTTGTTCGCGGTCTATTTGAACTGGCTGCCGGTGCAGGGTTATCAGCGAATCTCGGAGGGGATTGGCGGCTGGGCGCAGCGGTTGATCCTGCCGTCGGTGACCTTGTCGGTGATTTATGTCGCGCTGATCGCTCGCATGACGCGCACCAGCTTGCTGGAAGTGCTGTCGGAAGATTATATCCGCACCGCGCGGGCCAAGGGACAGTCCGAGCGAAAGGTGCTGTTCCGTCACGCGCTGCGCAATGCCGCCGTTCCGATCGTCACAGTGATCGGACTTGGCGTGGCACTCCTGATTGGCGGCGTCGTCGTCACCGAGAGCGTGTTCACGATCCCAGGCCTTGGCAGGCTCACGGTGGACGCGGTGCTGGCGCGAGACTATCCGACGATCCAGGCCGTGATCCTGCTGTTTTCGTTCGTCTACGTCATGATCAACCTTGCGGTTGACATGATTTACACAATCCTCGATCCCAGGATCCGCTACTGATGGTCGACGCAACGATCCTTGAACCCGCTCTGCCGGCGAGCCCGGCCAAGCCCGCGGCGTATCGCAAATTGCTGCGCAACCCGGGCGTGGTGTTCGGCGCCGCCGTCATCACGATCGTATTGCTGATGGGGCTGTTCGCGCCCTGGCTCGGAACCATCGATCCGACGGCGATTAGCCCGATCGCGCGAAACAAGGTCCCCGGCGCGGAAATCACGATGCGGACGGACACCGGCGAACGCTTCAAGATGATCGCCAAGTTCGGCACCGACGGCCTGGGACGCGACGTCTACAGCCGCGTGGTCTATGGCGCGCGCGTCTCGCTCTTTGTCGGCATCACGGTGGCGCTGATCAGCGTCGCCTGTGGCCTGTTCATCGGTCTGCTCGCCGGCTTCTTCCGCATTCTCGACGCCGTCATTATGCGGATCATGGACGGGTTGATGGCGATTCCAGCCATCCTGCTGGCGATCGCCATGGTGTCGCTGTTCCGCTCCAGCGTGCTGACCGTCATCATCGCGATCACGGTTCCCCAGATTCCCGGCGTGGTCCGGCTCGTGCGCTCCATCGTGCTCAGCGTGCGCGAAGAGCCCTATGTCGAAGCCGCGGTGACGCTTGGCACGTCGACCCCGAAACTGCTGTGGCGGCATGTGTTGCCCAACACCATCGCGCCGATGATCGTGCAGGGCACCTTCATCTGCGCGTCCGCCATCCTGATCGAGGCCATCCTGTCCTTCCTCGGCATCGGCGTGCCGCCGGAAGTGCCGACCTGGGGCAACATCATGGCCGCGGGAAGAGAGGTGTTCAGCCTGTTCCCGCATAACATCATCTATCCCGGTGTCTGCCTTGCGTTCACGATCCTTGCCGTCAACACTCTCGGCGACGGCTTGCGCGATACGCTCGATCCCAAGATGGCGAAGCGGGTGTGATGTGAGCAATACCGTACTCGAAGTCTCCGATCTTTCCGTCTCCATCAGGGGAGGCGACCGGACGCACGCCGTGCAGGGTATCAACCTCACCGTCGGTACCGACGAGATCGTCTGCGTAGTCGGCGAATCCGGTTCCGGCAAGTCGGTGACGGCGCAGGCCGTGATGGGCCTGTTGCCGAAAGCTGCGATGCGGGTCGAGTCCGGCTCGATCCGGCTGCAGGGCGATGAACTGCTCACAAAATCCGATTCCGAGCTGCGCGCGATCCGCGGCACCCGCATGGCCATGGTGTTCCAGGAGCCGATGACGGCGCTCAATCCGGTCGAGCGGGTCGGCGACCAGATTCGTGAAGTGCTGGAAATCCACACCAGTCTTGACCAGAAGCAGCAGCGTGCGCGCGTGCTCGAAATCATGCGCGCGGTGCATCTGCCTGATCCCGAACAGATGATCGACGCCTATCCGCACCAGCTGTCCGGCGGCCAACGCCAGCGGATCATGATCGCGGCTGCGCTGGTGCTCGACCCCGCTCTGCTGATTGCCGACGAGCCGACCACGGCGCTCGACGTCACCACGCAGGCTCAGATCCTCAAGCTCGTACGGGAAATGCAGGGGCGCACGAAAACCGGCGTACTGTTCATCACCCACGATTTCGGCGTCGTTTCCGAGATCGCTGATCGTGTCGTGGTGATGCAGATGGGCCGGATCGTGGAGCAGGGCCCCTGTGAGGAAGTGCTGCGGGCCCCGCGTGAGGACTATACTAGGATGCTGTTGCGCGCGGTGCCGAGCATGACGCCGCCGAAGCGATCTCCGGTGACCGGTCCGGTGGTCCTGCAGACCGAGAATCTCTTCAAGACTTATGGCAAGCGATCGCTGTTCCAGCCGAAAGCGCGCGTCGTGGCCGCGGTCAAGGACGTCTCGCTGACGATCCGTCGCGGTGAAACGCTCGGCATTGTCGGCGAGTCCGGTTCAGGCAAGTCGACAGTGGCGCGTTGCGTCGCGCGGCTGGTCGACACCACAGGCGGCGGCATCAAGATCGACGGCATCGATATCGCGGCAATGCGGGAGGCTAAGTTTCGTCCGATGCGCCGGCGCGTTCAGTTCATCTTCCAGGATCCATATCGATCGCTCAATCCGCGCCGCACGGTCGGTGAGGCGATCATCGAGGGGCCGATGAATTTTGGCGTCAGCCGCAAGGAGGCGCTGCAGCGTGCGCGCGACCTGATGGCGATCGTGCATCTGCCTCCGGCCGCGATCGATCGCTTCCCGCACCAGTTCTCCGGCGGCCAGCGCCAAAGGATCTGCATTGCGCGGGCGCTGGCGATGGAGCCTGAATTGCTGATTGGCGACGAGCCGGTGTCGGCGCTCGACGTCTCCGTGCAGGATCAGGTGCTGAAGCTGCTGGACGAGGTGCGTCGAAAGTTTAATCTGGCGGTGCTGTTCATCACCCACGATTTACGGGTCGCAGCCCAGGTCTGTGACCGGATCGCGGTCATGCAGCGCGGGGTAATTGTCGAACAGGGCACCACGGCGGAGGTCTTCGCCGCGCCCCAGCACGAATATACCAGGGCATTGTTCGACGCCGCGCCTGGCAGGCATCAGGAATTCGCCGCCAGCGCTTGATGGCGCGGGACCGGATCAATCCGGGTGCGCTGCGATATGCGCCAGCAATAATTCGCTGACCCGTTCCGGCGCCTGATCGGCCGCGAAATGTCCGACGCCGGGCAGGACTTCGAATTGATAGGGCGCGGCGACGAAATCGCGGGTGCCTTCGGCGGCGATACGGCCGACGGTGTCGTCGGCGTCGCCCCAGATGTAGAGCGTGGGCACACGGATCGGACCGAGCGGCCCGCGGACCGCGCCGCGCGCGCGGTACCAGGCCAGCGCCGCTTCCATCGCGTCCTTGTTGCCGAGCACGGCCAGATGCCGTTCGATCGCCTCAGTGGGAACGCCGTTGGCAATGAGCCGATCGCGCAGCCATTTGGCGTCGTCGGCGAGCACTATGTCGGCGGCGTCGGGTTCGAGGAACGCCTTGTGGTGTCGCGAGCGACTAGCCTGTTCGCCGTCGGACATGTGCAGCGCGCGATTGAACGCGTTCGGATGGGGCCGCGAAAGAATGGTGAGCGA
The DNA here is from genome assembly GCF_018130205.1 of Bradyrhizobium sp. AUGA SZCCT0222. Taxonomy (NCBI): domain Bacteria; kingdom Pseudomonadati; phylum Pseudomonadota; class Alphaproteobacteria; order Hyphomicrobiales; family Nitrobacteraceae; genus Bradyrhizobium; species Bradyrhizobium sp. AUGA SZCCT0222. The sequence continues at coordinate 84,863 of NZ_JAFCLX010000023.1, forward strand.
GGCCAGTCGCTCGTGGCAACGGTCGGCCAATCCCCAGGCGATGCTGCCGCCCCAGTCATGGCCGACCAGGTGAATGCGCGCGTCGCCATAGCCCGAGGCCGCGGCGATGGCCAGCGCATCGTCGATCAGGCGGTCGATCAGGTAGTGCGAGAACTCGCGGGGGTTAGGCCGCGCCTCCGGAGAGTAACCGCGCTGGCTCGGCGCAATCGCGCGGTAGCCCATATCGCCGAGCGCCGTGACCTGGGCGCGCCAGCAATGCATCGATTCGGCAAAGCCATGCAGCAGCAACACCAGCGGCGCGCCTGCCTCGCCCGCGACGAGGGCGTCGAAGGTGAGGCGGGGGGAGATGGTGATCTGTTCCAGGGCGGGCACGCGACAATCCTAAATAGACAATGCCGGCCGGTCCACGGCGAAACGATTTTTCTTTGGGGCAGGATGTCGTCTGAGCCCGTCCGAAATTATGCAAGGGCCGAAAAGTACTGTATTTGGGGCCGGCAAATCGCAGAAGCTGAGGGATATTATCGTTGCATTACCTGAGGTCGGTCGTATTCGATGCCGTTGTGGTGATCTGGACACTCTTCCTGTCGCCGACATTGCCTTTTTTGCGGCTCTTCAACGCCAGCAGCGCGCAGGTTCGCGCAGTTTCGCAATTGTGGGCAAACGGGATCGTGTTTCTCCTGAAGTACGTGGTGGGGCTGGATTACAGGGAGCAGGGGCGCCAAAACATCCCGAATGGTCCATGCATCATCGCCTGCAACCATCAATCGCTGTGGGAGACGGTTGCGCTATCCGCCATCTTTCCCGAGGCCAGTATCGTCGCCAAAAAGGAACTGATCGATCTGCCGATCGTCGGCTGGTATCTCTATAAGTATCCGATGATCCTGCTGGACAGGTCAGCAGGCCGGCAGGCACTCCGGCAGATGATCGACGAAGCCAAGCGCGCAGTCGGCGAAGGCCGCAAGGTGCTGATATTTCCTCAAGGTACGCGCCAGGCGGTCGGTGAGCCGGTGACATTCCATACGGCTGGCATCGCGGCGCTGTACTCCAGTCTCGACATCCCGGTTGTGCCGACGGCGCACAATTCCGGATTGTTCTGGGGCAAGAAGACCCTGATGATTCACAGCGGAAAGATCACAGTCTCCTATCTCCCGCTGATTCCGCCGGGACTCGATCGGAAAGAATTTCAGTCGAAGGTCGAGCAGGCGATTGTGGACGAGGCGGGCAGATTGCTCAAGGCAACCGGCGCCACCTAGAGCATTTTGGAACGAAGCATACCCTCGGACTTGATCGGGGGGTGGATCCGGTTCGCGTAAAGAAAACGGGTCAAAACAAGGGTCTGGAGCTTCGGTTCTGATTCAATCAGAACCAAGCTCTGGTCGGGATCGACAACTCGGCCTTCGGAGGTCGAAACCGGATTCTAATTCACCGCAGCGGGTTTCAGGCGCGGCGAGACAATTGATACTCATCGCGATGATTGCGACAGCCGGCCGGCTCCTCGAAGCAGTTAATATTCAAGAGATCGGCAGCTGCGAACGAAGAGAGAGCAAGCTAGTCGAGGCGTCGTCCGGCGAGCCAGCCTGCGACCGGCGAGAAAAAGGCCAGGCACCAGACGAACTGCGCCACCTTCGGGGAGAATGTGGCGATGGCTGTTCCGATCACGAATACCAAAATCGGAAATAATACCGTCACCCGTAATGGCATATCGCGGCGGCCCCAGAGCGCCAGAATCCACAACAGGCCGTTCAGCGTGGCAATCGTAGCGAGATGAATTCCGTAAATCACGGCGACCACGCCATCGAGCCGATAGCTGCCATAGAGGCCGTTCGTCACCGGCAGGATGATGATCGACAGTAGAAACAGCAGATTGAGGAATACCACGCCGCGGCTGGCTTCCGGCGCAACGGCTAGCCGCCGGTGATGGCTGAACCAGAACAGGCCGGCGACCACAAAGCTGATCGTCAGCGCGATGACCGGTTGCGCATAGACGCGAACGAGGTCGATCCAGGCCGGTGCGCTCGCAAAACTGGCGGCCTTCGGCAGGTCGTAGGCGAGCAGTGTCATGGCAACGCCGAATATCGTGTTGCTCAGCATCTCCAGCCGGCGCATTTCGAAAAGACTAGTCTGCTGCAACGTCGCTCCCCCGCCCACGCTTCGCCCCAATCGACGGGCTGATCCAGTTTTGGCCCGTTAGGCAGTCCGTCTCCGCTTTCGCTGCGCTTCAGCTACGCCGGACACGCTTCGCCCTGACGGCCTCCGCGTGGCCGTGCCACGCGTAGCCCGTCAGGGCGAAGCGTGGTGCGGGCGGTGGGACTCGAACCCACACGACGTTGCCATCGAGGGATTTTAAGTCCCTTGCGTCTACCAATTCCGCCACGTCCGCTTTAGTCAGAAGATCAGGTACTTAGCGCGTTTGCCGGCGAAGGGGAAATGGGATAATCCGCCCCCGAAACCGCGCCTTTCCTTAAGGGAACGCGGGGCCGGACGCAAAGCCTCAATGCGGACATCTGGTCCTGCTTTAGGCAATCTCAACGTTGTTGGCTTATGAAGGTCCGATGTCCGAATCCACGTCCCATCGCCGGCGAATTTCGCGTGCCGCAGGCGTGTTGGCGCTGCTCGCGGCAGGGGCAGGGCTCTCCAGCTGTGCCAGCGTGGGCGACAACATGTCGACGGCTTTCGCCGATCCCGCCAAATACGACCTCTATGAATGCAAGCAACTCGAGACGGAACGCGCCCGGATTGCCGGGCGCAAGGCGGAACTGCAGGGCCTGATGGCGAAGGCTGAAACCGGCGTCGGCGGCTCTGTCGTGTCGGAGCTGGCCTATCGCAACGACCTCATTGCGACGCAGGGACAATCGAAATTCGCCGAGGAGGCCTGGCGGCGCAACAAGTGCCAGGAATCGCCGCCGGAATCCAAACCTGCCGCGAGTGCGGCGGCGGCACCGCCTGCGCCATCTGGAGGCGTCAGGGGATCCCGTCCATCGTCGCGATGACGCGTCCTGCGGAAGTCCTCCCGCGCCATGGGCTCGCGTCGGATGTTCACGCCCGCCAGTCGTAAATCCAGTCCTGCCGCGCCAGCATTCGCCTTGGACCGAGCGACTTGATGGCGAGATCGCGCGCGAGCGCCAACGGTCCGGTCAGATGATAGATTTGTCCCGACCGCCGGGCGGCGCGCTGAACCCTTAACACGCGGGCGCGCCGCAGCCGTCCGTAGCGCTTCAAGGCCGCCGGGATGCCGGCGGTGTTGTCGCCGGCGCATTCGCTCAAGGCTTTCGCCAGTACCGCGGCGTCCTCGATCGCCATTCCCGCGCCTTGCGCGGCGAACGGCAGCATGGCGTGCGCGGCATCGCCGAGCAGCGCGACCGCGCCGTCACTCCATCCGCCAATATCGGGCACCGTGAACAGCGCCCATCGCCGCCATTCATCGACGGCGCCGATCAGCATTCGCGCGGTTGCCGGCCATTGCTGCGAGAACGCCGCCTTGATTTCGTTGGCCTCGCCCGGTGCGCTCCAGCCCGGCCTGTTCCACGTCCCCGGCACGATGGCGACGACATTGATGCGCCGCCCGCCCGAGATCGGATAGGCGACGAGATGCGCTCGTGGTCCCATCCAGAGTTGCACCCGGGGCGAAGTATATTCGCGCGGCAACGCCGTCGCATCGAGCGTGCCGCGCCAGGCGATCAGACCGGAGAATTGCGGCTGGACATCCGGGAATAAATGATGCCGGACTGCCGACCAGATGCCGTCGGCGCCGATCAGCGCCACCGCCAGTTCCTGTTGCCGCGCATTGCCGCGGCGCCCCACGACCGTCAGTCCCTTGGCGTGCGCGGTGACATCCTCGAACTGGCAGCCAAGCCGCAATTCGATGTCGGGATTGTGGTCGACCTGGGCCTGCAGCGCCGCCTGCAGATCGGCGCGATGCACCACCCAATAGGGTGCGCCGGCGCGAAAATTCGCGGCCTCACCGAGCGGCAGGCGGACGATCTCGCCGCCGCCCCGGGCGCTCATGATGTTGATGGATTCGGGCGTGACGGCGCGCGGCGCGAGGCGCGGCTGCAGACCGAGTTCAACCAGGATGCGGCTGGCGTTGGGCGAAAGCTGCAGGCCGGCGCCGGCTTCCTCCAGCCGCTCGACCTTTTCCAGAACGACGACGCGAAAGCCTTGCTTTGCGAGCGCCAGCGCCGCGGTCAGTCCTCCGATCCCGGCACCAGCGACAACGATGGTGCGCGTAACCGCCACGGCGGACCTGTCAGGCGACTTTGTCTTTCAGCACGCATTCCGGGGGGCGCGCTTCGCCGGCTTTGAGATCGGCTGCAAACCGGTACAGCGTCGAACAATACGGGCAGATGATCTCGTTGTCGTTGCCGAGGTCCAGGAAGACATGAGGATGGTCGAACGGCGGATTGGCGCCCACGCACATGAATTCCTGCGAGCCGATCTCGATTACCGAGACGCCGGCGTCGTTGTGAAAGTGCGGGACGACATGATCGGACATCTTGTTTCACCTTGGATAGCAATGACGGGCAGACGCAACCAACGCGATGCGGCGGCCCGAAATGCCGCGCACCATACTGACGGGTTCCGTTGATTCCTAGAGCCCAGATTCTTGAAGGTCGCCGCCGCACATTTGCTCATGCAAATTCGACACAATCTTGTCGTCCCAGAGAAGCCCTTCTTTCGTCGGGGACGTTGTGTCGCAAATGCGGCACATTATGTTGAGGGCAGCGAAAACCCAGGTTTTGCAGGATGAAGCGGGCAGGGCTCAGTTTGGCGGTGGCGGGCATGGCGGCAACTATCGCCGTGGGTGCGGCGCTATGGCCACACGCGCGCGACGCTTTTGCGATCCTGGCAGCGCAGGACGAACCGTCCGAATTGGCCGATCTGAGGATCAATTCTGTCCTGCGGAACAACCCGGCGCTGGTTGCAGAAAATATCGAGGCCGCGCTGGCGGCAGGCGATGCCGATCTTGCCGGCAGCTTTACCGAACTTGCGCGCGACAAGAACATCGCCATTAGCGAAGAGCTGTCGACGCGCGTGAACGACGCCGTCACGGACGCGAACTCAACCTCGCATTTTGCTAAACGTTTCGCGGTCGGTCTCGTCACCGGCAACGCCGAGGATGTCGCGAGCCTGTCGGGCACGGTGGCCGGCGATCTCTTCGTGTTCGGCGATATCCGCGACGTGGTGCGCGAGAGCAAGCATCTGGCGATGGGCGAGGATACCGATCATCTGATCCTGGGACTTGCGACGGTGGGCTTGGCGGTGACGGCGGCGACCTACGTGTCGGTCGGTGGCGCGCTACCGGTGCGTGCCGGGCTGACCATGGTGAAGGATGCCCGCAAGGTCGGGCGCCTGGGCGAGGGGCTGATGCTATGGGCCGGCCGCTCGGCGCGCGAGGTCGTCGATGGGCCGATGCTGCAGAAGGCCGTCGCCTCCGGCTCGGTGCTGCGGCCCGGCGCGACCGTCAGCGCGATCAAGGCGGCGTTCCGCGCCGAGAAGGCCGGTGCGCTGGTTCGGCTGGCCAAGGACGTCGGCCGCATCGGAGAGAAGGCCGGTACGCGCGGTGCGCTCGACACACTGCGCATCGCCGAGGGCCCGAAAGATATCGCGCGCGCCGCCCGGCTCGCGGAATCCAAGGGTGGCCAGACCCGGGCGATCCTGAAACTGTTCGGCCGCGGCGCACTGCTGCTGGCGGCCGGCGCATTCAATCTGTCGCTGTGGGTATTCAGTGCACTGCTGGCGCTGTTCGGCTTCCTGTCGTCGATCAAGGCAATCACCGAGCGCGCCACCATGGCGTATCTGCGCCGCAAGAAGGCGAGACGGCAGCGAGAGCAGGCGGCGGCGTTACTTCCCGGTCCGGCTCTAGCGGGCGCCGCCACCTGCGGCTAGAGTTGCGATCGTTTTTCGATCGCGCAATTTGAACTCCCCAAAAAATGGAATTAGCGATGCCGAGTTTTCACAACGGCGATGTCGAAATTGCCTATCTCGACGAAGGCGAGGGCGATCCGATCGTTCTCGTACACGGCTTTGCCTCGAGCAAGAACGTGAACTGGGTCTATCCGACCTGGGTGTCCGAACTGAAGAAAGCCGGGCGCCGCGTGATCGCGCTCGACAACCGCGGTCATGGCGATTCCGGCAAGCTTTACGACGCCGCGAGTTACGAGATCGCGATCATGGCCGGCGACGTCATCGCGCTGCTGGATCATTTGGCAATCGAGCGGGCCGACGTGATGGGCTATTCACTGGGATCGCGGATGACGGCGGTGATGGCGCTGGGCCAGCCGCAGCGGCTGCGCTCGGCCATCCTGGGCGGCATCGGGATCGGGATGATCACGGGCGGCGGCCCCGGCGAAAATGTAGCCCTCGCACTCGAGGCGCCGTCGCTGGAAGACGTCACCGATCCGGTCGGGCGGACGTTTCGCGCTTTTGCCGACCAGACCCGTTCCGACCGCCGCGCGCTGGCGGCCTGCCTGCGCGGCTCGCGGCGCCTGATGACGCGGGATGAAGCCGCCGCTATCCATGTGCCCGTGCTGATCGCGGTCGGCACGTCAGACGAAATCGCAGGCTCGGCGCAGGCGCTGGGCGAGATCATTCCGGACGCCGAGGTGCTGGATATTCCGAACCGCGATCACATGCGCGCGGTCGGCGACAAGGTCTACAAGGCCGGCGTCATCGATTTCCTGTCACGAAGAGAATGATCTTCTACGTAAGAGAATGATCTTCTACCTAAATCGGACTTTGGACTGCTTGAATTCCCAGAAATCTCGACCAATTGGATGTGACGTCTTTGGGAAGGGCTGGGTTTACTCTGCCGGCGCCCGCCCCGGGACAGCCATCCGTCCGCCGTGCTATAAGGCCGGGCGAAACAAGCCACGAGAACAAGCCGAGAGAAACCCATGGCAGTGCATCAGGTCAGTCCGCAGGGTTCGAAGCTGACCGCGCTCGATCCGATCTGGGATCGCGTGCGGAACGAGGCGGAAGACATCGTTCGCCGCGAGCCGGAACTGGCGTCCTTCATCTACTCGACCGTGCTGCATCACGAGCGGCTGGAAGATGCGGTGATCCACCGCCTGGCCGAGCGGCTCGATCATTCGGCGCTGTCGGGCGATCTGATCCGCCAGACCTATGACGAGGCGCTGCGCGACGAACCCGATCTCGGCAATGCGTTCCGCGCCGATCTGGTCGCGGTCTATGACCGCGATCCTGCGACGTCGCGCTTCATCGATCCCTTGCTTTACTTCAAGGGCTTCCACGCCCTGCAGACCCATCGGCTGGCGCACTGGCTGTACAAGAGAGGGCGCAAGGATTTCGCCTACTACCTGCAGAGCCGGGCGTCCGCGGTGTTCCAGACCGACATCAACCCGGCGGCGACCATCGGCCGCGGAATCTTCCTCGATCATGCGACCGGATTCGTCTGCGGTGAGACGGCTGTCATCGAGGACGACGTTTCGATCCTGCACGGTGTCACGCTCGGCGGCACCGGCAAGGAGAACGAGGATCGCCATCCCAAGATTCGCCACGGCGTGCTGATCGGGGCCGGCGCGAAAATTCTCGGCAATATCGAGATCGGTCACTGCGCGCGCATCGCCGCAGGCTCGGTGGTGGTCAAACCGGTGCCGCATAACGTCACCGTGGCGGGTGTTCCGGCCAAGATCGTTGGCGAAGCCGGCTGCGCCGAGCCATCGCGCACCATGGACCAGATGCTCAACGCGATCGGGATCTGACCCGATCGCTTTCCACCTGTCGATCTCGTGAAGATACGGCTGGCGGTCTGCGCCGTCTCGGCCTAAAACTCCCCGGAAACCCCATAATATCCGATTGGAGACCGCCGTGGACGTTCAGGAAGTCAGGAAGCTCGACGCCTATCTCAAGCGCGTATTCGGCAACCAGAAAATTCGCGTGGTGCCGCGCCCGAAAAAGGATGATTCCGCCGAGGTCTATATCGGTGAGGAGTTCATCGGCGTCCTGTTCGTCGACGACGAAGACGACGATCGTTCCTTTCAGTTCCAGATGGCGATCCTCGAGGAAGACCTGGTCGATCAGGGCTGAGGCGTAACGCGCGTCTGCGCCGCTATTTTTGCGGCCCGTGCAATTGAGCTGTCAAACGGTTCATCGCATTGGCTACGTCGCGCCATTGCGATAGCCAGCTCCGCGGAAATCTGAATGTCAGGTCGGCGCCGTCGACACGGCGCTCGCTCAGGCACATTCCGGGCGTCACCCCGTCGCGCGTGCAGCGCGCGTTGAGGCCCGGCGCGCCGGCGGTGAACAGATCTTCGTTGGCATAGGGCGAGCCGTCGCGAAACGCGCGCATCGCCAGCCCGTCGTCGATCGGCGTTGCGGCCTGCTCCAGATAGCGCGGATAGATGGTGCGGACCCGGGCGTCGGGCGCCAGCGTGTCGTGATGCGCCGAGATCGACAGGAAGATCCGGTCGATCGGCTGCACCTTTTCTTCGACCGTATCGGCGCTCATGTGCCGGGGCAACTCGGGCGCTTCGAGCGAAGGGAATGTGAAGTTGAGATCGACGCGTTCCTGTGGACCGGAATGGCGCTGGATTTTCCTGCGGATCGCCGACGTCGGCACGTTGAAGAGGGTGCCGCCCACGCTGACCGGTAATCGCGACGGCGCGTTGGCTGCACCATTGCCCCAGGTCGGCCACAGGAGATAGGCCACGAGCCCGATTGCGCCGGCGGTGATGGTCGCCGCCACCACGATCAGGACCATGTGCGAGCGCGGGTCTTTTCGCGTGTCGCGGGCGATGTGCTGGGCCGTCGAAAGCAATGTCATGAAAGAAGTATCGGTCGAGTTCGAGGCTGAGGCCGAATCACCCGGCGAATATGCCACGGGCGACGGGATTTCCGTATGATTTCACCGGCATCGGGCAAGCGCGAGTCATGCGCAAACGGGGCCGCGGCCGCCCGCTGTTAACCTTTTCTTAAGGATGCTGTGGCGGCGGGTCCCCGATTTTGCGAAAGCAGGGCGCGGTTTGCTCTGTAGCGGATGTGTTCCATGTCGCCCGATGCGTTGAATTCCCTGTTTTCCCTTTGCATCGGTTTTGCGCTCGCAGGCGCGTTGACCAGCGGCTACCAGGCCATGGCGGCGCGGCCCGCCGGTTTCGGGCTGCTCGGGAATGGCGTGGCGCCGAAGACGTTCGCCGCGGTTCCGTTCCTGGTTTTTGCCGCCCCCTTCATCATCATGCGCAATACGCTGCGCGGCGCCAGGATCGAGCGCCGCCGCTTCGAATTCGTGATGATGGCGACCGTGCTCGCCGGCTTCTGGAGCCTGATGTCGGGCACGTTCTTCCTGATGACGCTGCGGGCCGCAGGTCTGTTCGCTTAGCGCCCTGTTCGCCTAGAGCGTGTTCGCCTGAGACGTATCCGGCCCTTTGCTTGATCATGCGCTGGCGGCTGTGCCAAGGTCTCTACAAACGGAGACCTGATCATCATGGCGATCTACGAACTTGACGGGCAGGGGCCCGATCTTCCCGCGGACGGAAACTATTTCATCGCCGATACCGCCACCGTCATCGGCAAGGTGCGTCTGAAGAATGGGGCCAGCGTGTGGTTCGGCGCGGTGCTCCGCGGCGACAATGAGTGGATCGAGATCGGCGAAGGCTCCAACGTGCAGGACAATTCGACCTGCCACACCGACCCCGGCTTTCCGCTGACGATCGGGAAAAACTGCACCGTCGGCCACAACGTCATCCTGCACGGCTGCACGCTCGAGGACGGCGCCCTGGTCGGGATGGGCTCGATCGTGATGAACGGCGCGAAGATCGGCCGCGGCAGTGTCGTCGGCGCTGGGTCTATCATCACCGAGGGCAAGGAATTTCCCGAGCTCTCACTGATCATCGGCGCGCCGGCGCGCGTGATCCGCACGCTTTCGCCCGAGCAGGCGACGGCGATGGGACGTGCGGCGAAGTCCTACGCCATCAACGGGCCGCGGTTCAAAAACGGTTTGAAGAAAATCGGCTGAACACAGCGTCAGGTATCTTCGGACTCGTTGGCCTCGGCCGCGCCGGCAACCTGCTCGTGCCCGGCGGCCCAGAGCGCATGCTGCTCGCTGCCGTCCTGATAGGGATTGGCTTCAGTCGGGATATTCTCGCGCGCTGCGCGCTGGCCCTGCTCAAACGGATCGGGATCGGTCATGAGGCAGCCTTTCGGGCTTTTGACTTCTTCTGTTTTGCATTCTTTTCTGTCTTGGCGCTGGAAAGTCTTGCGCTCTTGCGAAGTGCGTCCTTGAGATCGATCGGGATGCCGTGCTTCTTCAAAACGTCAGCAAAGGCTTCATCGGCCAGTTCCTGAATCGTCGCCATCCGGTCGCGTCCAAGCTGGGTCAGCTTGTCGAACGTGTCGTCGTCGAAAGCGATCAGTTTGCGCAAGCGTCCTCGGCTCCGGCAACGTGGCGGATACGTTTGCATAATGGTCCGCGCCCGAAATCGTTCCGGCCGGAACAAGCCTGTTTCGCCGTCGTTGAACCAGGAAAGGAGTTCTCGATGACCAAACCAACCGCATTTGCAGCAATGATCGCGCTCACCATCCTGACGGTGCCGGCCATTTCGTTCGCGCAAAGCGCAGGCGGCGGCAGCGGAAGTGCTGGCGGCGGAAGTGCAGGCGGCGGCGCAAGCGGCTCGACATCAGGAAGCAGCAGCTCGGTGGGTACGCCCAATGCGGGATCGGCGGGCGCCGGCCCGACTTCCATCAATGGCGTGCCACCCGGCCCGGCAAACGCGGCCGGTCTGAACAATTCGGGCACCGATCCGAGCGGCACAGGCAACGCGGCCAGGCTTCCCGCTGCGCCCGGCACCAACAGCGCCGGCACCGCCCAATCGTCGGGCCCGCCTGCGAACACCGGGGCCGGGGTCACGACCGGCGCTGCGGGCACAGGGTCGACGGCGCAACCGCACGCGGATGTCGATGCCGCCATCCAACAGGAAAACAGGACCATCGACCGCAAGGTGAAGAGCATCTGCCGGGGCTGCTAGAACATTGCACGTTGCCAGTCGCGCAGAAGTGAGAAAACAGGCCGCGCGATTGCTGAGAACCCGTCCTAGATTTGTGGTGGGAAGCAGAATGTTTTCCACTCGCTTGCGGCGGGTTCTTGGCAGGAGAATGTGTGATGTTACGCAAAACGATGATCGCCTTGGTCGCGGCCGCATCGCTCGCCATGCTGGTGCCGGACACAGCTTCGGCCCGCGGCGGCTTCGGCGGCGGAGGGTTTCGCGGCGGCGGCTTCCATGGCGGTGGATTCCACGGCGGCGGCTTCCGGGGCGGCGGGATTGGCATCGGCGGCGGAGGGTTTCGCGCCGCAGCGATCGGCGGTGGTTTCCGTGCGGCGGCGCTTCCCGTAGCGGCCGGATTGCGCGGCGGCAACTTTGCCGGTTATCGCGGCGGCTACCATCACGGCTTCCGTCATCGTGGATTTCCCCTTGCCGCTGCAGCCGGCGCCGGCCTCGGCTACGGGCTCTACGGACCGTACGGCTATTACAACGGCTATGATGACGGTTACCCGTATTACGCCAATTACGGCTACGATTACGGCGATGGCGGCTGCTACGTCGTTCAGCAGCGCGTGCTGACCCCCTATGGCTGGCGCCTCCAGCCGGTTCAGGTTTGCAACTAATCCCGGCCTGGCGGGTTATCGGGATGATTTCGGCGGCCCCGGTGTTTAATCACCGAGGCCGCGTTTGGTTTGCTGGTACGTCGCTTGCATCACATCAGGGATGCTCAACATGCTCACAGTCCCGGCTTTGACGTTCGTGCTCCTGGGTGTCGTTGTCGGTCTGGGAGCGGCCATCGTCTGGATGCTCTGGGAAATCGAGCAGACGGTATCCAGGCCGCATCGCAACAGCGATCGCGCCGGATAGGCCGTCCCTTGAAATAGCGCGCAGCCGTTGGCTGCGCGCCATTTTTCACGCCTGTGGTTTGCCCGTAGCTATTCTTAGAGCTTTGGTTCAGGACCAAAGCTCTAGATTTTTGTTTTGACGCGTTTTCTTCACGCGAACCGGTGTCCACTTCGCTCGAAAACGCTCTAGCTCAGCACGCCGTATTTCTTGAACCAGGCCTGCATCTGCGCCCAAGCATCGTCGGCCGCTTCCTTGCGATAGCTGGCACGATAGTCGGCGTGGAAGCCATGCGGGGCGCCCGGATAGATCTTGAACTCGGCGGTCTTCTTGTTCGCCGCCAGGGCGGCCTTCAGGGCTTCCACGGCGGCGACGGGAATGCCGCTATCGGCTTCACCATAGAGGCCCAGCACCGGCGCCTTCATCTCGGGCGCGAGCTGCGTCGGGCTCTTCGGCCAGAGCGGGTTCGGCGGATCGACCGGCGGGCCGTAAAACGCGGCGCCTGCCTTCAGCGTGGGACTATGGGCGGCATATTCCCAGACCGTCCGCCCGCCGCGGCAGAACCCGATGATACCGAGCCGCGAAGTATCGCCGCCCTGCGACTTCGCCCACGCCACCGTGCTGTCGAGGTCGGACAGCAATTCGGCGTCCGGTTTCGAATTCACGATCGGCAGCAGTTGCGGGATGTCGGTGACCTTGGTGAGATCGGTGCCCTTGCGGAAATAATAATCCGGCGCCACCGCGAACACGCCGAGCTTGGCGAGGCGCCGCGTCACGTCCTTGATGTATTCATGCAGCCCGAAAATCTCCATCGCTACCAGCACGACCGGCGGATTGGCGGCGCCTTCGGGACGGGCGAAATAGCCGGGCATCTCGCCGTCGGTCACCTTGATCCGGGCATCGCCGGCGTTAAGGCCGTTGGTGTCGGTCTTGATAACGTCGGCCCGCACCGGGCCGGCGGCGAGTGTATAGCCGGCCGTGACGGCGGCCGTCGCGGTCATGAAGCGCGACGGGAAAACGGCGCGACTTTCGTCAGTCCGATGACATCAGCGGTCGGCAGGGGTTCGGCGCTCATTGGGGAGGCTCCTTGGATGGCGTCTTCCGGCGCGAGGGATCCCTCCGCATAGCGATCAAGTTTACGCAGATTGCGTAGACTTATCTGCGCCGAAAACGCATCAAAAACAAACGAGTAGAGTGCGGTCCTCATGTATCAGGATCGCACGGGCTCAAGAGAGCGGCATTCAGCAAACAATGCCGGCCAAAGGCAAATCACCTGCCTGCGAGTTAAATCTGATCGGGATTTCGGAAGCGCCGGGGCGAGGGATGAATGGGGGCCAAAAAACAAGGCCGTCGACGCAGTATACCGTCAACGACCTTGCCAGCCCCGGATATTGAAATCGGCTCACGCCATCCGGTGAACTGCAGCATGCAGGAGATTCCCGCGGCCATATGTGAAGCAGTTCACACTCGGAACACAAAATTGGCAGGAAGGCGGATTTTTAGTGGCATCTGGTGGAGAACTGCCGCCAGCCTGCAGCCCGCGCGGCGGACTGGCGCTGAACGCGTCACGATCAGCCGCGCAAAGGGTACTGATCGTGCGGGGATATCACCAAGGCGCTCAGTCCGTTCCTCTGGCCTTGAGGGACGGTCCCCGGACCGCGTCCGGGGCGGGCGTCAGCCGTTCGACCTGCCGCGCTTGAGTTTGGCGCTCTTGCTCGCGCGCGGCTTTGCCGCGCTGGCTTTCCTGACCGACCGTTTGCGGGCAGAGGGCGGGGCGGCGGGTTCGGCCGCCTGCGCGCTCGCGAACGATTGCCGCAAGCCGTCGATCGATTCGGTCAGGGTGCCGACCTGTTCGGAGAGCTTTCTGGTATCGGCCTGCTGCGCGGCGAGCAGGCGGCGCACCGTCAGTAATTGATCCTGGACCACTTGGAGCTGATCGATCGATTCCTGCTGGGTGGCTTCGATGCCCTTGGTTTTCTCGACCAGCTGTTCGGACGCCTGCGCGGTACGCGCCTGCAATTGCCTGACCGCGACGACGCGGTCGGTTTCGGGCGCGGTGCCGGTATAGGCCCGCCACAGCGTGATTGAACCTATTCCCAGCACGACAATGACGAGGGCCGCAGCGCCGATTGCGATCGGCTGGCCACTGATACGCGCAAGCGCACTGGTATTCCGGGGGGCGGGTTCGATCATGAGACTCTAAATCCGGACGTAATTTCAATGCCCTCGATTACCACAGGCTTGGCTGCGCCGAAACCAGGGATTCACCCAGTCGAGGCGGGATTCCGGGTAAAACATCAATAATCCCGGGCTTTTGCGCTGCAGAATGGCCTTGGGCGGCCTGCACACGCTCTACGACGGTTCTTGCAGATGCGCGCGGATAAATTGCCCCGCCTTCGCAAGGGCGCGGCGACCATCCGCCAATCTCGCATTCCAGACCGGCCAGGCGTGGATCATGTGCGGCCAGATTTCGAGGCTCACCTCGACGTTATCAGATCCGGCGGCGGCCGCCAGCCGTGTGGCGTCCGCCAGCAGCGTTTCGGCCGAGCCGACCTGGATCAGGAGCGGCGGAAAGCCGGCGAGATCCGCAAATAACGGCGAGATCAGCGGATCCCTGCGATCGATCGGCGACGGCGCATAGGCGTCCGCGAGTTCGGCGAGATAGGCCCGGTGGATCAGCGGGTCGGTCGCATCCTTGGTGTCGAGCGTGGTGCCCGACATCGTAAGGTCGGTCCAGGGCGAGACCAGCCAGGCGCAGCCGGGCAGCTGCTCGCCGGCCGTGCGCAACCGGCCGATCAGCCCGAGCGCGAGATTGCCGCCGGCACTGTCGCCGCCGACGGCGATGTTTGCCGCCGGCAGGCCTTGCTTGCGCAGGAAGCGCCACGCCGTCAGCGCGTCCTCATGGGCGGCCGGATAGGGGTGCTCGGGCGCGCGGCGGTAATCGATCGCGAGCGCGCGCGACTGTGCCGCGCGGCCCGCTTCCGTCACCATCCGGCGATGGCTCTGGATCGAACCGGAGCAATAACCACCGCCGTGAAAATACAGCAGCACGCGCGACGGGTCGCTGCCTGGCGCGAGCGACCACTCGCCGGGCACGCCGTCGCAGTCGACGGCGTCACATTTCACATCAGATGCGATCGGCCAGGTCGATCCGACTTCGTCCAAACGCTGGCGCCGTTCCGACCAGCCGACCGGTCGCGGTTTCGAGCCCAGCAATGCGCGGATGGCGTCGATCTCGTTGTGGGGCACGGTTGGTTCCTCCGAAGCGCGCCATCATCTCACAGCTGGCGCAGCACAAAAAGTTGCGGCATGCCTTGGGCGAGGGCGATCGTAGATCACTTGAAAAGCCGTTCCACGACGCGCAATCTTGCCGGCACCTCTCCTGGGTCCGACGTTGCCCGATGGCCGGCATCCATCATGATCAGGAATGGAATCTATCTGGCGACCACAAGGTTTCAGGACGGCGTGGACGCCTACAACCGACACGTGATGGTGCTGCGCGACGGCACGATGCGTGGGGGCGGTGGATTTTATTATACCGTCGGCAACTACACCTGCTCCGACGGAAGGTGGAAGGGTGAAATGACCAGCCGGGAGCATTCGCCGATTGCCGGTACGTTTCCCTGGGCAGGAAAGGAAATCAGCATCGGATTTTCCGGAACCTATTCCGAGGAAGGTGCTGAGTTCGACGCCACGGCATTGGCTGGCAAGCGAAGCTTTCGATTCAAATCGATCTACCGGCTGCTTCATGCCGATTGAACGCGAGCTACTTCCTGAAATCAAATGCGGGCGAAGCGTCCTTAATCCCCCAAAAAGTTGCGGCCAGCCTTTGGGGGAAGGCTGGCCGCGCGCGAACCGGTCTGGGACGGGGAGGGGTGGGGATGTGACCGGGTCGCGGGTTCGTAAATTCCTTTGTCGTTAGCGATCGCGCGAACTGGCGGTAGCGACCGCGGGGCGGTTGTCACCGAGCGACACCCACAGATTCGGATCGCTCTGCGACTGACGCTTGACGAAGCGGTAGCCGGTCTCCGTCCAGGCGAGGACGTTTTCGTTCTGGTTGTCGAGCACGAATTCGCCCTTGTCGGTCTTGACCGTCAGCACCGCGTGGCCTTCGCCCTTCTTGTCGCGCACCACTGTGATCAGCAGCGCCTCGCGCGGCCAGCCGGCGTCGATCAGCATCTTGCGCTTCAGCAGCACGTAGTCCTCGCAGTCGCCGTAGCCGTCCGTCGGCAACGACCATTTCTCGATCACACCCCAATGATCCATGTCGGTGATCGGCTTGATGGTCTCGTTGACCCACTTGTTGACTCTCAGCAAATCTCGCCATGCCGTCTGCGACAGCACGATGTCCCGCGGCTGTGATGCGCCGCCGCGGCAGTCGCCGGGATTCTCGGCGCAGAATTCAACCCAGCCGATCGGCGAACGCGTGGTATCGCCAAGGCTGGCATAGAGCGCGTCGCCGGCTTTCGCCGCGAAACTCGTGGAGACGCTCATCCCCAGCAGGATGGCGGCAACCGCCAATCCTTTCCCCTGTCCCCTGAACAACATTGTGGCCCCCGTTTCTTGTTGGGACCATGTTTCGCACAAAGGTTTTGCGCCGCCGCTAAGTCAGCCAAGTACATTTGACGTGAATACAAGTAAAAACTGCGGCGAATTCGATCTATACTTGAATAAAATTCGCCTAAAATTTGAAACAACTGCAATTGATTCAAATTTTACGCATTAACGCGCCATGCGCTGCCGCAGCGGCACTTGTGGTTGCAAAAGCGCCCGGCGTTAACCTGCTCTGGCCGGCGTCAGAGCGCACAAAGGCGGTATCCGGCAACGCGGATACCGCCTTTTGAAGTCGGGAAATCGAGGATTGGGGCGGCTGGCGCTTTACCGCGCGCTAACCGCGTCTTCGAGCGTCTCGGCAATTTGCTCGTGGACGAACTCGAGCGCGAAGCCTTCTTCGAGATTTCGCACCACCCGGGACTGGACCTTGCCCAGCATGACGAGCGATTTCAGCGGCGGGCGGTTTTCCGCGGCAATCGCCGCACCCGACGCCGAGAGGTCGATGATCCGGCAGGTCATCTTGCTGCCGTCCTCGAGCGTGAGCAGCGCGATCGGGTTGCGCGGCACGATACGGTCGTGGCGGCGGTCTTCCGGCAGATTGAGGATATCGCGGTTGGCGAGCCAGGTGAGCTGGGCGGCGAGCTTGTCGCGTTTGCGCGCGGTCGCGCCCACGGTCATGGCAAAACCATTGTCGATGATGCGGGTGATCTTGCCCTCAACCCGGCCGATATGGTCGAGATAGGCGATCACGCGGTCACCGACATTGCCGATGCCGGGCGCCAGCAGGGCCAATCCGCCCGGCGACATATTGATGATCTGGCAGGGAAATTCACGCCGGTCCGGCAGCATGTAGCGGCCGAGCAGGTGGACTTTCACGCGCTGGAAGCGCCGTCGCTCCTGAGCGACCGGGACAGTGGATTTTTTTTGCGCAAACGACATTCTTCGCCACCCGACGTCCGGTCCTTCGGCGTCAGGAAGAACCCTAAGGCCGACAGGGTTAATGATGTGTTATCGCCGGTTGCATCAAGTATGTGCATCAAGCTGTGTGTGTCCGTGCCGCCGCGATCCGGTTGAACGTCCACAGCAGCAGCGGGCACAGCAAGACCATTGCCGCGCCGAAGTCGAATGCGGTGGCAGCGGTCCCCGTCCATTTGGCGAGGCTGCCGCCGGCAAACGGCCCCAGCATCATCGCCGCATAAAAGACCGTGTAGAACAGGCCCATGCCGATCGCGCGGGTGGAAGGCTGCAATACCTGCGGAGGCAGGCTCATGATCGGCCCCGACGGCGGCGCGGAGGCGAGGCCGAGTGCGACGACCGTCAGCAGCACGGCGCCGGAGCGTGGCAGTATCAGCATCAGCAGCGCGAACACGATGCATCCGCCGACCAGAACAGTCTGCGGCCGCTTGGTGCGGTCCGCCAGAAACCCGCCTGCCGGGCCCGCGAGCGCCGCCAGCCACAGCACGATGCTGATGGTCGATCCTGCAGACGCGATCGACTAGCCGCGTTCGACCAGCAACAGCGGTCCGAAGCTGAAGATCATCGCAAAGCCGATATTGTAGATGCCCCAGAGCAGGCCCGCGACGATCACCGCGATCGTTGCGTTGCGGTCGAGACGTGAGGGAGCGCCGGAGACCGCAGCCGCGTTCGGCGGCGATCGATAGCCTGCGGCAAGAAGAATGATGCCCAAGCCGATCAGGGCAGCGACCGAGAAGTACACCGCGCTCACGCCCCAGGCGGTGCCGATGGCAGGCAAGGTCAGCAACGAAAGCGCAATGCCGGCCGGCCATGAATTGATGAAGATCGCCATCGCCGTTGCGATCTCGCGACCGGCGAACCAGTCGGCGACCATCTTGGTCATCTGGACGTTGAGCAGCACGCCGCCGGCGCCCGCGATCAGCCGTCCGGCCATCTGCACGGTCCAGGAATCCGACAGCGCCATCGCAAGGTTGCCGATCAGCATCAGCGCGAGCGCGGCGAACACTGTTCTCTTGTCGCCGAACCGTTGCCCGATTGCGCCGCCCGGCAACGCAATCGCCACGCCCGGCGTGAAATAAAGGCCGATCAGCAATCCGATATCGGCAAGGCTGACGCCGAATTTGGTGCCGAGCAGCGGCGCGACCGCGGCCACGCTCTGAAACTGGAAGGCCATCGTGAGGCGAACCACGAACAGGATCGCAAGAATGCCCCAGCGATTGCGCAATGCCGCACTCCCGGAAAAAACGCCTCACCTGCAAGAGTTGTCGTGCAAGCTCGGCCCGCGCCCGGCCTATGTCAATGCGCGCACGGTTTTCAGTTTGGGACCGCCGCCCGATGCGGTGCAGCTACTTCTGGACCAGCTGATTGAGATCCCGCTTGATCGAGTTCAGCAGCGACTCCAGCCGTTCCTGTCTGAAGGCAGGTTGCTCCGGCAAGACAGCTCGAACGGCCGGCTTCGCGATTGCGTTTTGAACGCGCTTCTCGGTGATGTCGGGCTTCTCGGTGATGACGGGTTTTTCGGGGAAGACCGGCTTTTCGGGGAAGGCTTGCCGAACCGCTCGAACTTTACGGGCAGGCCGCTCCGGAAACACCGATCGAGCGGGCTCCTCGGCCTGCGCACCGGCTTCGACGAATTCGCCGTGCAAAACATCCTCGCGCCGTCCCATCAGCCACAGGACCGCCCAATAGGAAACCGCCAGTAAAATGACGCAGAAAATAATGATCTCAAACATCGCTCACGTCCAATCCGGTCAGTATCCCGGCAAAGGTCGTTTTCGGTCAAGACCGCTGAAAGCGATTGTTTGTCAGTGCGTTGTTTCGGTACCATCATGCTTAATGTCGGGCCCGGCAGGGCCGGCCAAATTTCGGGGAGGGATGCGATGCCGGGAGTGAAGCGGGACCGCGACGATGCCGTCGGCGTGCTGACGCTGGACGAGCCTGCGACGCTGAATGCGATGACGCCCGACCTGTTGGGCGATCTTGCCCTCGCGATCCGCGAGATGACCGAGGATCCCGGGGTACGGGCGCTGGTCCTGACCGGCGCCGGCCGCGGCTTTTGCTCCGGCCAGAACCTCAAGGCCGCGGCCATCCTCGGCGACGACATCGTCGACGGCGTGATGCGGTATTACTGGCCGGCCTTCAGGGCGCTGCGCGAATGCCGCGTGCCGGTCGTGGTGGCGGTCAATGGCGTCGCCGCCGGCGGCGGCTTCAGTCTCGCGATGGCGGGAGACGTGATTGTCGCGGCGCGCTCGGCGAGCTTCATTCAGGTCTTCAGCCGGATCGCGCTGGTGCCTGATCTCGGCTCGACCTGGCTGTTGCCGCGCCTGGTCGGCCGGCAGCGCGCGCTCGAACTGATGTTGATGAACGAGCCGCTATCGGCCGAGACGGCCAGGGAATGGGGACTGGTCCGGGAAGTGTTCGATGATGCCGCGCTTCAGGGCGGCGCGCTGGCGCTGGCGCGCAAGCTTGCAAGCGGTCCGACGCGGGCGCTGGTTGCGACGCGCCGCCTGCTCGAGGAGAGCGAACACGCCAGCTATGCCGATCAGTTCCGGCGCGAAATCGAGACGCAGGCCGAGATCCGCAAGAGCGCGGATGCGCTGGAGGGACGCAACGCGTTTCTTGAAAAGCGCGCCGCGCGGTTCAGCGGCCGGTAATTCCTTCGTACACCATGAAGCCGCGCGCGATGGCGAGCTTGCGCAAGGCGCGGGGAACGAGTTTTTCCGGCCGGTGCAGATAGCGCCACGACGTCAGCTTGAAATCCTTCAGCGTGCCGAGATCGTCCTCGAACGGCGCCAACAGGCCGGTGACGCTGATCGGCGCGTGCGCGCGGTTGTTGAACGGCAGCAGCAGCAATTCCAGATGCGCCGTCCGGCCGTCTTCCGACGTCGCTGTGATGCCGGCGACGGCGGCCAGCATTTCTTCGGCGACGTAAGTCACGACGTCTTCGATTTCGCGGCGGCTCTCTGGTGCGAACAGCGCCGAGAAGCTGCTGTCCTTTGCGTCGCGGCCGAGCAGGGCGCAGACCCGTGTTCCGGCGACGCGGAAGGGGAAGCCGGCCTCGTTTTCGTAACCCAGCACGAAGATGTCGCCGAGCAGTTCGCGTACCGCTGATGGTTCGATCTCGCTGCGGTCAGGTGCCCGCGCGTGGCCGCGTTTTGCGTCCCAATAGGCAAAAAACTGACGGCTCGATGGATGTTTCATACGTTGGCCTCGCCCCCGCCCGTGGCAGGGCGGCACATATCTGTCCCGATTTTGCTCACGTGCTGTCCCTTCTGTGTTGTGCAGGACAGGCTGTGCAGCGTCCATGCCGTGGACGCGGTTTGGCCGCTTTGGCGGCGGCTTTGCGTTGTTAACGTTAAATTAACTATGAGATTGGCGATCCCGGTGCGGCCTGCGTAGAGTGGAACGCATCGGACCCGGCCGGCTTATCTCCGGCTGACCGGCTCGGTTGGTACACAGGTGGCGTCAAACAGTTTGGTCGTCGCGCGGGGAGGGGTGGGGATGTTCCCCCAAGCTCCAGGGGCGCGAAAAGATCGGCACGACGAGGGAGGACGTTCTCAGCGTCCTCCCTTTTTCTTTGCTCTTTTTGGCATAGCGACCCTGTCTCGTGTCCCGGACGCAGTGCAGCGCCTTTGATGGTTCGAACGTTTGTGCACTTGCACAGCGCGGGCAAAGCCGCCTATCTGGGCCGATTATTCCCCAAAGCCGCCTCTAAAGGTCTCTAAAGGTCCCTGGCCCCTTGGAATCCCAGCCTGAAACCCAGCTTGAAGCCCCGGACGGTCCGCGAGAGCCGATCCTGACCCTGCCGGGTGCGCTGACGGCCTATATCGCGCTGATCGCGGTCATTCATCTGCGGGTGCTGCTGCCGCCGGAACTCGAGAACTGGACCATCGACGTCTTCGGTTTCATTCCGAAACGCTACGATTCGACGCTGCTCAACATCGATTTTCCCGGCGGAGCGGGCGCCAAGGTCTGGACCTTCGTCACCTATTCGCTGCTGCACGCCAATCTCACCCATATCGGCTTCAACGTGCTGTGGCTGTTGCCGTTCGGCAGCGCGCTGGCGCGCCGGTTCGGCGCGGTCAGGTTTTACGTTTTCATGGCCGTGACGGCCGCGGCCGGCGCGATTGCACATCTGCTCACGCATGAACACGCGATCGCGCCGATGATCGGCGCGTCGGCGTCGGTCTCCGGCACCATGGCGGCCGCCATTCGCTTTGCCTTTGTGAAGGGAAGCTTTCTGTCGTTCAGCCGCGGCGACGCGGATGAAGCGGCGAAGGTGCCGGCGCTGTCGCTCGGACAGGCCTTTCGCGACACGCGCGTGCTGGGATTTCTGGCGGTGTGGTTCGGCGTCAACATCATCTTTGGCGTCGGATCGATTGCGATCGGCGCCGACGGCGGCACCGTGGCGTGGCAGGCGCATATCGGCGGATTTCTCGCCGGCCTGATGCTGTTTTCGCTGTTCGATCCGGTGCCACGGGCGGCAGCGCATGCTGCAGATGCGTCATCGCCTGACGAGGCCGACCGCGTCTGATCGTCGCTTGCGGCGCACCGCGATTTCATCCATCATCTTGACATGTGTGACACAAGACAAAGCCCGCTGCCATGCAGGACAGCCGAGCTTGTAGACCGCGCCTGAAACGAACGCTCTTGAAACGAGTTCGGCGTGGAACTGTTGATTGAAGACTCGCGAACAAGTCGAACCCCCAAAAGGGGTGCGCACCGATTCAGGAGGCGGCAATGACGGTACGTGCAATTCTCGATTCCAAAGGCCATGACATCCTGAACGTCGAGCCGGACGCCAAGCTCTCGGCCGCGGTCAAGCTCCTGGGCGAGCGCAAGATCGGCGCCGTGCTGGTCATGAACCAGGGACGCCTCGAAGGCATCTTGTCGGAACGCGACATCGTCCGTGTGCTCGGCGAGCGCGGCGCCAAGGTGCTGGATGAGCCGGTCAGCGCCGTGATGACGCGCAAGGTCGTCAGTTGCCGGGAGTCGGACACGGTCAGCGGCATCATGGAAATGATGACGCTGGGCAAGTTCAGGCATTTGCCTGTCGTCGAGGAGGGCAAGGTGGTCGGCCTGATCTCGATCGGCGACATCGTCAAGCGCCGTGTCCACGAATATGAAGCCGAGCAGGAAGCGCTGCGCGACTACATCAAGACCGCCTGAGCTCTATTCTTTCTCTGGTCCGGCCTTTTCGGCAGCGGCGGCACCGGCCGCTGCCGGCGCCAGAATGTGGATCGCTTCCTGGATGGAATCGATGGCGCGCTCGGCGGCGCGCACGCCATGGGCGATCAGATCGTCGGCGCGGTGAAAATCGAACAAGCCGATCTTGCCGACCCGGGGCGAGATCAGGAGATCGGGCGGATCGCCGGCCAGCCGCGCGCGGGTGATGCGGTCCTGCATGATGTTGAAGGCGTCGACCATGACCGTGGAAATTCCCGGCCGGCCGGGCGCGCCGAAGAATTCGCGCTTTACGGTGCGTTCGGCGGAGAAGAATTTTCCGAGGCCGCGCTTCGGAGTTGCAGGTTCAGGCGCTGCTTCCGGCACAACCGCAAGCTCGGCGGAAGGGCCATGCGCATAGATCGTCGTCGAGTGGGTAAAGACGTCGCTGGAGAGATTGGCGGCGATGACGATCTCCGCGCCGAGGGCGCGGGCCGCCGACACCGGAACCGGGTTGACCAGCGCGCCATCGACCAGCCAGCGGTCGCCGATCAGGACCGGCGAGAATATTCCCGGCAGCGCGTATGAGGCCTGCATCGCGTCGATCATGCGGCCATGGGTCAGCCAGATCTCGTGGCCGGTGCGCACTTCGGTCGCAACAGTGGCGAATTTCACCGGCAGGTCCTCGATCAGGCCCTGGCCCATCGTCGTCTCGAGTTGGGCGGCAAGCCTGCTGCCGCCGATCAGGCCGGAGCCGTTGAGACGGATATCGAGATAGCTGAAAATATTGCGCGGCTGCAGGCCGCGCGCCCATTCTTCCACCTTTTCGAGATTTCCGGAGGCGAAGCCGCCGCCGATCACCGCGCCCATCGACGTTCCCACCACGACATTGGGATGGATACCGTGGGCGACCAGGGTCTTGATGATGCCAATATGGGCGAACCCGCGCGCGGCGCCGCCGCCCAGCGCCAGCCCGATCACCGGCCGGCGGATGCTGCCGAGCCCTACCTCGTCACGGCCGTCGGAGCCCTTTTGGCCGCGGCCCATCCAGTTATCCAACACGAAAAACTCTCCTGCGGCTCAAGCATATTCGCCGCGGCATGGCCGTACCAGAATCATGTCAATCAATTCTAGATGCATGGTTTATGCCCGGCCAAAGCGGCCTAGGCGGAGATTATGACTGGACTGCGACCGCGGGATCAACTGCCGGTTCCTTGGTCCAGGAGGCTTCGGGCTGCTCTTTCGGGCTACTCTGCAGGCTTGAATTTGCCGCGTTTTCAGTGAAAAGCATGGCGATGACTTGGCGAGGCAATGGCATCGGCGGGGACGGGGGCGCATGGCGGCTTTTCCCGCGGCTTTTGCTTGCCCCAATGCTTGCCTTAACACTTGCCTTCACGTTGCTGGGATCTGGCCCGGCTTCGGCCCAGATGTTCTCCGATCGCCCGCCGCCGGTGCCGCCGGGTTCGATTCCGGATGCGCCGTCGGGTCCTGCGATGAACCTGGCGCCGCCGGGCTCTATACCCACCCTGCCGCCGACCCTGACGCAGCCGACCCTGGTGCCGCCGTCGATCGCCACCGTTCCGCCGGCGGCGCCGCCGCCGGGCGCCGCGACGCCTGGCCAGGCCGTGCTGTCGTTGACGGCGCGCTACGGCAAGGATTTGCCGGTCATCAACAGCGGGTTGGTGTGGCGGGTGTTCGCGGACAAGCCGGACGATAACGGCACGTTCCGCCTGATCCGCGAGGACCGCGGTGCGACCCCGAACATCGTGCTGCCGCCGGGCAATTACGTCGTGCACGTCGCGCTCGGCCTCGTCAGCGCGGTGCGGGCGGTGAGCCTGAAGTCGGAGACCGATCGGGAATCCTTCGTGCTTCCGGCCGGCGGCCTGCGTATCGAAGGCCGCGTCGGCACCTCCAAGATCCCGCCGAACCAGATTTCGTTCGCGATTTATAAAGGCAGCCAGTTCGACGGCGCGGAGCGGACCTCGCTGTTGCCCAACGTCGCCGGCGGCGACGTCGCGCTGCTGCCGGAGGGCACCTACTACATCATCTCCAACTACGGCGATGCCAATTCCGTTGTCCGTTCCGACATCCGCGTGCAGGCCGGCAAGTTGACCGACGTGATCGTCACCCATCGCGCCGCCGTCATCATGCTGAAGCTCGTCAGCGACAAGGGCGGCGAGGCGCTCGCCAACACCGCCTGGTCCGTCATCACGCCGGGCGGCGACGTCATCAAGGAATCGATCGGCGCATTTCCCCGCGTCGTCCTGTCCGAAGGCGAATACCGCGCCATCGCCAAGAACGAAGGCAAGGTGTTCGAGCGCCCCTTCAACGTCGTCAACGGCGTTGATGGCGAGGTCGAGGTCGTGGCGCGGTAGCGCCCTCGTGGTGAGCAGCGCGTCTACGCGCGTCTTCGGACGATGCTTCGCCGGGCGAACCGTGAGGCCCGTGGCCCGTCCCTCGAGACGGCCGCGTTAGATCTAACAAGCGAGGAAACCAATCGTGAGCGGGGTCGCTGCTTTGCAGCCCTCGCTCCATGCTTATCAAGACCCTTGTCAGGACACCTGTTCTTCTATCCATCGAAGATAGTCGACCGAGCCGTTCTTGATGTCGAGCATGATGATCTGCGGAATATCGTAGGTGTGCTCGCGCTTGATCAGTTCTTCAATCTTGGAAAAGTGGGCAGCGATAGTCTTGATTGTGAGTGCGTATTCATTGTGGTTGTGAATTGTTGCCTGCCAACGATAGAAACTGTCGACTTCTCTTATCTGCACGGCGGCGGCAAGACGCAAATCGACAAGCTGCTTGGCGATCTTGCGCGCAAGGAAATCTTGCTTTGTCGATGTGAGAATAAGGACGGGCAATTCCGTAGCTCTACAGTAGTGGGTGCGGTATTTACGTCGCAATGGGCATTGCTCGTCAAGCACGAAAGCTACACCACAAGCGTGGCGAGCCTGTCCGCCCCTTGCAAGGTGTCATAATTCGTACGCTAGCGAGTAGGTAGTTCTCACCATAAGCGCGCAAGCATTAATCCCTACGCGGAACTGGGCCCATTTCGCGCCGCGGCGTGTTACGTACTATCCCCAGCAGGCAAGGCGGAACATCAAGATGCGCCGCTGAAAGCCCAAACGAATTGGTCGTCCCGAACGACAGGGGTAGAGCGGTGTGAATGCGCCAAGTCGGATGTGCGGCAAGAAGATTCTCTTGGCGACGGACCTCAGCGCCCGCTGTGACCGCGCGCTTTGCCGAGCGGCCATGCTTGCAACGCAGTGGCAATCGTCGCTGATCGTCCTGCATGTCATTGAAGGTCGCGAGTTGAGCATCCCGAATGTAGCAGGACTGCCGTCGTGGAGACGCCCGCCCGATCCGTTTGATATTGCCACAAAACGCCTCCTGGCCGATGTCGACGCGCTTCCGGCCCGGCCAACGGTGCGCATCACCGAAGGAAATCCGGTAGAAGCCATTCTGTGCAATGCCAACGCTGAGAATTGCGACCTGATCGCGATCGGCATCGGAAGAGAAGAGTCGTTCGGCCATTTCATATTGGGCAGGACCGCGGATCGACTATTTCGTCGCTCTCGGGTGCCGCTCCTTGTTGTCAAGGAGCGTCCTCGCAGGCCGTACAAAAATATTGTGTTCGCTACCGACCTCTCCGAGTCCTCACGTTATGCCCTGGAAACAACCGGACGCCTTTTCTCTGGACAAAGGCTAACAGTTTTTCACGCATACACCCCACCGTCCGAATTGATAACCGAAGCGGCATTGCATGGACAATATCGTATGGGAGTCGAGCACGAGGTGCGGGCGTTTTTGGCAGGAGTGGAAAAAACAGCGCCCGGTTGGCGACAGCCGAATGTGCTGATTGAGGATGGCTCACCAAATTTTCTGCTGCGTGATTATGTACGAGACAAAGATGTCGACCTGTTAGTGCTTGGTACGCACGGGCGGAGTCCCTTCTTCGAGATATTTCTAGGGAGCACCGCAAAGGCGATCATGGATGACGTAGCCTGTGATGCTCTCGTTATCCGAGAACCACGCGCCGCGGTCGAGACCTAACAGAGTATGCTGTCTGCGCGGAGTTGCATTCATCGCCTTCCCCGGAAATGGCGAAGATTACCTACGGTCTTGGAAGCGCACTCCGCCCCTGCAGGCTTATGCTCATGCGCGCCAGATGCGACAGCGTCCGCGCGCCCATCTTCTGCAGCACAGCTGCGCGATGATGCTCGGCTGTCCGCGTGCTGATCCCGAGTTTTGTAGCGAGCACCTTCGTCGGCATGCCTTCAGCCAGTAGTACCATTACTTCCTGTTCGCGGGCCGTGAGCGATCGGTGCCTGGCTTCAATAGCTGCATACGCTTCTTCCTGGGCAGCGATTTCGCTGACGCGCTGGTGTGCTTCCTCCAGAGTCTGAAGGAGTTCCGCCGGCTCGAACGGCTTCTCAAGAAAGTGCAATGCGCCCGCTCGCATGGCTTTGACGGCGAGCGGCACGTCGCCATGGCCAGTGATCATCACCACCACCGGGCACATCGGCCCCTGTTGCAAGTGACTCACGAGATCCAGCCCGCTCATTCCGGGCAAGCGCAGATCAACCAGCAAGCATAACGGCCTGCTCAGCTTGACTTCCGAGAGGAACTCTTCGGCCGAGGCATAGGTGCGCGCCTCCATCCCCGCCGTATGCAACAGCACTTTGAGAGCTTCGCAGACCTCGGATTCATCGTCGATGACGTGAACGATGCGCTTATGGCCCATGGCCCACCTCTGGGCTCAAGGGAAGTTCGATCGTGAACCGCGCGCCGCCATCGGGCCGGACGTGCTCCCAATCGATTGTCCCTCCATGCGCGCTGATCAGCTCGCGCGACAGCGCCAGGCCGAGCCCCATACCGCTCGGCTTTGTCGTGACGAACGGCTCGAACAGCTGTTTGGCCACGACATCGGACACGCCTGGCCCATTGTCTTCGATCTCGATCCGTACCCGTTTGTTGAGGGCTGCCACGCGAACGGTGACGCAGCCGGGCAGACGGTCGGCTTCCGCTGCGGCGTCGATGGCGTTGTTGATCACGTTGATCAGGCTTTGCTCGAGTTGAAGTGCGTCAACGATGACTGGTGGGACGGACGCAGCCTCAAGCCGCACCGATACGCCGTGCGCCCTTGCATCATCCTCGGCTAGAGCCACCACCTTCCG
This sequence comes from Bradyrhizobium sp. AUGA SZCCT0222, assembly GCF_018130205.1. NCBI lineage: Bacteria > Pseudomonadati > Pseudomonadota > Alphaproteobacteria > Hyphomicrobiales > Nitrobacteraceae > Bradyrhizobium > Bradyrhizobium sp. AUGA SZCCT0222. Next base: position 112,569 of record NZ_JAFCLX010000023.1, read on the forward strand.
AGTCAGGGCGCCGAGGTCGGTGGGAGCCGGCCTCAGCGTGCCGCGCGAGACGAAATCCCTCAGACGCTCGAGGATGTCTTTCGCCTGCCGCAACTGACCTGTTGCCTTTTCAAGCGACGCCGCAATCGGTGCCGGCTCGTCAGGCTTGTCAGCCAGAAGCTGCCTGCCGACGTGAAGGTACATGGCGACGTTCGACAGCGGCTGGCTGATCTGGTGCGCCAATGAAACGCCCATCGCACCGGCCGTCGCATGCCTTGTCATGCGTACCACTTCGGCATGCTGCTCGCGCAGCAGTTCGTCCGATCTCCGGCGCTCGTCGACGACGGCGCCCAGCAGCAACCCGTTGAAGGCGAGCGCCAGCACCAGCAGCTGGTAGCCCATGAAAGTGCTTGCGGGGTAGCCGCCCCAGCTGATGAAGGCCAGCAGCAGCAGATGGACGACACATACGCCGGCTGCCGCTCCCACGAACCCGGCGCGCATCGCGATCCAGCTCACCGGGAGAAACAGCAGATAGAACAAATGGTACTCGTTGGCTCCCTCGAAGGAGAAGATCAGCCACAATGCGATCAGCACCCCGGCCAGAAAGGTTCCGAAGTCGATCAGCAGCATGACGAGTCTTGTCTCGCCCAGACGTCGAACTGACCAGGACGCGGCCATGGCAAGGGGGAGGAGGATGATGACACCGACGGTGTCTCCGACCCAGAGATGCCGCACCGCTTCCCAGTACTGCCTCGCCGGCAGGTCGCCGAACCCTACGAGAAAGCCGCAATAGAGGCAGGCTATGACGAATGTCCCTGCCGGCACCGTCACCAGCAGTGCAATCACATTGCGCAGGTCAGGCCGTCTAACAGCAAAGCCGAGGCCTCGCGTGAGACCCGCAGCGAGCGCGGCATATCCGATCGCAACGACTGCGCTCGTGGCGACCATGGAAGCGACGCCCTTGGCGGCCCCGTAGATGAAGAGATCGACCAGCAGCGACGCCAGGAACAGCGCCGGCGCATAGGAGACGCCCTTGAGCAGCAACAGGCCAAGGCTCAGCGCCTTCGCCGGATTCCACAGCGTGATGCCGAGGGCTTCGAGTTCATGGACGCGCGTGAGCCATTCGAGCCCGAGATAGGCGACAGTGAAGATGCCGCCGATCAGGGCGTATCGCGCCGGCGCCAGTTCGCGCGGCCAACCGCCACTCCAGCGCAAGCCCGCAGTCGCACCACGTGATCTGCGGACGACATCGCCCAATCCAGTTCTCCGTCACCAAGCGGACAATTTTTTCTCGAGCGAGAATGCGCCGCCCCAACTTCGTACGCAAGCGCGTAGGTAGTACCCACCATAATTCCGTGGGCACTATTCCCTACGCAGCAGCGGGCGCATGTCGTGCCGTGTCGTGCTACGGCTTGTCTCCAGCAGGCACGATCCGCGCGACGGGAGCAGGGCCTGCGTTGCTCAAACCCAAGAGTAGAAAGCTGCACGGTGATGGCGCTCGACTTTTGTCGACAGGAACTGGCGACGGTGCGTTTTGCCGGACGGCTGCGGATGTTGGCCGGTGCGGTATTTGTCTTGCTCCTGTCCGCTCCCGCGCCGCTCCATGCCATGGAGGCGGCAGCGCGCATCGATCTGACGCGGCATCCCGTCGGTTATCTGGCGCTTCTGATCTTCTTCGTTGCTTACGGATTCGTGGCCGTCGAGGAAGTCATTCAACTGCGCAAGTCGAAACCCGTCATGCTGGCGGCGGGCCTCATCTGGGCGCTTCTCGGCGTCGTCTACGCTGCGCATGGCCAGAGCGCCGCGCTCGAAGCCGCCGCCAAGCATGTGATCCTCGACTATGGCGAGCTGATGCTGTTCCTCGTGGTGGCGATCACGTATGTGAACACGATGCAGGAGCGGCGCGTATTCGCCGCGGTGAGGGCCAAGCTCGCCAGCAGAAAGCTCTCTTATCGGCAGCTTTTCTGGCTGATCGGAGGGCTTGCGTTTGTCTTCGGTCCCATCATCGACAATCTGACCACGGCGCTCGTCATGGGCGCCGTGGTGGTGGCCGTCGGGGTCGGCAGCTACCAGTTCATCGTTATGGGCTGCATTATCATCGTGGTGGCCGCCAATGCCGGCGGCGTCATCTCGCCGTTCGGCGACATCACCTCGCTGATGGTCTGGCAGAAAGGCAAGCTGGAATTCCTGGAGTTCTTCCATCTCTTCCTCCCGGCGCTGGTGAACTTCCTCGTCCCGGCGGCGTTAATGCATTTCAGCGTGCCGAAAGGAATGCCGGAGCCGGTAAGCGAAACGAGGAGACTCAAGCACGGCGCGGGCGTTGTGGTCGGGCTGTTCGCGGCCACCATCGCGACCGCCGTTTCGTTCAAGACCTTCTTCAGTTTGCCGCCCGCGCTCGGGATGATGCTGGGTCTCGGATACCTGCAAATGTACAGCTACATCCTCCAGCAGGTCGGTCGCCGCCGTGACGACCAGGACATGGCGTTCGACTCCTTACGCGAGATCAGGCGCCTGGAATGGGACACGCTGCTGTTCTTCTTCGGCGTCATCTTCGCCGTCGCCGGGCTAGGCGTTGCCGGCTACCTCGCGCAGTTGTCGAACTATCTCTATGGCGACCTCGGACCGACCGCCGCCAACATCGCCATCGGGGTGCTGGGCGCGGCGTTCGACAACATCCCGCTGATGTTCGCGGTGCTCACCATGAACCCGGATATGTCGAGCGGCCAGTGGATGCTCGTCACGCTGAGCACCGGTGTCGGGGGGAGCCTCGTGTCCATCGGCACGGCGGCGGGCGTGGCGCTGATGGGACTGCTGCGCAACCACTACACGTTTATCAATCATCTTCGATGGACCTGGGCCATTGCGCTTGGTTACGTGGCAAGCATCCTCACCCATCTGTGGATCAACGCCGCGCTCATGTAAGCTTGGCGCAGCGTGGAACACCTACTTCAAGTTCGCCACGGGCGATCCTATAGCCACGGAGATATGACCGCGGGCTGCTATTTTATGGGTTCATGGCCTGGTTCGATGGCTGAATGCATAATACCACCGCAACTTAAATCGCGGCCCGCGTCGCCCCGCGCGCAAAGCGAAATTTCGCGATCGGGCCGCGACAAATCAACCCGACGGGCAAATCATTTCTGATTTATAGAAATCGTGTCAAGTCCAAAATTTCCGAAAATCAAAAATATTTTCCTTTCCTTCGACCCCAAATCACCTGCACATCAATAGCCATCCCGTCCCACTCAGAGGGGCGTCGGCCGTCGTCATGACGAGGGGCGGGTCGCGGTGGACGTTGACGTTGCGATTGACGGTCGCGGCTGAAGCGTACGGCGAAAGCGTGTGGTCCTGGCGCCCGTAACGGCGTCAAGTCCGGCGGGAGCTAACGCTTCCGAAGGGCGACGGTGGCAATAGAGGCCGTCTCACCGGGGAGAGCGCGTCATAAGCCGTAAAGCCATTGCGCAGGGAATGTCGGATG
>NZ_JAFCLX010000024.1:0-112310 GCF_018130205.1 Bradyrhizobium sp. AUGA SZCCT0222
GAAGACCGGGTGCGCGCTGCACCCGCGGTCTCGCGTGCGGTTTGCACAAAACAAAATGCACATGAGCATACAGGGCAGCGGAGAACATCCGACATTCCCTGCGCAATGGCTTTACGGCTTATGCCGTGCTCTCCCCGGAGACGAGTTCTTGGTTGACTCCGTCGCTGCCGTTCCCGCTTGCGCTTCTCCGACAGCTTGACGCCTGCAACGGGCGCCAGGACCACACGGTTTTGCCGTACGCTTATCCACGCCGTCGTCGAGGCGTAAACCAGCGTCCACCGCATCCCGCCGCGCGTTCGTGACGTGCGCACGCCCCTCTTGTCGGGCGGGACGCGACAATTCAAACCGCTGATTTGCCCGACGAGGGAAGCGGAATTTTGCCCGTCGGGTTAATTTGTCGCAGCGCGAGCAATCCATCCGCTGTCATTCCCCGATGCGCAATTGCGCATCGGGGAATGACGAAGAAACACGGCTCAAAATGTCACAGGGAAGCCACTGGACAGTATTTATCCAACGGGTTAATTTCTCGCCGACAAGAACCTGATCAGGGAGCGAGACGTGGCCGAACCGAAGGGCCCCAGCGGCGTGACCAAAGCGCTCAACGCGGCGTGGGTGCGGCCGTTTTTGTTCCTGATTTTCATCGTCGTGATCTGGGACCTGACCATCCGCGTGTTCCGGATTCCCGCCTACCAGATCCCGGCGCCCGGCGATGTCGTCGCCGTGCTGTGGACCGATTGGCCGGAACTGCTGCGGCAGGCCTGGCCTACCACCTACGCCACCATTTGCGGGTTCCTGCTCTCGGCCGTGTTCGGCATTCCCATCGCCATGCTGATCGCGGGATCGAAGACGGTGGAAAGCTACGTCTATCCGCTGCTGGTGTTCTCCCAGTCCGTGCCCAAGATCGCGATCGCGCCGCTGTTTGTGGTCTGGTTCGGCTTCGGCATCATCCCGAAAGTGATCTCGGCGTTTCTGCTGGGCTTCTTCCCGGTCGTGGTGTCGGCGGTGCAGGGCTTCAAATCGGTCGATCCTGACATGGTCGATCTGGCGCGCGCGATGCAGGGCAGCCGCTTCAGGGTATTCTGCGCCGTCAACCTGCCGCATGCGATGCCGGCGATCTTCTCCGGATTGAAAGTGTCGATCACGCTGGCCGTGGTCGGCGCGGTGGTCGGCGAATTCGTCGGTTCCAATTCCGGGATCGGCTATGTGCTGCAGCGCTCGATCGGCACCTTCGATTTGCCGACGATGTTCGCCGCGCTGGTGATTCTCGCGCTGATGGGCGTGATCCTGTTCTGGATCGTCGACCGGATCGAAAGCCTCGTCATTCCCTGGCATGTCAGCCAGCGCGAGGACATCATCTTTGCTTCGTAAGTGAGACAAGGGAGACGCCGTCATTGCGAGCGAAGCGAAGCAATCCATCGAGCCACAACGGAAGAATGGATTGCTTCGTCGCTAACGCTCCTCGCAATGACGAACACAAAATTAAAAGAGGGAGGAGAAGACATGATGAAATTTATTCTGGCGATTGTAGTCACGTTAGCGTGGACCGCCTCGGCATCCGCCGCCGACAAGGTGGTGCTGATGCTGAACTGGTACGTCTATGGCGAGCATGCGCCGTTCTATTACGGCAAGGCCAAGGGCATCTATGCCGCCGAAGGCATCGATCTCGAAATCCAGGAAGGCCGCGGTTCGGCGGCGACCACGCAGGCCGTTGCGGCCAAGACCGCCAATTTCGGCTATGTCGACGTGCCGACCATGATGCGCGCGGCAGTAAAGGGTGCGCCGATCGTCGCTACCGGCGTGCTGCTGCAGACCAGCCCGATGTCGGCGATGGGTTTCGTCGAGAAGAACATCAAGAAGCCCGAAGACATCAAGGGCAAGACGGTGGCGATCACGCCCGCCGATTCCATGACCCAGATCTGGCCGCTGTTCCTGAAGAAGACCGGCCTGAAGGAAAGCGATTTCCAGACCGTGGCCGGCGACGGCCAGACCAAGCTCAACGCCGTCATCAACGGCCAGGCTGATCTGCTGCTCGGCTACGTCATGGACCAGTCGATGAAGATCAAGGACGCCACCGGCAAGGACGTCAACGCGATCAAGTTCGCCGACTACGGCATCAACATGGTCTGCTCGGGCGTCGTCGCCAACACCGAGTTCGTCAAGGCCAATGCCGACCTCGTCAAGCGCTTCATGTCGGCGACGACCAAGGCCGTCGAGGCCGCCGAGAAGGAGCCGAAGGCCGCGGCGCAATCGATCCTGGACGCCAACCCCAAGGGCGGCAAGATCGAAACGCTGACGCAAGGCTTTGAGCTGACGATCCCGCTCTACCGCACGGCCGAAACCAAGGGCAAGCGGCCGTTCGAGGTCACCGACCAGAACATGACCGACACGGTCAATCTGATGGTCGAGTATGGCGGCCTCGAAGCCAAGGCCAAGGACAATCCGAAGGCGTTTTATACGAACGACTATCTGCCGAAGGGTGGGTCCTAACTGTACGTCGTCATTCCGGGGCGATGCGAAGCATCGAACCCGGAATCTCGAGATTCCGGGTCTGGTCCTTCGGACCATCCCGGAATGACGGGGGTATCTCGATAACGGAATTGTCTGAATGAGCGCAGCCACCAAAGCAACGAACCCCGATCAGCCCGCCGCGCATCTGCGCCTGGTGTCCGATCGGGCAGGCGCCGGCACGCCGGGGATCACGCTGTCAGGCGTGTCGAAGACCTATCGGTCGCGCGACGGCGATGTGCCGTCGCTGAAGCCGCTGGATTTTCATATCAACGAGGGCGAGTTCTTTGTCGTCGTCGGCCCGTCCGGCTGCGGCAAGTCCACGCTCTTGAAGATGATCTCGGGCCTGCTGGCGCCCTCGACCGGTGAAATCCTGGTCGAAGGCGAACAGGTGACAAAACCGCACGGCAATGTCGGCATCGTGTTCCAGAACGCGCTGCTGCTGCCATGGCGCAATATCCTCGGCAATGTGATGCTGCCGATCGACATGAAGCAGTTGCCGCGCGAGGAATATCTCGTGCGCGCCAAGGCGCTGCTCAAGATGGTCGGGCTCGAAGGCTTTGAGAAGAAGCTGCCCTGGCAGCTTTCGGGCGGCATGCAGCAGCGGGCCTCGATCTGCCGGGCGCTGGTGCATGATCCAAAAATCATGCTGATGGACGAGCCGTTCGGCGCGCTCGACGCCATGACGCGCGAGAAGATGAATGTCGAGCTGATGCGGATCCAGCGCGAGACCGGCAAGACCGTGCTGCTGATCACGCATTCGATTCCGGAAGCGGTGTTCCTGGCCGACCGCGTGCTGGTCATGACCGAGCGCCCCGGCGCGATCGCGGCGATCTATGACGTGCCGCTGCCGCGCCCGCGTTCGCTGGATTCGATGGCCGATCCCGCCTTCACCGAACTGGTGCAGCGGATCCGAAAGCACTTCTTCACCCAAAGCGCGCTGGACTAGAGTGGAGAACGCCATGCCTCCTCGCATCGCTGTGCGGGATATTTCGTTCTTCGAGCGGCCGATCCCGTTTGCGAAGCCGTTCCGGTTCGGCAGCGTGGTGATCACGTCGTCGGTGCAGGTTTTCGTGCGCGCCGAAATCGAGATCGAAGGCAAGGGCACTTCGATCGGCGCCAGCGCCGAAATGATGGCCTCGAAATGGTTCGACAAGCGGGCGCATCTTTCGCCGCAACAGACCATCGACGGATTGCGCCGCGCGCTTGCGATCGCACGCGAGCTTTATCTGGCGCGATCCGGCTTTGACACCGCGTTCGGACACCACGCTGCCATCATCGCCGCGCAGGTCGAGGCCTGTGCGAAAGAGGATATCCCGCCGCTCGCTGCCGGCTTTGGGCCGGCCGAGATCGACAAGGCGATCCTGGATGCGCTGCTGCGCGGGCTAGGCGCCAATTTCTTTGACGGCATGGCCGCAAATGTGGCCGGGATCGATGCGCGGCTCGCGCCCGATCTCGGAGATGACGCCGTCGCGCAATTCCTTGCGGGTCGCCGGCGGCTGGAGCGCGTCGCGATCCGGCACACGGTCGGCATGGACGACAAGGTCGAGGGCGAGGGCGGCGTCGCCGACGCAAAGGAAAACGCCGGCGCGCGTTATTTCAAGCTGAAACTGAACGGCGATCCCGCGGCGGATGCGGCGCGCCTGATCCGGATCGGCGATGAACTTGCGAAGCTGCCGTATGCGTACAAGGTGACGCTGGATGCCAACGAGCAATATGCCGATCTCGGTGCGCTTGGCGCGCTGGTCGAGCGCCTCGACCGTGACGGCGCGTTGAAGGCGATCGCGGGAAAACTTCTGTATATCGAGCAGCCGATGCCGCGCGATATCACGCGGCAGTCGCCGCTCGGTGCGCTTGCCGGCCGCGATTTCATCATCGACGAAGCCGACGATTCCTACGATGCCTTCCCGGCCGCCCGCGCGCTGGGCTATCGCGGTATCTCCTCGAAGTCGTGCAAGGGCATCTACAAATCGGTCATCAACGCCGCTCGCGCGGCCAAATGGAGCGCCGACGGCGGACGGTATTTCATCTCGGGCGAGGACCTGACCTGTCAGGCCGGGCTCGGTGTGCAGCAGGATCTGGCGCTGGGCGCGCTGATCGGCGTCACCCATGCCGAGCGAAACGGCCACCATTACGTCGATGGATTCGCCGAGACGCCCGCTGCCGAGGCCGACGCGTTTCTTGTCGCGCATCCCGATCTCTACATCCGCGACGGCAACATCATCCGCCTGTCGATCCACGACGGCGATCTGCTGACGGGATCGCTGGCAGCGCCGGGCTTCGCGACATCAGCACATCCGGAGTGGTCGGCTTTGCCGCCGCTTCAACAACCAAAAGCAAAAACCTTGCAGGAGCAAGCGATATGACGACCAAACGCCTCGGCCTGATCATGAACGGTGTGACCGGCCGCATGGGGCTCAACCAGCATCTGATCCGCTCCATCGTCGCGATCCGCGACCAGGGCGGCGTGGTGCTTGGCAATGGCGACCGCATGATGCCGGACCCGATCCTGATCGGCCGCGATGCAGACAAAGTGGAACGTCTCGCCAAGCGCTTCAACGTCGAGCGCTGGTCGACCGATCTCGACAAGGCGCTGGCCGACAAGAATGACACCATCTTCTTCGATGCCGCGACCACGCAGGCGCGGCCCTCGCTGCTGACCAAGGCGATCAATGCCGGCAAGCACGTCTATTGCGAGAAGCCGATCGCGACCAATCTCGATGAGGCCGTTGCGGTGTTACGCCTCGCTGCTTCAAAAGGCGTCAAGCACGGCACGGTACAGGACAAGCTGTTCCTGCCGGGCCTCAAGAAGCTCGCCTTCCTGCGCGACTCCGGCTTCTTCGGCCGCATGCTCTCGGTGCGCGGCGAGTTCGGCTATTGGGTGTTCGAAGGTGGCTGGCAGGAGGCGCAGCGGCCGTCCTGGAATTACCGCAGCGAGGATGGCGGCGGCATCATCCTCGACATGGTCTGCCACTGGCGTTACGTGCTCGACAATCTCTTCGGCGAGGTCGAGAGCGTGAGCTGCACCGGCACCACGGACATTCCCGAACGTTTCGACGAGAAGAACAAGCAATACAAGGCGACCGCCGACGACTCCGCTTACGCCACCTTCCGCCTCAAGGGCGGGGTGATCGCGCATATCAACATGAGTTGGGTGACGCGGGTCTATCGCGACGATCTCGTCACCTTCCAGGTCGACGGCACCCATGGCTCGGCGGTCGCGGGGCTGACCGATTGCGTCATTCAGGCGCGGCAGGCCACGCCGCGGCCGGTGTGGAACCCGGACGAGAAACGCACGCATGATTTTTATGCCGATTGGCAGACGCTCCCCGAGAACGTCGTCTACGACAACGGCTTCAAGGAGCAGTGGGAAATGTTCATTCGCCACGTTTGCGAAGACGCGCCCTACAAGTATACGCTGATGGAAGGCGCCAAGGGCGTGCAGCTCGCGGAATGCGCGTTGCAGAGCTGGCGCGAACGGCGCTGGATCGACGTCGCTCCGATCAAGGTGTGAGGTGAAGCCATGAACAAGCCGGTAATGCCTGTCTCGTCGCTGTCGCTGAAACTGCCGACCGCGAACCGCTCCATCGAGACCTATCGCCTCGCGGCGTCGCGGGTCTTTCCGGCGAAGCTCGAAGGCACGCTGAACCGCGTGGCGTTTTCGGCGGCGCATGTGGTCGCCGATCCCTTTGCCGACAATGATCCGTGGCTGACATCAGCCGTCGACTGGGACAAGACCATCGCGTTCCGCGAACACATCTGGGACCTCGGCCTCGGCGTCGCCGAGTCGATGGACACCGCGCAGCGCGGCATGGGGCTGGACTGGCCGACCTCGCTGGAATTGATCCAGCGCTCGGTGAGGGCTGCCAGGGCGAGGAGCAATGCGCTGGTGTTCTCCGGCGCCGGCACCGACCACCTCGCGGTGGAGGATGCGAAGAGCATCGATGACGTGATTCGCGCCTATGAAGAGCAGATCGCGGCGGTCGAGAAAGCCGGCGGGCGCATCATCCTGATGGCCTCGCGCGCGCTGGCCAAGATCGGCCGCAATGCCGACGATTACGCCAAGGTGTACAATCGCGTGCTGTCGCAGGTCCGCGAGCCCGTGATCATTCATTGGCTCGGCGACATGTTCGACCCGGCGCTGGCAAATTATTGGGGCACGTCGAGCCTCGATGAGGCCATGGACATCGCGGTCGGCATCATCAACGCCAACGCCGCCAAGGTCGATGGCGTCAAGGTCTCGCTGCTCGACAAGCAGCGCGAGATCGACATGCGCCGCCGGCTCGACGGAGGCGTGAAAATGTATACCGGCGATGATTTCAACTATGCCGAACTGATCGCCGGCGACGACAAGGGCTTTTCGCACGCGCTGCTCGGCATCTTCGATGCGATTGCGCCGGCAGCGTCCTATGCGCTATCGCGGCTGGCGGCCGGCGATGAGGCCGGCTTCCACGATGTGCTCGGGCCGACGGTGCCGCTGTCGCGGCACATCTTCAAGGCGCCGACGCGGTTCTACAAAACGGGAATCGTGTTCATGGCCTATCTCAACGGCCACCAGGACCATTTCACCATGGTGGGCGGGCAGGAGAGCACGCGCTCGACGCTGCATCTGGCCGAACTGTTCAGGCTGGCCGACCAGGCGGGCCTGCTCGCCAATCCGGAACTGGCAACACGGCGGATGAAGACCGTGCTCGCGACGCGCGGCGTTGAGCCCTGATGCGGGATTTTTCGCAAGACCATCGCTGGCTGTCGCTGAACACGGCAACGGTCCGCAAGCAGGGCGACCTCGTTGCGATCATCGAGGCCTGCGCGCGGCACGGCATCCGCGCCATCGACCCCTGGCGCGATCAGGTCGCCGCCGTCGGCCTCGAGCGTGCCGCGCGTGCGGTGCGCGACGCCGGGCTGGAACTGACAGGCTATTGCCGCGGCGGCATGTTCACGGCGGATACCGCGCATCGCGCCCAGGCGCGCGACGACAACCGCCGCGCCGTCGATGAAGCCAAGGCGCTGGGCGCGCCCTGCATCGTGCTGGTCGTGGGCGGACTGCCGCAATATTCGCGGCCGGGCAGCGCGGCCTCAAAGGACATCATTGAAGCCCGCAGCCAGGTTCACGACGGCATCGCCGAGATGTTGGAATATGCCAAGGGCGCAAATATGCCGCTGGCGATCGAGCCGCTGCATCCCGCCTATGCCGGCGACCGCGCCTGCGTCAACACGACAAAGCAGGCGCTGGATCTTTGCGACGCGCTCGATCCGAAACGATCAGGCGCGCTCGGCGTCGCGCTCGACGTCTATCACATCTGGTGGGATCCGGAATTGCTGCCGCAGATCGCGCGCGCCGGCAAGGATCGGCTATTGGCGTTCCACGTCTGCGACTGGCTGGTGCCGACCAGGGACATGCTCAACGACCGCGGCATGATGGGCGACGGAATCATCGACATCAAATCGGTGCGCGCAGCCGTCGAGGCGCAGGGCTTTGAAGGGTATTCCGAGATCGAGATTTTTTCGGAGGAGTGGTGGAGCAAGCCGATGGATGAGGTGCTGCGGACCTGCATCGAGCGGCACCGGTCGGTGGTTTAGGGTTCTCGTCGTCCCGGCCAAGCGAAGCGCGATCTCAGATGCGCAGTTGCGCATCGGGGGACCCATAACCACCGATGTTGATTGTTGAGAAGAGCTGGAGCACCAGCTTGGACTAACCACAAAAGCCTGTGGTTATGGGTCCCGGCGTTCGCCGGGACGACGATGGAAAGCGTACCAAACCGCTCAAACAAGCCGCTTGCGGATCATGTCCTCGATGGCGGCGAGTTCGCGGTTGGCTTTGTGAAGCTGGGCCTCGGCGGCCTGCGCGCGGAACTCGGCTCCGATCGCATGATCCTCGGCGCTTACGATACGCTTTTCGGCCCGCTGCATGGCTTTCGCCATTTCCTCGAGCCGGGCATTGAAATCATTGATCAGTTCGCGGCGCGCGCGCTCGGAAGCGTCGCGCTGTTTTTCGGCCAGCCGCAGCCGCTCGGTGGCGCTCTTGCACAGCGACTGGGCGCGGGCTTCGGTCTCGCGGGCCTGGTTTTCGATGCCCTCGAACATCTCAGTGGCCTGCTGCATCAGGCTGAGCGCGGTGGTGCCGGGTCCTTTCGCGGGTTGCCGGGCAAAATTGACGACTTTCTCTTCTTCTTCGTCAGGCAGCGGGGCGGGCGCGGAGGGGTAGCGGTAATCCCAGATGTCCTCACGAAGCTGCTGATTTGCGCGGTACGCCATACGGGAGGCCCTTTTTCGAAACGCCGGTGCGAAAAAGGTACGCAAACATGGTAAACCGGGGGTTAATTAACGGCCCAGGACAGAAAGACGGTGAAGGCCGGAATCGCTGATCGGGGCGGCGCAAACCCCGACGCCGGCGCAGGTGAGGAGGATCGGTCCAACACCGAAGCTTGTCAGACAGCCTTGCTGACTATTTCTTTTTGCCCGAGCCAAAACCCGACTGCAGGCTTCCGACGCCCTTCTGGCTCGGCGCCGCCGCGATCGTCTTGATCTTTTCCTTCTTGGGCTTCTTCGCCTCGCGATTGTTCTTTTGCTCGCCCTTGGCCATGCCGGTCACTCCCTGGAGTTGATGCTTCGAAAGCATCGTGCCGGGCGAGGGTAGCAACTTGGCGAAGGATAGATACAGGGCGATCGTCCGAAAGCTGATTTAATTTGGGTCCATTGGCCTTGCTATGCCCTATGGTCACGCCGCGAATCCCTGGCAGAGCCTGATACAGCCAACAGCAAAGCGAGCCCGCATGAGCGATCGACTGGACAATTTGAAGAAGGCGAGGGATCGCATGCTCGAAGACCGCGATGCGCACGCCAAGGTGCTCGCGGCGCCGTTCGACCGCGACAAGGCCGAGCGGGCGCGCGCCAAATTCCTGGAGATGCAGGTGCTGATCGATGCGATCGACCGCGCGATCGCTGGAGAGCCGGCGACGGCGTAAGCAGGCTGCCGCCTACGACGCCCGCGTGCTTTCGCCGACCTGGCACGGCACGCTCAGAAATCCGCGGAAGCGGACGCGGCCGCCGCGCACCGGCTCGCCGTTCAGCGCATAGTCCGGAAACCGCGCCAGGAAGCGGGAGATCGCGATCGCGCCCTCCAGCCGCGCCAGCGCCATGCCGGCGCATTGATGCGCACCGGTGCCGAAGGCGAGATGCCGGTTCGGTGTGCGGCCGATATCGAGGTTTTCAGGGTCGGCGAACTGCTGCGGATCGCGGTTGGCGGCGCCGATGCACAGCGTCACCGGCGTGCCTGCCGGCATTGCGATGCCGCCGAGTTCGACCGGCTCGACCGTCATGCGGTTGCCGAGCTGGTTTGAGCTTTCGAAGCGCAGCATCTCCTCGATCGCGGTTTTGATCAGGGCGGGGTTTTCGATCAGCCGCGCCTTCTGGTGCGGATAATGCGACAGCGCCACCAGCCCGTTGCCGATCAGATTGGTGGTGGTCTCATGGCCGGCATTGAGCAGGAAGATGCAATTGTGCAGCAGTTCCTTCGAGGTCAGCCGCTCGCCATTATCCTCCCCCTGAATGAGCCGCGTCAGCACGTCGCGTTCGGGGTTGCCGGGTTTTGCGCGCCGCCGCTCGACCAGGATTTCGAGATAGCCAAGAAAATCCTTCACCGCCTTGTTGCCGCGCGCAAACGCCTCCGGACTGATCACGGGCTCCAGCGCGCCGAGAATGGCGAGCGACCAGTCGCGCAGCGGCTCGCGCTCCTCCATCGGCACGTCGAGCAGATTGCCGATCACCTGGATCGGGATGGCGGAGGCGAAATCCTCGATCAGTTCGACGTCGCCCCTGGCGGCGAGGCCGTCGAGCAGGCGGTCGACCAGCCTGATCAAATCGGGCTCCATCTCCGCAATCGCGCGCGGTGACAGCGCGCCCATGATCAGCCGCCGTACCCTTGTGTGGGCGGGGGGATCGTTGAAGACGAGGCTGGTGGTGTGGTGCTCGTAGAGCAGGCTGTCGCCGTATTTCGGCGCAAACTCCTTTCTCTTGTCGGACGAGAACACCTTGGTCGCCTTGTAGGCCGCGACCAGATCGTCATAGCGGGTCAGGAAGTAGCAGCCGTTCGGCAGCCGCTTGACCGGCTCGTTCTCGCGCAGGGCCCGATAGGTCGGATAAGGGTTGGCATAGAAGTCCGGCGTCAGTTTCTCCAGATCGAAACTGGCCGACAGCTCCCGTGCATCCCAATTCATGGCGCGTCTTACTCTTTGCGAGACAGAGAAGGTGTGAAGCCCGGCGAGGTCGCGTGTATTAAATTAGTCGCACCTGCAACTAATTTAAACTCCGTCCCGGGGGCCGGGTCAACTCAAATTGAAGCGGGTAGGCGGCTTATGCGCTTTTGTCAGGCGCGGCCTGCGGTCTACAGTCCTGTCCGATATGCACCCTGACAGGCAAATGCATTCCCGCGCCGATGCCCCCGGAGAGAACACCCGAGGGGCCTTGGATTGCAGCCGATTTAGGCCGAAATGTCCGGTTTGCGCTGCAATAAATCCTTGACTTGGTCAAGGTGAGTGATTACTCACACCCCCATGTCCAGCCTTCGCATGACGAGTGATTTACGGCGTCAATTGATATTGAGCGCCGCCAAGCGGTGCTTCGCCCGCAACGGCTTTGCCGGAACCACGACCAAGAGCGTGGCGGCGGCTGCTGCCATTTCGGAAGGGCTGCTGTTCAAGCACTTCCCGTCCAAGGCGGCGCTCTATGCGGAAATCCTGGCGGAGGAGTGCGAGGCCGATCCGGATCTGGCGCATCTGCTAGGCCAGGCGCCCTCGACCGCGACGCTGGTTGAACTGATCAAGGGCATGGTCGGGCACTTCATGCAGATCTCCGACGGCCCCGACGAGGAAGAGGCGCAGCGGCTGCGGCTGATGACGACGAGCCATCTCGACGACGGTGAATTCGCGCGGCTGCTTTACGCCAAGGTCAGCGATCTGATCGGCACCGTGTTCACGGCATCGCTCGAAAGCGCCGTGGCGGCCGGCGATGCGTCGAAGATCGGCGATGAACCGCTCAACCTGTTCTGGTTTGCGCACCACACCGTGCTGATGGCCGCGCTGTCGCGGCTTCCGGCGGTGCCTGTTCTTACTTATGGCAACGCCGCCGATCTCGAACGGCAGCTTTGCCAATTCATCCTTCGCGGCATCGGACTCAACGAAGCCGCAATTGCTACGCATTTGGACCACGAGCCGTCGCCGAATTCGGGACAATCGGTAACTGCAGAAAGTGCATGAAATGAATATCGTAACCGAAAGCCACCTCAAAGGTCAGCCGATCGGCGACAAGGCGCGCAAGCGTCCGGTCCGGATGGTGCGCTGGTTCATCGTCGTCGGGCTGTTGCTGAGCCTGCTGGTCGGCGGCCTGGTCTGGTTCAATTATTTCCGCGGCAAGATGATCGCGCAGTTCTTCGCGAACAACAAACCGCCGCCGACCAGCGTCAGCGTTGCCGACGCGAAGTCCGAAGTCATACCCAACCTGTTGACCGCGGTCGGCGATCTCGCCGCCGTGCATCAGGTCAATGTCACCTCGGATTTGAACGGCCGTATTACCGAGATCATGTTCACCGCGGGTGCTGCCGTGAAGGAAGGCACCCCGCTGGTGCAGTTGTTCGATGGTCCCGAGCAGGCCGACCTCGCCAGCTTCAAGGCGCAGGCCACGATGGCGCAGCTCTCGCTCGAGCGCGCCAAGCAACTGGCAAGCCGCCAGTTCGGGCCGCAGGCAACTGTCGACCAGGCGCAATCGGCGTTCGACCAGGCCAATGCCGGGATCGCCAAGACCCAGGCCATCATCTCGCAAAAGCAGGTGCGGGCCCCGTTCGACGGCGAGCTCGGCGTTCGCAGGGTCGAGGTCGGTCAGTATCTGACGGCGGGAACGCAGATCGTTTCGTTGACCGATCTGTCGCGGCTCT
Source organism: Bradyrhizobium sp. AUGA SZCCT0222 (assembly GCF_018130205.1). Lineage (NCBI taxonomy): Bacteria > Pseudomonadati > Pseudomonadota > Alphaproteobacteria > Hyphomicrobiales > Nitrobacteraceae > Bradyrhizobium > Bradyrhizobium sp. AUGA SZCCT0222. The sequence goes on from NZ_JAFCLX010000024.1 coordinate 12,434, forward strand.
ATGCCAACTTCACCGTGACGGAAAAGGACTCAGGCGCGCTCAAGGTCGGACAGATCGTCCGTATCGCGGTCGACGCCTATCCGGGCCGCAAGTTCGAGGGCAAGATCACGACCATCGAGCCGCAGATCGCTACCGACACGCGCAACATTCGCGTGCAGGCGACGATCGACAACCCGGACCGCATCCTCAAGCCGGGCATGTTCGCGACCACCACTGTGGTGCTGCCGGACAAGCCGCCGGTCGTCACCATTCCCGAGACCGCGGTCGACTACACGCTGTATGGCGACTCCGTCTATCTCCTCACCGAGAAGAAAGAGGATGACGGCAAGACCAGCCTGACGGCGGTGCGCACCTTCGTGCAGACCGGCAACCGCATCGACGGGCGTGCCGAGATCCTGAAAGGGCTGAAGTCCGGCGATCGTGTCGTTGCGGTCGGACAGCTCAAGCTGCAATCGGGTGCGGCAGTGACGATTTCGGCCGATCCGGCGCCTGTGATTCCGGCGAAGCCGCCGCGCTATTGAACGTGACGGGGCCGGTAGGGCAGCGTTTGCAACATCAGGATTCAGGCATCGGTCTCGTGAAGGGACCGTGCCCACATGTTTGAACTGGATAACCAGCGATGGCCTTAACTGATATCTTCATCAAGCGCCCGGTTTTGTCGGTCGTCGTCAGCCTGCTGATTCTTTTGCTCGGTCTGCGGGCCGCCAGCGTCCTGCCGATCCGGCAGTATCCGAAGCTGTCGAACACGGTGATCAACGTCACCACCGTCTATCCGGGCGCGTCGGCGAATTTGATTCAGGGCTTCATCACGACGCCGATCGAGCAGGCGATCGCCTCCGCCGAAGGTGTCGACTACATCACGTCGTCGTCGGTGCAGGGCACGAGCACGATCCAGGTCTACATCAAGCTGAATTTCGATCCGAACCAGGCGCTGACCGAAGTTCTCGCCAAGACGAACTCGGTCAAATATCTGATCCCGAAAGAATCCAACGATCCGATCGTGACCAAGACAACCGGTCAGACGACGGCCGTGATGTATCTCGGCTTCTCCAGCGAGGAGTTGTCCGGTTCGGCGATCTCGGACTATCTGACGCGCGTGGTCCAGCCGGTGCTGTCGACCGTCGACGGCGTGGCGTCGGCCGACATTCTGGGCGGCCAGACATTCGCGATGCGGCTGTGGCTTGATCCGATCAAGATGGCCGGGCGCGGCGTATCGCCGAGCGATGTCCAGGCGGCGATCCAGGCCAACAACTTCCAGGCTGCCGCCGGCCAGGCCAAGGGCTACTTCATCGTCTCCAACATTACGACCAATACCGACTTGCGGAGCCTTGATCAGTTCAAGCGGATGATCGTCAAGTCAAAGGACGGCGGCTTTGTTCGGGTCGAGGATATCGCGACCGTCGAACTGGCGGCGCAAAGCACCGACGCGAGTGTCGCGTTCAGCGGCGAGCGCGCGATCTTCATCGGCGTGCAGGCGACCCCGCAAGGCAATCCGTTGACGCTGGTCAAAGGCGTGCGTGCGCTGTTTCCGGAGCTGGAACGCAACTTGCCGCCTTCGATGAAGATGAAGGTGGCCTACGATTCCACCAAGTTCATTCAGTCGTCGATCGACGAGGTGCAGAACACGCTGATCGAGGCGATGCTGATCGTCGTGGTCGTGATCTTCCTGTTCCTGGCATCGTTCCGTTCGGTCATCATTCCCGTCGTCACTATACCGTTGTCGCTGATTGGCGTCTGCAGCCTGATGCTGGCGCTGGGCTTCAGCTTCAACCTGCTGACGCTGCTGGCGATGGTGCTCGCCATCGGGCTCGTGGTCGACGATGCCATCGTGGTGGTCGAGAACATCCATCGCCATCTGGAAGAGGGAAAAACACCGGTACAGGCGTCCCTGCAGGGTGCGCGCGAAATCGTCGGTCCCGTGATCTCGATGACGATCACGCTGGCGGCGGTGTATGCACCGATCGGATTCCTCGGCGGCTTGACCGGCTCGCTGTTCCGCGAATTTGCCTTCACGCTCGCGGGCTCGGTGATCGTGTCCGGCGTGATTGCGCTGACACTGTCGCCGATGATGTGCTCGGTCCTGCTCAAGAGCGCCGAAGAGGGGCGTTTCGCCAGGATCGTCAACCGGGTGTTCGGCGCGATGACGCGCTGGTACGGAAGGCAACTCGATCGCTCGCTCGACTATCGCCCGATCACCGGCGTATTCGCGCTGACGATGCTCGGTCTGGTCGGGTTCCTCTATATGAACACGGCCAAGGAACTCGCGCCCGAAGAGGATCAGGGCATTGTGTTCTCGGTGACCAAGGCGCCGAAATACGCCAACATCGACTATGTCGACTTCTACGGCGACAAGCTCGACAAGGCGTTTGCCAAATTTCCCGAAACCGACCTGCGCTTCGTCCTGAATGGCATTAATGGCCCGCAGGGCGGGATCGCCGGCATGCTGCTCAAGCCGTGGGACGAGCGTGAACGTTCCTCGATCAAGCTGAAGCCGCTGGTACAGGCGGAGATCAGCAAGATCGAAGGTGTCCAGGCGTTCGCGTTCAACCTGCCGCCGCTCCCGGGCGGGCCCGGTGGTCTGCCGGTGCAGATGGTGATCAATTCGACCGCCGGCTTCCAGGCCGTCTATGAGGAGATGAACAAGCTAAAGGACGCGGCGCGCAAGAGCGGCCTGTTCATCGTCTCCGACAGCGACCTCGACTTCAATCAGCCGGTGGTGCGGGTCAACATCGACCGTTCCAAGGCAAGCGATCTCGGCATCAACATGGCGCAGGTCGGCGCCACGTTGCAGACTCTGCTGGGCGGCAATTACGTCAATCGCTTCAACCTCGAGGGGCGCTCGTATCAGGTGATCCCGCAGGTGCCCCGCGGCATGCGGCTGTCGCCGGAATCGCTCGGCGGTTACTATGTCCCGACCAACACGGGGCAATTGGTGCCGCTGTCGACCATCGTGTCGATCGAGACCGCGACCGATCCGAATTCGCTGACGCATTACAACCAGCTGAACTCCGCGACCTTCCAGGCGGTGCCGATGCCGGGCGTGACGGTTGGGCAGGCGGTGGACTTCCTCGAAGGTGAAGCCAAGAAGTTGCCCGCCGGCTTCGGTCACGACTATCTGGCCGATTCCCGTCAATATGTGCAGGAGGGCAATCAGCTCGCGATCACCTTCGGTTTCGCGCTGATCATCATCTTCCTGGTGCTGGCGGCGCAATTCGAAAGCCTGCGCGATCCGCTGGTGATCATGATCAGCGTTCCCATGGCGATCGTCGGTGCGCTGATCCCGCTGTTCTTCGGCGTGGCGACGATCAACATCTATACCCAGGTCGGATTGCTGACCTTGGTCGGCCTGATCACCAAGCACGGCATCCTGATGGTGGAGTTCGCCAACGAACTGCAGCTCAAGGAAGGTCTCGACAAGCGTTCGGCGATCGAGATGGCGGCCCGGATCCGGCTGCGTCCGATCCTGATGACGACGGCGGCGATGGTCACCGGCCTGATCCCGCTTCTGACGGCAACGGGCGCAGGTGCGGCGAGCCGCTTCTCGATTGGTCTCGTCGTGGTCTCCGGCATGTCCATCGGTACGCTGTTCACGCTGTTCGTGCTGCCGGCGGTCTATGTCTGGATGGCCACCGACCACCAGGCCAAGGCTGGTTCGCAGCGGACAAAGGAAATCGCAGATTTCGATCTGGGAACGCCTGGGCTCAAACCGACCTGAGCATGGCAGGCGAATAGGACGAAGGCGGCGGCGGTCCTGATCGCCGCCGTTTCGTTATGAGCTCCGGCTTGCCGCGGTGCGGCAAGAGACAAGCTCAAGGCTTCTTGATACCTTGGCCGGGATGAGCATTTCCCTGCATCCCGGCACCCCAGAGGGGCGCACGCTGGCGGCTGCTTCGCCCGCGGAGAATGCTGTGCCCGCGCAGGGGGCGCCCGGGACCAAAACCCGCAACCGGCTGTTCACCAAATACGTCGCGCTGTTCGTTGCCGTGGTGGGCGTGGCGCTGCTTTCCAACGGGATTTTCGAGGTTTTCTTCTATTATCGGGAGCACAAAACCTCCCTGATCCGGATCCAGCACGAGCAGGCCGAAGCCGCCGCTGCCAAGATCGGCCAGTTCATCAAGGAAATCGAAAGCCAGCTGGGCTGGACCACCCAATTGCCCTGGTCGGCCGGATCGCTGCAGGATCGCCGGTTCGACGCGCTCCGCCTGCTGCGGCAGGTGCCGGCCATCACCGAGCTGTCGCAGATCGATTCCACCGGCAAGGAACGCCTGCGGGTGTCGCGGCTGGCGATGGATGTCGTCGACTCCGGCCTCGACCTTTCCAAAGACCCGAAATTCACGGAAGCCGTCGCCAACAAGGTGTTTTACGGGCCGGTGTATTTTCGCCGGGAGTCCGAGCCCTACATGACGCTATCGCTGGCCGGCACCCGCAAGGATGCCGGTGTCAGCATCGCCGAGGTCAATCTGAAACTGATCTGGGACGTGGTCTCGCAAATCAAGGTCGGCGAGCGCGGCCACGCCTATGTCGTCGGCTCGGCGGGACGCCTGATTGCCCATCCCGACATCAGCCTGGTGCTACGCAACACCGACATGTCGAAGCTGACACAGGTGCAGGCCGCCGCCCGCACCGGCAGAACCAGCGAAGCCGTTGAATTGCAGGGCGCGCTGAACATCCAGGGGCAGGAGGTGCTGACGGCATCCGCGCCGATCGCCCCGCTGGGATGGACGATGTTCGTCGAACTGCCGGTCAACGAAGCCTACGCCTCGCTGTACCAGGCGTTGCAGCGGCTTGCCTTGCTGCTCGCGGCGGCATCGATCGTTGCGGTGCTCGCCGGAATTTTCCTGGCTCGTCGCATGGTCGGCCCGATCCAGGCATTGCGGGCCGGCGCCGAACGCATCGGCGGCGGCGATTTCGCCCAGCGCATCAACATCAAGACCGGCGACGAACTCGAAGGCCTCGCCAATCAGTTTAACGACATGGGCGCGCGGCTGCAGGAATCCTATGCGGACCTGGAGAAGAAGGTCGAGACACGGACTGCGGAACTGAGAGAAACGCTCGAACAGCAAACCGCAACATCGGAAGTCTTGGAAGTCATCAGCTCATCTCCGGGCGAACTGGATCCGGTGTTCCAGAAGATGCTCGAAAACGCTACCCATATCTGCGGCGCGCATTTTGGCACGATGAATCAGTACGACGGCAACAGCTTCCGCAACGTTGCGCTCTTCAATGTACCGCAAGCGTATGTCGCCCAGGCGGATGAGCCGATCTATCCGCACCCGAAGAGCGGTCTTGGCATGATTGTAAGAACGCATCAGGCGGTTCAAATCGAGGATCTTCGGACACAACAGCCCTATCTCGAAGGCCATCCAGCCGTTGTTGCGATGTCCGATCTTGCGGGGGCCCGGACCATTGTCATCGTTCCCTTGCTCAAGGAAAACGAGTTGATTGGCACGATTGCGATCTATCGCCAGGAGGTCCGGCCGTTTACCGACAAGCAGATCGCGCTTGTCAGCAGTTTCGCCAACCAGGCGGTGATCGCCATTGAGAACACGCGGCTGCTCCGCGAATTGCGCGAGCGTACCAAGGATCTGAGCGAGTCTCTCGACGAATTGCGCACCGCGCAGGACCGCCTGATACAGACCGAGAAACTGGCTTCGCTGGGCCAGCTCACCGCCGGGATCGCCCACGAGATCAAGAATCCGCTCAATTTCGTCAATAATTTCTCGGCGCTGTCGGCGGAACTGATCGACGAGCTGAACGATGTGCTGAAGCCCGCCGCACTCGACGACAAGACCCGCGAGGAGATCGACGAACTCACCCATATGCTGAAGGGAAATCTCGAAAAGGTCGTGCAGCACGGCAAGCGCGCCGACTCGATCGTCAAGAACATGCTGCTGCATTCGCGCGAGGGATCAGGCGAACTCCGCTCCGCCGACATCAATGCGATCATCGAGGAGAGCCTCAACCTCGCCTATCACGGCGCGCGGGCGGAAAAATCCGGATTCAACGTCACGCTCAAGCGCGATTTCGATCCCGAGGCCGGCATGGTCGATCTCTATCCGCAGGAAATCACGCGGGTGTTCCTCAATCTGATCTCGAACGGTTTTTACGCCGCGACCAAGCGCAAGGAGACGGGCGAGGAGGGCTTCGAGCCTGTTCTGACGGCGACGACGAAAAACCTCGGCAACAAGGTGGAAATCCGGATTCGTGACAATGGTACGGGTATCCCTTTGGAAGTGAAGGAGAAAATGTTCAATCCCTTCTTTACGACGAAACCCGCGGGCGAGGGAACCGGGCTCGGATTATCGATGAGTCACGACATCGTGGTGAAACAGCACGGCGGCAAGATCGACGTACGGACCGAGCCTGATGTATTCACGGAATTCATTATTACGCTGCCGCGAAAAGGCGTAGCGCAGGCATGATCCCGAAAAGTGGAGACCGGTTTTCGGGTAAGGTCATGCCCAATGATACTGGAGGCAAAATTGAGCGTTTACATCCTCGTCGTGGATGACGAGCCCGATGTCGAAACGCTGTTTCGGCAGCAGTTCCGGCGCGACCTCAAATCCGGTCGCTTTACGATGGAGTTCGCGCCGTCGGCGCCTGCGGCGCTGGAGCGTGCTGCGGAAGTTCGTGACCCGTCGCTGATCCTGATCCTGTCCGACATCAACATGCCCGGCATGAGCGGGCTTGAAATGCTGCCGAAGGTGCGCGCGGCGCGGCCTGATGTGCCCGTCATCATGATCACCGCCTATGGCGATGCCGAAACCCGCCGCAAGGCGATCGAGCGCGGCGCGATCGGCCTCTTGACCAAGCCGATCGATTTTGCGCTGCTGCGCCACGAGATCGATACCCGGCTCGGGCAAGCCGCATGACCGCAACGATCCTCGTCGTCGACGACGAGCCCGATCTCGAGGCTCTGGTGCTGCAGAAATTCCGTCGTCAGATCCGCGACGGCATCGTAGCCTTTGTGTTCGCCCATGACGGGATCGAAGCGTTGGCCTCGATCGAGCAGAACCCGCATGTCGACATGGTGGTATCCGACATCAACATGCCGCGCATGGACGGGCTGTCGCTGCTCGCCAGGCTGCAGGAGGCCGAAGACAAGAAATCCACCATCATCGTGTCCGCCTATGGCGACATGAGCAACATCCGCACCGCGATGAATCGCGGCGCGTTCGATTTCCTGACCAAGCCGATCGATTTCGGCGATCTGGAAATGACGATCGACAAGACCATCCGCCATGTCGAGATGATGCGCGAGGCGCGCCGCCGCCAGGCCGAGGCCGAGCGCGCGCACGCCTCGCTGTCGCGTTATTTCTCGCCGCAGATTGCGAGCCGTCTTGCCGCCATCGGCGACAGCGACGGCATGGAGGTGCATTGGCGCGAGGTCGCGGCGATCTTCACCGACATCACCGGTTTTACCTCGCTGGTGGAAACCGCCGCACCCGACGTGCTGGGTACGCTGCTCGGCGACTATGTGGGCGGCATGACCGACGTGGTGTTCGCGCATGAGGGGACGGTCGCCAAGATCATCGGCGATGCGATCCAGATTCTGTTCAACGCGCCGGGGGATCAGCCTGATTACACCAGGCGCGCGATCGCCTGCGCCCACGATCTCGATCTCTGGGCGCAGGAGTTTCGCCTGCGCTGGAAGGAAAAGGGCGTGAATTTCGGGGCCACGCGCGTCGGCGTTCACGCCGGTCCCGCGCTGGTCGGCAATTTCGGCGGCAGCAGGTTTTTCGACTACACCGCCTATGGCGACACCATCAACACGGCGGCGCGGCTGGAGGCCGCCAACAAGTTCCTGGGCACGCGGATTTGCGTCAGCGCGGTCGCCGCTGATGGCGCCGGGGATTTCCGCGGCCGGCCGGTCGGCGACCTCGTGCTGCGCGGACGCAGCGAGCCGCTGCGCGCCTATGAGCCGTTGACGGCGACAGCGTTTGAGAGCCCCGCGACGTCGCAATATTCCGAAGCCTTCGCCAAGCTCGAGGCCGGTGACCCGGCGGCAATGCCGGCCTTTGCGGCGCTGGTCGGCGCGCATGCCGACGATGCGCTCGCCGGCTTTCATTTGAAGCGGCTGCTCAACGGCGCCAAGGGCGTCTGCATGCAATTGGAATAACAAGAAACGGAGAGCGGATATGACGACCGACTTTGTGGCAGGCAATTACCGGTTCATCCCGGCGGTGTTTCAGTATTCGGCCGGCGCAGCAGCCAACCCCGGTTTTGAGATCGAGCGGGTGCGGTTCGACAAACCGGTGGCGCTGGCCGAAGGTTTTGCCCGGATCGCCAAATACATTCAGGCCGCGGGCAGGCCGTTGACGTCGTTCTGCGCCTGCGAGCTGCGTTCGCCTGCGGCGTTCACCGACGAGGGCTTCCGTAACTTCAACCTGCACTATGTCAAGACGCTCGCCGAATGGGAGATCTATGACGGCACCACCAACCCGGTGGCGCGCAGCAATGTCTGTCCCGAGATCGACCCGCCGGCCGAGCCGTCGTTCCATGCCTTCTCGTTCACGCGTCCGAGCGGGAACATGGCGCCGAGTTTCGTGATCGCGGGGAGCGGCGAATCGCTCGAAGGCGGTGCGACCTATGCCGAGCGCACGGTGCGCTACCGCGACCTCAGCCCGGAGGGGATGAAGGAAAAGATCCGTCATGTGGTCGCCACGATGGAAAAGCGCATGGGCGAGTTCGGCTTCGGCTGGAAGGATGCGACGGCGGCACAGACCTACACGATCCACGACTTCCATCCGGTGTTTGCCGAAGAGCTGGTCCGCCGCGGCGCCGCGCGTTCGGGCGTGACCTGGCATTTTGCAAGGCCCCCGGTGATCGACCTCGAATACGAGATGGATTGCCGGCGGGTGTTGCGGGAGCTGGTGATTTAAGCGGGGAGTTCTTTAGGACTTTATTTTCGTCATTGCGAGGAGCAAAGCGACGAAGCAATCCATGCTTTCCGCTTGGACGGATGGATTGCTTCGCTGCGCTCGCAATGACGGCGGTCAAAACCGCCCGCCTCCGCCTAACGCTCCCTTGGGTCGAGCGCGTCGCGCAGGCCGTCTCCGACCAGGTTGAACGACAGCACCACGAGGAAGATCGCAAGTCCCGGCCAGATCGCCATCCAGGGCGCGTTGGTCAGGAAACGTTGCGCGGCGTTGAGCATGCTGCCCCAGGACGGCGAGGGCGGCTGCTGGCCGAGGCCGAGGAACGACAATGCGGCCTCCGCAATGATGGCGGCCGCGATCGACAGCGTCGCCTGCACCAAAAGCGCCGGCATGATGTTCGGCAGGATATGGAACAGCGCGATGCGCCAGCGCGGATTGCCCATCGCACGCGCGGCCTCGACATAATCCTCGACCTTGACGCTCATCACCTGGCCGCGGGTCAGCCGGACGAAGATCGGCGTCGCCGAGATGCCGATCGCGATCATGGCATTGCCGAGGCTCGGGCCGAGAAACGCCGCCAGCGCAATGGCGAGGATCAGGAACGGGCAGGCCAGCATCGCATCGGTGATGCGGCTGATCAGGCCGTCGATGAAGCCGCCGCGATAGCCCGACAGCAGGCCGAGCGGCACGCCGATGCCGAGCGCAATCCCGACCGAGATCGCGCCGGCCATCAGCGAGGCCCGCGCGCCGTAGACCACGCGGGCCAGGATATCGCGGCCGAGATCGTCGGTGCCGAACCAGTGCTGCAGCGTCGGCGGCTTGCGCACCAGCGACCAGCTGGTTGCGATCGGGTCATAGGGCACGATCAGCGGCGCGAACAGCGAGAGCACCACGAACAGCGCGATGACAATCAGGCCGACCACGGCGCCCTTGCGTTTGAACAGCCGCCGCAGCGCGCGCCGGGTCGGGCTCTCCAGTTCATCGGAGGCGACTTTTGAAAGGGTGCCGAGGGCGACGTCGGTCATGGGTTATGCCCTCAGCCGCGGGTTGACGAGGACATAGGCGATATCGGCGACAAGATTCAGCGTGATGTAGATCGTCGCCGTCGTCAGCACGACGCCCTGCACGACCGCGTAGTCGCGGTTGAACACCGCGTCGACGATCAATTTTCCAAAACCCGGAATCGAAAAAATCTGCTCGGTCAGCACCGCGCCCGACAGCAGCGTGCCGAGTTCGAGCGCGCCGAGCGTGATCACCGGCGTCAGCGCGTTGCGCATGGCGTGCTTGAGGATCACCGAGCGTTCGGAAAGGCCCTTCGCGCGGGCTGTGCGGACGTAGTCGCTTTCCAGCACCTGCAGCATGGCGCTGCGGGTGTGCCGCATCAGGATCGCGGCAATCGCATTGCCGAGCACGAAAGCAGGCATGATGGTGGACGCGAGGCTGGCGCGCCAGTTTTCCGACAGCGGCACATAGCCGGAGGCCGGAAGCCAGCCGAGCTCGATCGAGAACAGGAAGATCAGCATGATGCCGAGCCAGAAATTCGGTGTCGAGATGCCCCACAGCGCGAACAGGTTGGCGCCGTAGTCCCACGCCGTACCTTTCTTTACGGCCGATACGATTCCGGCGGGAATGCCGATCAGGAAGGCGATCACGATAGCCATCGAGCCGAGCTGGATCGTCACCGGCAGTTTCTGCGCGATCAGGCTCAGCACCGGCACCTTGATGCGCAGCGACTCGCCGAAATCCCCCGACAGCACGCCCTTGACCCAATAGACGTACTGGATCGGGATCGGCTGATCGAGCCGGTATTGCGCGCGGATTTGCGCGATCACCTCGGGATCGCGCTCCTCGCCGGCCATGACCAGCGCGGGATCGCCGGGCAACAGATGCTGCAGCGAAAAGATCAGGACCGACACGAAGAACAGCGTCGGGATCAGTTGCAGGATACGCTGGCCGAGGAAGTTCAGCATGGCTTTCCCCGTGTCCCGGGCGCGGCGCAACATGCAATGTTGCGCTGCTGAACCGGGACCCAGTCTGGCCGCACGGTAGATCCCGGCTCTGCGGAGCAGCGCCGGAGTCGCGCGAAGCGCGATCCCGAGCGCGCTGCACCGCGTTCGGGACACGTGAGCATGGGTCGGCCTCTCACTTCAGCGTCAACCCGGTCACGCGCACCAGCCCGTCCGGCATCTGCTTGTAGCCCTCGAGTTTTGTACTATGCGCGATCAGGATCTTGCGGTGATAGATGTAGAGCAGTGGCTTTTCCTCGAGCACGAGCTTGGCCAGCTTCTCATAGATGGCTTTGCGCTGCGCCTGATCCGTCACAAGACGTCCGTCGTCGAGCGCCTTGTCGGCTTCGGCATTGGACCACGCGCTGTAGTTCTGCGGCGCGTTGGATTTCTGGAACACGTAGGAATTGCCGTCGGGGTCGATCCGGCCGCTCCAGGCCAGCATGAAGGCCTGGTATTCGCCTGATTCAGCCAGCTTCAGCGAGGTTGCGAATTCGGTGACCCTGATCTTCATGTCGAAGCCGGCTTCGGAGGCCATCGACTGGATCACCTGCGCCACCGCTTCGGTTTCCGCGCCCTTCGGCACCATGAAATCGACGCTGACGGGCGCCGTGACGCCGGCTTCCTTCAGCAGCGCCTTGGCCTTGGCGATGTCGCGGCCGCGGACCGGAAAGGCTTTCTGGTAATAGGGATGATCGGAATTGACCCATTGGTTGCCGGGCTTGAATTCGCCGTTGAACACCACCTGGTTGATGGCCTCGCGATCGAGCGACAGATCGAGCGCCTGGCGGACCTTTGCGGATTGGCTGAGCGGCCCCTTGGCCTTGTCCTTGCCGACGTTCAGCGTCACGCCCTGATAGCCGAGCTCGATGGCGCTGGATAATTTCAGCTTCGGGTCGCTCTGCACCGCCTTGATGTCGGTGGCGAGCAGGCGCTCGATCAGATCGAGGCCGCCGGATTTCAGATTGGCGAGACGCACGGTGGCGTCGACCAGCGGCAGATAAACGATGCGGTCGATCTTGATCGCGTCCTTGTTCCAGTAGTCGGCGAATTTCTCGAACACGATACGGTCCTGCTGCACGCGCTCGACGAACTTGTATGGCCCTGCACACACCGGCTTCAAGCCGAACTTGTCGCCTTCGGCCTTCGCGGCCTTGGGCGAAACCATCATGCCGGCGCGGTCGGTGAGCTGGGCGATCAGGGGCGAGAACGGCGTCTTCAACACCAGTTTGATGGTGAGGGGATCGACCACGTCGACACGGTCGAGCTGCGCCAGCTCCGGCTTGCGGAACGAGGTCGGCATGGTCAGATGGCGGTCGAGCGAGAATTTCGCGGCCTCGGCGTCCAGCGGCTCGCCGTCGTGGAATTTCACGCCCGGCCGCAGCTTGATGATGACCTCCTTGCCGTCGGCCGAGGTCTCATGCGACAGCGCGAGCTGCGGCACGATGTTGATCTTTTCGTCGATGTCGAACAGCTTGTCGCACAATGATGCGAACACGATGCGGCCGACATAGGTACGCCCGAGCGTCGGATCGAGAATGTCCGGGTCCTCGGCCAGGCCGATGCGCAGCGTGGTCTGGGCCTGAACACTCGCCTCGAACGACAACAACAGAGCTGCCGCAGTTACCGCTAAACGCAAGATTTTCATCGCAACAATCCCCTTGATTACACTGCTGCCGGTCGTGTTCCTGATATATCAACCCCGTTACGGCCCGCACCTTCCGCCCGCCCAAAGGCGGCGACCAGTTTTTCCAGCACCGGAGAAAAGCCGCCATCACTGGGAACGATGCTATCAGGCGCCGGCAGTTCCGCCATCCGATGGCAAGCGGTGGCGTGCCCCGTGCTGTCGGCCAAGAGCTGCGGCACGTCGGTGCGGCAGCGCTCGACCACGTAGGGGCAGCGGGTATGAAAGCGGCAGCCGGACGGCGGATCGAGCGCGCTCGGCATCTCGCCCTGCAGCACGATGCGGCTGCGTTTGGCCTGCGGCTTGGGTACGGGAATAGCTGACAACAGAGCCCGGCTATAGGGATGCCGCGGGGCGGCAAACAATGCCTGCGCATCCGCGGTCTCGACGATGACGCCGAGATTCATTACCGCGACGCGGTCGGCAATGTGCTTTACGACGGCAAGGTCGTGCGAAACAAAAATGTACGCAAGACCCAGCCGGTTCTGCAAATCGCGCAGCAGGTTCAGGATTTGCGAGCGGATCGAGACGTCGAGCGCCGACACCGGCTCGTCGCAGATGATCAGTTTCGGTTCCACCGCCAGCGCCCGTGCAATCGCGATGCGCTGGCGCTGGCCGCCGGAAAATTCATGCGGATAACGGCGCGCAAAGCGCGGCTCCAGCCCGACCAGCCGCAGCAATTCCTCGACCCGCTCGCGGCGGCGCGGCGCCGGCACCAGATCATGCAGCGCCAGCGGCTCGGTCAGGATCTGGCTCACCGTCATGCGCGGGTTGAGCGAGGCGTAAGGGTCCTGAAAGATGATCTGCGCGTCGCGGCGGAAGTTGCGCAGTTCATTGGCGCCCAGCGCGAGGAGATCGCGGCCCTCGAAGCGAACGCTGCCGGCGTCCGGTTCGATCAGCCGCAGCACCAGCCGGCTCACGGTGGATTTGCCGCAGCCGGATTCACCGACCAGCGCCAGCGTCTTGCCGGCCTCGACGCGGAAACTGACGCCGTCGACGGCCTTGACGAAGGCAGTGGCGCGGCCGAACACCGAACGTCCCGCGACGAAATGTTTTACAAGTCCTTCGACTTCGAGCAGCGCGGTCATGACACCAGCCGCTCCAGCGGCGCCCTGATGCAGCGCGAGGCGTGGCCGGGGCTGAGGATCGCCAGCGGCGGCGGCGCCGCGACGCAGATGTCGGCGACAAAAGGACACCGCGCCGAGAAGCGGCAGCCGGGCGGCGGACTGGCCATGTTCGGCACCATGCCCTCGATGGTGGCGAGATGCGAGGCGCGGCGGTCGAGCCGCGGAATCGAGCCGAGCAGGCCGACGGTGTAGGGATGCTGCGGATTGGCGAACAGCTCATCAACCGGCGCGCGCTCGACGATCTCGCCGGCATACATCACGGCGACCTCGTCGCAGACCTCGGCGACCACGCCGAGATCGTGGGTGATCAGGATGATCGCGGCGCCGCTCGCGGCCTTCAGCTCGCGCATCAGATCGAGGATCTGCGCCTGCAGCGTGACGTCGAGCGCGGTGGTCGGTTCGTCCGCGATCAGGAGGCGGGGATCGCAGGCCAGCGCCATCGCGATCATCACGCGCTGGCGCATGCCGCCGGACAGCTTGTGCGGATATTCGTCGACGCGCTTGTCGGGCGAGGGGATGTGGACGCGGCGCAGCAGTTCGATGGCGCGCTCGCGCGCCTGGCGCTTCGATCCGCCGCGATGGCGCAGGATGGTCTCGATGATCTGGTCGCCGATGGTGAAGCTCGGATTGAGCGAGGTCATCGGTTCCTGAAAAATCATCGCCAGCCGGTTGCCGCGCAGGTCGCGCAGGGTTTCGTCGGGGACGTCGAGCAGATCAAAACCGTCGAAGCGGATCGAGCCGGAAACTTCCGCCGAATGCTTCGACAGGAGCCCCATGATGGCGAGCGACGTCACGCTCTTGCCGCAGCCGGATTCGCCGACCAGTCCGAGTGTCGCGCCATTGGCCACGCTGAGATCGACGGCATCGACCGCGTGCGTCGAGCGGCCGTCGTCGCCATGGAAAACGACGCGCAGTCCCTCGATCTCGATCAGCGGGCTGGATTCTGGATTTGACGCGTTTTCTTGACGCGAACCGGTTCCCACTTCGCTTGAAAACGCTCTTGAGGTCATGCCTTGCCCGCGGCCGCTTTGATGCTGGCTTCGATCCCGGCGTCGATGGTCGCGCGATCGGTGATCCCGGCGGGATTCTTGCGCGTCGGCATGAATGCGCGGAAATGCACCCAGCGCTCGCGGCTCACTTCTTCGAGCCGCTCGAGCTCGCGCAGCGGATCGGTGTGGTCATCGACACGCAAATTGAGCTCGGACCATTCCTCCTCGCCATGGATCAGCAGCGCCGCGGACTGCTTACCGCGCTTGTCGCCGCCCGCCGCTTCGCCCGCATGCATTGCCGCGATCAGCCGTCGGGGAAAGGGTAGCCCAGCGTTGGCCACATAGGCTTTTGCGGTGTCGTCGAGCACGGCGGCGCCGGCCAGCATGTTGCCCGCGATCGAGAAGCCGTCGCCCTGAATGTGTCCGCACCAGTCGACGCAATCGCGGCCGGTATGCGCGGCGATGCGGCCTTTCGCGTCCATGATGTGCAATTGCCGGCTTTCGCGGCCGTCGTCTGTGGCGATCAGGGTCTTGAGGATGTCGTCCGGTGCACGTCCCTGGCTCAACAGTTTCACGCCGTCGATGCCGTAATAGGGATTGACCAGCGCCTGGGTCGCGATGCCGCCGATGCCGGCCACGACATGCGGTACGCGCGCGCCGACTGCGAAGAATTTGGTCGCGACCGCGATGCCGAACTGGCCGGTTGCGGGATCGCGCGCGATGATCGACCAAGTCATCTCAAACCTTACAAGTCATCTGAAGCCCTTATCGTCCGGCCGCGTAGCCTTGCATGCCCCGGGGATTGGCGGCCGCACGGCGGCGGCGGCCGACCTTGGAGGCGGCGGTGAGGCGGCCTTCCGACCAGTCGGGGCCGACCTCGACGACATGGCCGCGGCTCTTCAAGGTATCGATAGTCGCCTTCGGCACGCGGTTTTCAACGACCAGCACGCCGGGCCGGGCGGTGCGCGGCCAGAACGAGATCGGGAAATGTTCGGAGTGCCATGCCGGCGCGTCGATCGCTTCCTGCAGGTTCAGATTGGCGTGAACGTGGCGCAGGAAGAATTGCGTGGTCCATTGATCCTGCTGGTCGCCGCCGGGCGAGCCCCAGGCCATGTACGGTTCGCCGTCGCGTAGCGCCATGGTCGGCGATAGCGTGGTGCGCGGGCGTTTGCCCGGCGCCAGTGCCGCGGGATGGTCTTCCTCGAGCCAGAACATCTGGGCGCGGCTGCCGAGGCAGAAGCCGAGTTCGGGAATCACCGGCGAGGATTGCAGCCACCCGCCGGACGGCGTCGCCGAGATCATGTTGCCGGCCTGGTCGATGATGTCGAAATGCACGGTGTCGCCGCGCACTTCGCCGAAGCGGCCGACGGTCGGCTCGCCGGCGCCCATGGCGCCAACCGCCTCGCGATGGCCTTCGGCGCGGCGCATCTTGACGACCGAGCCAAAACCCTCGACGGAGCCCGGGAGGAAATCGAGCGAAGCCTTGTCCCTTGAGATCAGCTTGCGACGTTCGTCGTTATAGGCGTCCGACAGCAAGGTCGCGATCGGGATGTCGGTGAACTTTGGATCGCCATAGAATTTCTCGCGGTCGGCGAAGGCGAGCTTGGCGCATTCGATCTGCAGATGGATGAATTCGGGCCCAGTTGGATCGAGCCCGTCGAGTTCAAAACCCTTGAGCAGCGCCAGCTGCTGCAGCATGACAGGGCCCTGGCTCCAGACGCCGGGCTTGCACACGGTGTAGCGGCCGTAGTCATAAGTCAGCGGCGCCTCGACGGTCGGCTGCCAGCGCGCCATGTCGTCGGCACGGAGCACGCCGCGATGCGGTGAGCCGCTGACGTCCATGACGTCCTGCGTGCGGCAGAACTTGTCGATCGCCTCCGCGACGAAGCCGTGCGACCAGGCCTTGCGCGCGGCTTCGATCTGCGCGACGCGATCGCCGCCGGCGCTCTCGGCTTCTTTCAGGATGCGGGCGTAGGTTTCCGAGAGCTGCTTGTTGGTGAAGAGCGTGCCGGGTTTTGGCACTTCATTGTTCGGCAGATAGACCGCAGCCGATGTCTTCCAGTGATTGCGGAACAGTTTTTCGACGATCTGAATCGTCGCCGCCGCGCGCTCCACCAGGGGATAACCGTCGCGGGCATAGGCGATCGCGGGTTCCAGCACGTCGCGCAGCCGCATCGTGCCGTAATCGCGCAAGAGCAGCATCCAGGATTCGAACGTGCCGGGCACGCAGGCCGCGAGCAAGCCGGTGCCGGGCACCATCTCCAGCCCCTCGCTGCGGTAATGCGCGATGGTGGCGCCCGCCGGCGCCGGGCCCTGGCCGCAGATCACTTCGGTGCGGCCGCGCTTGGTGTCATGCACGATGATAGGCACATCGCCGCCCGGACCGTTGAGATGCGGCTCGACCACTTGCAGCGTGAAGGCGGTGGCAACGCCCGCATCGAACGCATTGCCGCCCTTTTCCAGGATGCCCATCCCGACCGCGGTGGCGATCCAGTGGGTCGAGGTCACGACGCCGAACGTGCCTTCGATTTCAGGCCTGGTGGTGAACGGATCGGGATTGATGTTGCTCATGGGAATCCGATGCTGCACTGGTATTTGGTGCGCCACTTGACCACAGTGAGAGCTTGCTGCCAACCGTTTGGTTGACCCATCCCTGTGATCAGGCAGGCACGGCCTCGGCCGGCGAATTGACGGCGTGGCAGGCGACGCCGTTGATCAGTGCGGGCGCCTGCTGGCGGCAGAGATCGTAGACCAGCGGGCAGCGCGGGTTGAAGGCGCAGCCGGGCGGTGGGTTGATCGGATTGGGGATCTCGCCCTTGACCGGAATCCGCTGGCGGCCGGACATCGCCAAATCAGGAACCGCACCCAGCAGCATCTTGGTGTAGGGCATCCGCGGATTGCTGAAGAGTTCGCGTCCTTCCGCGATTTCGACGATGCGGCCGAGATACATCACGCCGATGCGGCTCGCCATATGGCGCACCACGGCAAGGTTATGGCTGATGAAGAGATAGGTCAGGCCGAACTTGTCCTGCAGGTCGCGCATCAGATTGAGGATCTGCGCCTGCACCGAGACATCAAGCGCCGAGGTCGGCTCGTCGCAGACGATGAATTCGGCTTCCGAGGCCAGCGCGCGGGCGATCGCGATGCGCTGGCGCTGGCCGCCGGAAAACTCATGCGGAAATTTCAGGCCGTCGTCGGCATGCAGGCCGACGAGACTCAGCAATTCACCGACGCGTGCGGCGATGTCGCGCTCGCCCGCGATCAGGTCGAAGGCGCGGATCGGCTCGGAGACGATGGCATCGACCCGGAAGCGCGGGTTGAGGCTCGCATAGGGATCCTGGAAGATCATCTGGATGCGGCGGCGCAGCTTCTGCCGTACCTGCGCCTGCCTTGCATCGGTCATCGAGACGCCGTCGATGACGACTTCGCCGGAGCTCGGCGGCAGCAATCCGACCACCATCCGTGCCACGGTGGTCTTGCCCGAACCGGATTCGCCGACGAGGGCAAAAGTCTCGCCCTTCTTGATGCCGAAGGTCACGCCGTCGACCGCTTTCAGGAATTCCAGGTGCCCGCCTTCAAGCACGCGGTTGAGCCACGGCTTTGAGACGTCGAACTCGCAGCGCAAATTCCTGACGTCGATGAAGGGTGCCGCGCTCATGCCGCGGTCTCCTTGATCGCCGTCTTGGCCGCGTCATCATAGAGATGACAGGCCACGGCCTGCGTACCGTGTGCGATCGGCTCCGGACGCTCGACGCGGCAACGGTCGAAGACGAAGCCGCAGCGCGGATTGAACGAGCAGCCTTTCGGGATCGCCGACAGCCGCGGCATCGAACCGGGTATCTGCACCAGCCGCTTGTCTTCGCCCGCCAGCGTCGGGATCGCGCCCATCAAGCCCTTGGCGTAGGGATGCAGCGGGTTCTGCACGACGTCCTGAACCGGGCCGATCTCGGCAATCCTACCCGAATACATCACCGCGACGCGGTCGGAGGTTTCGGCGATCACGCCCATGTCGTGCGTCACCAGCATCACGGCGGTGCCATGGTCGCGGCCGAGGCGCTTGATCAGCGAGATGATCTGCGCCTGCACGGAGACGTCGAGGGCCGTGGTCGGTTCGTCGGCGATGATCAGATCCGGTTCGGCGCAGATCGCAAGCGCGATCACGACGCGCTGGCGCATGCCGCCGGAGAATTCATGCGGATAGGCGTCGATGCGTTTTTCCGGCGCGGGAATTCCGACCTCCGCCAACAGGTCGATGGCGCGCTTGCGCGCCGCGGTTTCCGAGAGATTGAGATGGGTCCGGATGGTTTCGACGATCTGGTCGCCGATCTTGTAGAGCGGATTGAGGCTGGTGAGCGGATCCTGGAAGATCATCCCGATGCGTTTGCCGCGGATGCGGCGGATCTCTTCCGGCGGCAGATGATCGATCCGCATCCCCGACAGATGGATCTCGCCGCCCGAGATGCGTCCGGGCGGATCGATCAGGCCGATCACGGCAAGGCCCGTCACGGATTTTCCCGCGCCGGATTCGCCGACCACGCCGAGCACCTCGCCCTTGGCGATGTCGAAGGAGATGCCGTTGATGGCGTGCAACACGCTGCGGCGGGTGTGGAACTCCACCTCGAGGTTACGCACGGAAAGGACAGGAGTCGTCATCGGAGCTTCGGGTTGAGCGCGTCGCGCAGCCAGTCGCCGAGCAGATTGATGGAAAGGATCAGTCCGGCCAGCGCAAAGCCGGGGAAGGCCACGATCCACCATTCGCCCGCAAACAGATAATTGTTGCCGATCCGGATCAGCGTGCCCAGCGACGGCATGGTATCGGGCATCCCGGCGCCGAGGAATGACAGCGTGGCTTCCGTAATGACGGCGAGCGCCAGGTTGATGGTGGCGATCACCAGGATCGGACCCATCGTGTTCGGCAGCACGTGACGCAGCATGATGATGGGGGCGGGGAGTCCGATCAATTGGGCGGCCGCGACATAATCCTTGTTCTTCTCGACCATGACGGAGCCGCGCACGGTGCGGGCATACTGCACCCAGAAACTCAGTCCGATCGCGATCACCAGCACCACCAGCGTACTCATGGCGTCAAGCCGGTTGCCGAACACCGACTTGGCGACGCCGTTGACCAGGAGCGCGATCAGGATGGCCGGGAAGGTGAGCTGCACGTCGGCGATGCGCATGATCAGGCCATCGACCGCGCCGCCGACATAGCCAGCGATCAGCCCAAGCGTAATTCCGAGCGTGCCGGCCAAGACGACGCCGAGCACGCCGACGACGAGCGAGATCCGAAGCCCGTAGAGAATGGCGGAGAACACGTCGCGGCCCTGTTCGTCGGTTCCGAGCAGGAACGGGCTCTGGCCGTCGGCGGTCCACAGCGGCGAAATGCGCGAGTTCATCAACTGAAGCTGCGCCGGATCGAACGGGTTCTGCACCGAAAGGACCGAAGCGAAGATCGCCAGCAGGAAAAACAGGAGCGTAACGGCTGCCGCCACCATCGTCAGCTTGGAACGGCGGAACGAATAGAAGATGTCGCTGTCGAGCGCGCGTCTGAACCAGCCCGTGCCGGCGCGCGTAACTGCTGCGCTTGGCTCGGCTTGGTGGGGAACGACGGCGTCGGACATCGATAATCTTTCTTTCAAGCCGGACGGCGGATGGTCGAGCGCAAGCGCGGATCGACGACGGTGTAGAGAATATCGACCACCAGGTTGATGGTGACGAAGATCAGCGACACCATCAAAAGGTAGGCGGCCATGATCGGGATATCGACGTTTTGCACTGCCTGCACGAACAGCAACCCCATGCCCGGCCACTGGAATACGGTCTCGGTGATGATGGCAAATGCAATAACCGAGCCAAATTGCAACCCGGCCACGGTGATGACGGGAACCAGCGTGTTCTTGAGCGCGTGGCCGAAATGGATCGCCCGCGTGGTCAGGCCGCGGGCACGCGCGAAGCGGATGTAATCGGTGCGCAGGACTTCCAGCATTTCAGCGCGCACCAGCCGCATGATCAGGGTCAGCTGGAACAGGCCGAGCGTGATGGACGGCAGGATCAGCGCCTTGAGGCCGGAAAGAGTCAGGAGGCCCGTGGTCCACCAGCCCACCCGCACGACATCGCCGCGGCCGAACGAGGGCAGCCAGCCCAGCGTCACCGAGAACAGATAGATCAGCAAAATACCGATCAGGAAGGTCGGTAGCGAAATTCCGATCAGCGATACGGCCTGGAATATTTTGGCAAGCGCGCTGTCGCGTTTGAGCGCCGAATAAACCCCCATCAGGATGCCGAACACCATCGCGAAGATGGTGGCGCAGATCGCGAGTTCCAGCGTCGCCGGCATGCGCTCGGCGAGCAGGCTCGAGACCGGCTGGCGGAATTGATAGGAAACGCCGAATTTGAACTGGGCGGCATTGCCGAAATAACGCGCGAACTGCATCACCACGGGATCGTCGAGACCAAGCGACTTGCGCACCGCTTCGCGTTCGGCCGCAGACGTATCCAGTGAGACGATCTGGTTGACGGGGTCGCCGGCGAACCGGAACATCGAAAACGAGATGATCCCGACCGCAAGCATGACGCCGATCGCCTGAATCGCCCGGCGAAGAGTGAAAGCGAGCATGTGATCCTTTCACTTCTCTCTTTACGCTGTGGCGGACGTCACTGTCCGCCGGAAACGAAAAGTCCCGGGGGCGCGAAGCCACCGGGACCTGGGTCGTTGGGCCTGCCTACGGTTCTTTGACCATCCAGTAGGGCAGGACCTGGTTGTCGGCGCGCTGCACCACTTTGAGCTTTTTCGACACGCCCCAGGCCAGCGCCTGCTGATGCAGCGGGATGTAGGCGTAATCCTTCGCCGCGATCTCGAACGCTTCCTTGATCAGCTGATCGCGCTTGGCAGGATCGGGTTCGACCAGCACCTTGTCGGTGATCTCGTCCATCTTCTTGTTGCAGTAGCCGGAAACGTTGGCTTCGCCGCGTGAGGATTTCGGGTCGTCGCGGCAGCCCATGATGTCATAGAGCACATTGTGCGAGTCCGACGTGCCTGGCGTCCAGCCGAGCAGATAGAACGATGACTGGTAGCCGCCGGGTTTCAGGATCTTGGCGAAATACTGCGCCTTGGGCTGCGCCAGCAGATCGACCTTGACGCCAATGCGCGCCAGCATGCCAACCACCGCCTGGCAGATCGCGGCGTCGTTGACATAGCGGTCGTTGGGGCAATCCATCGTGACCTGGAAACCGTCGGGATAGCCCGCTTCCGTCAAGAGCTTCTTGGCGCCGTCGGGATCGAATTTCGGGCGGGTAAAGTCCTTGGAAAGCGGAAACAGTTGCGGCGCAATCATCAGGGCCGAGGGCGTCGAGAGCCCACGCATCACGCGGGTCTTGATCAGTTCGATATCGATCGCCTTGAAGAAGGCCTCGCGGACCTTGATGTCCTTGAATGGATTCTTGCCCTTGATGTTCGAATACAGCAATTCGTCACGGGCCTGGTCCATGCCGAGGAAGATGGTGCGCAGCTCAGGCCCCTTCATCACCTGGGTGGTCGGGGTAGAATCGACGCGGCCGATGTCCTGGGTCGGAACCGGCTCCATGATGTCGACTTCGCCCGACAGCAGGGCGGCGACGCGCGTGGCGTCGGACCCGATCGGCGTGAAGACGATTTCCTTGAGATTGTGCTCGGGCTTGCGCCACCAATTCGGGTTCGCCTTGAACACGGTCTTGACGCCGGGCTGATGGCTCTCGACGGTGAAGGCGCCGGTGCCGTTGGCGTTGAGCGAAGCGAAGCTCGGCGTTGTCGCTGCGGCCGGCGTCGGTGCCGTGGCGTTGTTCGCCTCGGCCCACTTCTTGTCCATGATGTACCAGGTATCCCATTGGTAGTGCAGAATGGGATTGGGCGAGGTCAGGATGAAATCGACGGTGTTGTCGTCGACCTTGACGACCTTTACGTCGGCGGCGATGCGGGCCTGTACGTTCGAACCCTTGGCGCGAGCGCGGTCGGCCGAGAACACCACGTCGTCGGCGGTGAAGGGGTCGCCGTTCTGGAACTTGACACCCTTGCGCAAATGAAAGCGCCAGCGGGTCGGCTCCGGGGTTTCCCAGCGTTCGGCCAGCCCCGGTATGATCTTCAGGTCCTTGTCGCGCGCAATCAGGCCTTCATAGACCTGCCCAAGATGCGCATGCGTGGTGGATTCGTTGAGCGTATACGGATCCAGCGATTTGAGGTCGCCCTGGTTGGCGTAGCGCAGGGTCTGGGCCGATGCCGGCGCAACCGCAAAGCCGAGCATTGTAACCGTAGCCACTGCAAGCAAACTCTGACGTAACGACATTTGTTCGATTTCCCCGCTTTGATCAGCCCAATTCCGGAATAGCGGCGGATATTGCCGATCCATGTTGCCAAAGTCCAGCCACCGCGCAAGCGCGATCCCCTTCAGCGGACCGGTTTGCACCGCGATGCGGCAACGTCTAGCTTCACCTTAAGCCGAGCGCGAGACCGCGTTACATTAAACTTTCGGAGTGCGGGGTGGCGGAACTGAAGGCTGACGTTCTTGTGTTGGGGGCGGGCATGGTCGGCGTCGGCGCTGCCCTGCACCTGCAGAAAAAGGGCCGCGATACGGTCCTGATCGACCGGCACGAACTTGCCGGCGAGGAGACCAGCTATGGCAATGGCGGACTGATCGAATGCGCGTCGGTCTTTCCCTACATGTTTCCCCGCGATCTGCGCCAGATCCTGCAATATGCAACCAACCGTACGCCGCAGCTGCGTTATCATTTCGCCGATCTGCCGTCCTTCCTGCCCTGGCTGATGCGTTACTTCCTGGCGTCTTCGCCGGAGCGTGCGCTGCACAGTGCAATGGCCGAACTGCCGCTGATCCAGCGCAGCCTGGTCGAGCATGAGGCGCTGATCGCGGAAGCCGATGTGCCGGAGCTGTTGCGCCGCACCGGCTGGATCAAGCTCTATCGCTCCGATGCGACGCTGGCGAAAGCGGTGAAGGAACTCGAACGCGCCAAGCAATATGGCGTCGCGGGCGACATCCTCGACGCATCTGCTATCGCGGCGCGCGAGCCGAATTTGACCGGCGATTTCGCCGGCGCGGTGCATTTTCCCGATCCCGGTTTTGTCCCCGATCCCGGCGGCCTCACCAAGGCCTATGCGGCGCTGTTCGGCCGCAAGGGCGGCCGGTTCCTGGTCGGCGATGCGCGAACGCTCGAACAATCCGGTGCGCGCTGGCGCGTCGCAACCCAGAAAGGGTCAATCACCGCGCGCGAAGTCGTCGTCGCGATGGGGCCGTGGTCCGATCAGATCTTCGCCCCGCTCGGCTATTCGATCCCGCTCAACGTCAAGCGCGGCTATCACATCCATCTGGCGCCGCGCGGCAACGCCGTGCTCAATCATCCCGTGCTGGACACCGATCAGGGCTTTCTGCTGGCGCCGATGAACCGCGGCATTCGCCTGACCACCGGCGCCGAGATGGCCCGCCGCGATGCGCCGCCGACCCCGGTCCAGGTCGAACGGGCCATGCCAAAGGCGCATAAGTTGTTTCCCCTGGGGGAGCCGGTCGACGCCCGGCCATGGAAGGGGGCGCGGCCCTGTTTGCCGGATATGCTGCCGGTGATCGGGAAGGCGCCCCGCCATCCCGGTTTGTGGTTCGATTTCGGCCACCAGCACCACGGCCTGACGCTCGGACCCGCAACCGGCCGGCTGCTGGCGGAAATGATGACCGGCGAGACCCCGTTTGCCGATACTACCCCTTTTGCTGTCGAACGTTTTGGTTGACCATAGGGGGCGAATGGGGGCCCCGGAAGGCGGTCTTGTCCTTGCGTGACTCAGCCAGTCACGGTGATACTGCGGCAAGCCATTAATGAAGGAGCGGCCATGAAGGTAAACGTCGAAATTGATTGCACGCCGCTCGAGGCCCGGCAGTTTTTCGGCCTTCCGGACGTTCAGCCGATGCAGACGGCGGTCATGGACAAATTGCAGCAGCAGATGATGGCCAACATCGACAAGGTCTCGCCGGAATCGCTGATGCAGTCCTGGTTCACGTTCGACCCCAAGATCGCTGAACGCTTTCAGGACATGTTCGTGACCATGGCCGGTCTCGGCGGCATGGCCAAGAAGGACAAGAAATAGTGGCCGTCGCGGAGGACTCGCCGGCGGCAGAACGCAAGCTTCGTCCGCCGAGCCTGTTCCTGATGCTCGCCGAAGCCAGAAGCGTGTTCGAACTGAATTCGAGTCTGCTGCTGTCGCCGCTGTTGATGCGCGCCCCGAAGGGCGACGGTCATCCGGTGCTGACGCTGCCGGGATTCCTCGCCAGCGATTTGTCGATGGCGCCGATGCGGCGCTACCTGAAGGAGCTCGGCTACGACAGCTATGCCTGGAACATGGGCCGCAATTTCGGCGGCGTCGCCAGCAAGCGCGGTGCGCTGCGCGACCTCGTCAAGCGAATCCACGAGACCACGGGACGAAAGGTCAGCATCATTGGCTGGAGTCTCGGCGGCATCTACGCACGCGATCTCGCGCTGCAACTGCCGGACCTGGTGCGATCGGTGATCACGCTCGGCAGCCCGTTCGCCAACGACATCACCGCGACCAATGCGACGCGACTGTACGAAGCGCTGTCGGGGGAAGGCATCAACGACAATCCAGAGATCCGGGAAGCGATCGCCGGCGACCTGCCGGTGCCCGCGACCTCGATCTATTCCCGCACCGATGGCATCGTGAACTGGCGTACCAGCCTGCTGCGCCCCTCCAGCACGGCCGAAAATATCGAGGTGCATCTCGCAAGCCATATCGGCCTTGGCGTCAACCCGGCCGCCTTGTGGGCGGTGGCCGACCGCCTGGCGCAGCCGGAAGGCGAATTTAAGCAATTTGACCGATCGGGGCCGTTTGCCATTGCATATGGGGCCCCGGAAAATGCACTATCCTGACCAAGGTCGTTGAAGACCGGGGACACCCAACCCCCGTCTTCAGGACCATCTGAACGCCAGAAGCGCCATCAAGGCGTCGCGTGATCTCTGCGGGAGGAAAACATGACTGACGCCAAGAAACTGTCCTCGATGGACGCGTCGTTTCTGTATCTGGAAACGCCGGAAATGCCGATGCATGTCGGAAGCATGGCGATCTTCCGCCTGCCTGAGAATTACAACGGCAACTTCTTCGAAGAGTTCAAGGCGATGATCGGCTCGCGGCTGCATCTTGCGCCGATCCTGAAGGCGCGCCTGGAAAAGGCGCCGCTCGACATCGATCATCCGTCCTGGGTCGAGGACGACCAGTTCGACATCGACCGCCACATTTTCCGCGGCAGCCTGCCGGCCCCCTACGACCGCGCGACGCTGGAGCGCATCGTCGGCTGGATGCATGCCAAGCTGCTCAACCGCGCGCGCCCGCTCTGGGAGTTCTATGTCTTCGAGGGCATGAAGGACAACGAGATCGGGCTTTATTCCAAGATGCACCACGCCTGCATCGACGGCGGCGCCGGTGCGGCGCTCACCAACATGATCTACGATCTGACGCCGGTGCCGCGCCAGGTCGAGCCGCCGACCGCGCGCAAGGTCGCGCAGGAGCCGCGCGATATCGCCGCCAACCTGATCGATTCCTATCAGCAGCTCTGGCGCCAGCCGTTCGATTCCTCCACCGCGCCGAAGAGCCTGGAATTGCCGCGTTCGGGCAAGAGCGATCTCGGATCGATCCTGTTCGACAACGCCATGTTCCAGATCGAGAGCGCGGTGAAATTCGCCGCCAGCGTGCCGACGATGCTCAAGAGCGTTTCCGAAGTGGTCGGCAAGATTTCCGATCCGAAGTCGCGCGACAGCATCGCCAGCATGGTTTCGCCGCCGACCATCCTGAACAAGGCGATCTCGTCGGAGCGCAGCTTTGCCGGCACCTCGATCTCGCTGTCGCGGGCCAAGGCGGTGGCGAAGGCCTCCGGCGGCAAGCTCAACGACGTCGTGCTGGCGCTGTCCTCCGGCGTGGTGCGGCGCTATCTGCTGCAGCAGGGCGCGCTGCCGACCAAGTCGCTGACGGCGGCGGTGCCGATTTCGCTGCGCGAGGAAGGCAACACCGAGGCCAACAACCAGGTGTTCGGCATGATCTGCTCGATCGCCACCAACGTCGAAGATCCCAAGGGGCGGCTGGAGGCGATCATCGCGCAATCCACCAAGTCCAAGGAAATGTCGCACCCGCTGCGGGCCTTGATGCCGCAGGTGTCCAACATCTCGATGCTGGGCGCGCCGATCGTGGTGCAGATCCTGGCGCTGCTCTACAGCCGTTCCGACCTCTCGAACGTGCTGCCGCCGGCGGCGAACATCACCGTGTCCAACGTGCCGGGGCCGCGGCAGACGCTCTATGCGGCCGGCGCGGAGTTGCTGCACATCTTCCCGGTGTCGATCTCGACCCACGGGCTGGCGCTCAACATCACCGTGCAGAGCTATCGCGACCAGCTCGATTTCGGCTTCATCGCCGGCGCCAACATCATCCCGCATGTCCAGGTCTTGTGCGACATGCTTCCGCTGGAATTTGAAGCGCTGGAGGCGGCCTATGCGCCGCCGCCGTCCAAGATGACCAGCGCGGCTGAATAGGGTTTTGCAATGATTGAAATGCCGCCGCTGCAGTTCGCCGAGACGAACGGCATTCGCATGGGTTACTACGAGGCCGGGCCGAAGACCGACAAGCCGCCGGTCATACTGTGCCACGGCTGGCCGGAGATCGCGTTCTCCTGGCGTCACCAGATCAAGGCGCTAAGCGAGGCCGGGATCCGGGTGATCGCGCCGGATCAGCGCGGCTATGGTTCGACCGACCGGCCCGAGCCGGTCGAGGCCTATGACATCGAGCACCTGACCGGCGATCTCGTCGGCCTGATGGACCATCTGAAGATCGACAAGGCGATCTTCGTCGGCCACGACTGGGGCGGCTTCATCATCTGGCAGATGCCGCTCCGCCACATTGACCGCGTTGCCGGCGTGGTCGGCATCAACACGCCGCATCACGATCGCCCGCCGGCCGATCCGATCGAGCTGTTCCGCAAACGGTTCGGCGACAGCATGTACATCGTGCAGTTCCAGGATCCGGCCCGCGAGCCCGACAGGATTTTCGGCAGCCGGGTCGAGCAGACGTTTGACGCCTTCATGCGCAAGCCGGTGCCGCGGCCCGCCGACACGCCCGCCGATCAGGTGGTTGCCGGCGTCGGTGCTTCACCGCGACTCAATTTGGCGTTTCCGCAGATGATTGCGGGTTACGACGCCAAACATGATCCGCGCACACCAATCCTGTCGCCGGAAGAGAAGAAGGTGTTCGTCGATACGTTCACGAAGTCAGGTTTCACGGGCGGGATCAACTGGTACCGCAACATGTCGCGCAACTGGCAGCGTTCGGCCGCGATCGATCACACGGTGAAAGTACCGGCGCTGATGATCATGGCCGAGAACGACCATGTGCTGCCGCCGTCGTCGGCTGACGGCATGGAAAAGATCGTTCCCGATCTCGAAAAATATCTGGTGCGCGACAGCGGCCATTGGACGCAACAGGAAAAGCCGGACGAGGTCAGCGCCAAACTGATCGAATGGCGCAGGAAGCGGTTTGGGTGAGAAACGTAAACGTCGTCATTACGAGCGAAGCGATTTGAGCCGTCATTCCGGGGCGATGCAAAGCATCGAACTACGATGTGCTATTGCACATCGGAGAATCTCGAGATTCCGGGTCTGGTCCTTCGGACCATCCCGGAATGACGAAGAGAGCAATGACGGGATGAGCGCGGCGCATTAAGACAATTGAGGCAGGGGTAATATCGACAATGGCGTCACCGAACAAACTCAGTCCGATTCCGCATCCGCCGAAAAAGCCCGTTGTCGGCAACATGCTGTCGCTGGATCCGAACGCGCCCGTTCAGCATCTGGTGCGGCTGACCAAGGAGCTCGGGCCGATCTTCTGGCTCGACATGATGGGTGCGCCGCTGGTGATCGTGTCGGGCCACGATCTCATCGACGAACTGTCCGACGAGAAGCGCTTCGACAAGGCGGTGCGCGGCTCGCTGCGCCGGGTGCGCGCGGTCGGCGGCGACGGGCTTTTCACCGCCGATACGTCAGAGCCGAACTGGAGCAAGGCGCACAACATCCTGCTGCAGCCGTTCGGCAACCGCGCGATGACGTCCTATCATCCGAGCATGGTCGATATCGCCGAACAGCTGGTCAAGAAGTGGGAGCGGCTGAACGGCGACGAGGAGATCGACGTCGTCCACGACATGACGGCGCTGACGCTGGATACGATCGGCCTTTGCGGCTTCGACTACCGCTTCAATTCGTTCTACCGCCGCGACTATCATCCGTTCGTGGAATCGCTGGTGCGCTCGCTCGAAACCATCATGATGACCCGCGGCATCCCGCTCGAAGGCCTGTGGCTGCAGAAGCGCCGCAAGGATCTGGCGCTGGACGTCGCCTTCATGAACAAGATGGTCGACGAGATCATCGCCGAGCGCCGCGGCAACGCGGAAGCCGCCGAGGGCAAGAAGGACATGCTCGGCGCCATGATGACCGGCGTCGACCGCGCCACCGGCGAGCAGCTCGACGACGTCAACATCCGCTACCAGATCAACACCTTCCTGATCGCGGGCCATGAGACCACCAGCGGCCTCTTGTCCTGCACGCTCTATGCGTTGCTCAAGCATCCCGACGTGCTGAAGAAGGCCTATGAGGAAGTCGACCGCGTGCTCGGTCCCGATGTCGACGCGCGGCCGACCTATCAGCAGGTCACGCAGCTGACCTACATCACGCAGATTCTGAAGGAGGCGCTGCGGCTGTGGCCGCCGGCGCCGGCCTATGGCATCGCCCCGCTCCAGGACGAGACCATCGGCGGCAAATACAAGCTGAAGAAAAACACCTTCGTCACCGTGCTCGTCATGGCGCTGCACCGCGATCCCAGCGTGTGGGGCCCGAACCCTGACGCGTTCGATCCGGAGAATTTCAGCCGCGAGGCCGAGGCCAAGCGTCCGGTCAACGCCTGGAAACCGTTCGGCAACGGCCAGCGCGCCTGTATCGGGCGCGGCTTTGCGATGCACGAGGCGGCGCTGGCGATCGGCATGATCCTCCAACGATTCAAGCTGATCGACGTCAACCGCTACCAGATGCATTTGAAAGAAACGCTGACGATCAAGCCGGACGGCTTCAAGATCAAGGTGCGCCCGCGTGCCGACAAGGAGCGCGGCGCGTTCGCTGGTCGCGCCGCTGCCGCGGTGGCGGCCTCGAACACAGCCGCAGCACCAGCCCGCAACCGCCCCGGCCACAACACGCCGCTGCTCGTGCTCTACGGTTCCAACCTCGGCACCGCGGAAGAACTCGCGACCCGCGTTGCCGATCTCGCCGAGGTCAACGGATTTTCGACCAAACTCGGCGCCCTCGATGACTACGTCGGCAAGCTGCCCGAGCAGGGCGGCGTCCTGATCTTCTGCGCCTCCTATAATGGCGCCGCCCCCGACAACGCCACGCAATTCGTCAAATGGCTGGACAGCGGCTTGCCCAAGGATGCGCTGGCCAAAGTCCGCTACGCGGTGTTCGGCTGCGGCAACAGCGACTGGGCGGCGACCTATCAGTCGGTGCCTCGTGCCATCGACGAGCAATTGGCCGCGCACGGCGCGCGCAGCGTCCATAAGCGCGGCGAGGGTGATGCCCGCAGCGATCTCGACGGCCAGTTCGAAAAATGGTTTGCCGCCGCCGCCGCCGCGGCAACCAAGGAGTTCGGCCTCGCGTCGACCTTCACCCGCAGCGCCGACGACGCGCCGCTCTACACGATCGAGCCGGTGGCGCCGACCGCCGTCAACGTGATCGTGGCGCAGGGCGGCGTTTCCCCGATGAAGGTGCAGGTCAATTCCGAGCTGCAGAACAAGGCCGGCGACAATCCGTCCGACCGCTCGACGCGGCATATCGAAGTGCAACTGCCACCGGGCGTTTCCTATCGCGTCGGCGATCACCTCAGCGTGGTGCCGCGCAACGATCCGGCGCTGGTCGATTCCGTCGCGCGCCGTTTCGGCTTCCTGCCCGCCGATCAGATCCGGCTCGCGGTCGCCGAAGGCCGCCGCGCGCAACTGCCGACCGGCGACGCCGTGTCGGTCGGGCGGCTCTTGACCGAGTTTGTCGAGCTGCAGCAGATCGCGACCCGCAAGCAGATCCAGATCATGTCGGAAAACACGCGTTGTCCGATGACCAAGCCGAAGCTGCTGGCCTATGTCGGCGATGACGCCGCCTCGACCGAGCTCTATCGCAATGATGTACTGGCGAAACGCAAATCGGTGTTCGACCTGCTGGAGGAATACCCGGCCTGCGAGCTGCCGTTCCATGCTTATCTCGAAATGCTGTCGCTGCTGGCGCCGCGCTATTATTCGATCTCGTCGTCACCGGCGGGCGATGCTTCGCGCTGCAGCGTCACCATCGGCGTGGTCGAAGCGCCTGCGAGTTCGGGCCGCGGCGTCTACAAGGGCGTCTGCTCGAACTATCTCGCCGGCCGCCGCGCCGGCGACACCATCCATGCCACGGTGCGCGAAACCAAGGCGGGCTTCCGCCTGCCGGACGATGCGTCGGTGCCGATCATCATGATCGGACCCGGCACGGGGCTGGCGCCATTCCGCGGCTTCCTGCAGGAGCGCACCGACCGCAAGGCCAAGGGCGCGAGCTTAGGCGCGGCGATGCTGTTCTTCGGCTGCCGCCATCCCGAGCAGGACTTTCTCTACGCCGAAGAACTGAAGGCGTTCGCCGCCAACGGCATCGCCGAACTGCACACCGCGTTCTCGCGCGCCGACGGGCCGAAGACCTATGTGCAGCATCTGGTCGCGGCGCAAAAGGATCAGGTGTGGAATCTGATCGAGAAGGGCGCGATCGTCTATGTCTGCGGCGACGGCGGCAAGATGGAGCCGGACGTCAAGGCCGCGCTGGTGTCGATCTATCGCGAACGCACCGGCGCGGACGAAGCAGCAGGCCTGCGCTGGATCGACGATCTCGGCGCCAGGAACCGCTACGTGCTGGATGTGTGGGCGGGAGGATAGTCTTTCATCCGTCGTCCCGGCGAACGCCGGGACCCATAACCACAAATATGCGTTGTTGGAACTGCGCTGTGGCTCCAGCCTGGCGCGACAATTGCCTTCGGTGGTTATGGGTCCCGGATGCGCAATTGCGCATCTGAGATCGCGCTTCGCTTGTCCGGGACGACGAAAAAATCGTGCTAGAACCCCCAGATGATTCCCTGGGAAAAGCTCGACACCGCACATATTCCCGGCACCGATGCGGAACTCCGCCTGATGAAGCGCGGCGCCGAGTTTTCCATCATGCTCGGCACCAACGAGCTGATGAACAGCCGCCTCTCGGGTTCCGAAGCGGCACTTGCCACGCTCACAGTCAAGAAGCTGGAAGCGAACAAGAAGCCGCATCTGCTGATCGGCGGATTGGGCATGGGCTTTACGTTGCGGGCGGCGCTTGCGGTGCTCGGCGCCGGGGCGCGGATCGTGGTGGCTGAACTGGTGCCGGCCGTCGTCGCCTGGGGGCGAGGCCCGATGGCGGAGATTGTTGGCGGCAGCCTGAACGATACGCGCGTCAGCATTCAGGAGGTGGACGTCACCGAGATTATTCGATCCAGCCGATCGAAATTCGATGCGATTCTGCTCGACGTCGACAACGGCCCGGAAGGCCTGACCCGCAAGGCCAATGATGGGCTCTACAGTTCAGCCGGATTGGGCGCGGCACATACCGCGCTTCGTCCCGGCGGCGTCCTGGCCGTCTGGTCGTCCGGACCCAACGCGCCGTTCTCAAAGCGGCTGCGTGCCGCCGGTTTCGATGTGAACGAGGTTGCCGTGCGCGCCACCGGAAGAGGCGGCGGCGCGCGCCATGTCATCTGGATCGCGACGAAGAGCTGAGTTTCGATTCGTAGGGTGGGCAAAGCGCAAGCGTGCCCACCATCTCTCCAGGTGTTCCAAATAGCGATGGTGGGCACGGCGCAAGCGCGCCTTTGCCCACCCTACAGCCGGTCCTCAGAACATCGTGTTGCTGTTCGCCGGATTCTCGGGGATCGGCTGGACGGCGTC
Organism: Bradyrhizobium sp. AUGA SZCCT0222; assembly: GCF_018130205.1. Taxonomy (NCBI): domain Bacteria; kingdom Pseudomonadati; phylum Pseudomonadota; class Alphaproteobacteria; order Hyphomicrobiales; family Nitrobacteraceae; genus Bradyrhizobium; species Bradyrhizobium sp. AUGA SZCCT0222. The sequence continues at coordinate 45,166 of NZ_JAFCLX010000024.1, forward strand.
CCAATGCTCGACGATCTTGCCGTTCTCGAGCTTGAAGATGTCGATGATCGCGCTCCCCCTCGTGCCCGGCTCGCGAATGGCGTGGACATGCAGGATGACGTAATCGCCGTCCACGAACGAGCGCTTGATCTCGCTGCGGGAGTTCGGGAATTTCTCGCGCAGGAATCCAATGAACTTGCGGAAGCCCTCGGGACCGTCAGCGGCATTCGGGTTGTGCTGGACATAGCGGTCGCCCATATAGGCGATCGCGCCGTCGGCATCTTTTTGGTTTAGCCCCTTCTCATAGAAGTCGAGCACCGCTTTTCTGTTGGCTTCCTGCTGCGCCGCGGAGGCGGCCCAGGCGCTCGGAGAGGCGAGGGCTAACAGGACGACGGTGGCCAGGGCGATGCGTGGCCGAAAAAAGAGATCCATGATCGGGCTCCATCTGACGATAGCGGTGTGCCGTCTATAGTGCCCGGCCCCGCCGGCCGTAAGAGGGCACCCGATACTCACGAAGTCACCTCGAGGTAACCTGATCAAGCCGCCTTCGCCGCCGCACCATGGGCGTGCTTGTCGATGGCATCAATGATCTGCGGCCACATCGGGATCGGCAACGCGTGGCCCATGCCGTCGATCATCACAAGCTTCGCGCCTGGCACAGAGGCCGCGGTATCCTTGCCGCCCTCGGGCCGCACCAGGGGATCGACGGTGCCGTGGATGACCAGCGTCGGCGCCTTCACGGCACTGAGCCGTTGCTTGCGGCTGCCGGAGGCGAGCACCGCGCGCAGCTGGCGGCCGACGCCGGCCGGGTTGAGGCCGCGCTCATAGGTGCGTTCGGCGCGCGAGCGGTCGAGCGCTTCGTCTTCCGGGAATGAGCCGACGCGCAGGATCTTCCAGGTTTTCGCAAACCGCTCGAAATACTCTTCCTTGGTCGCGGGCGGCGGCGCCATCAGCATGGCGGCGGCTTCCCGTGTCGGCCCCGGCACCCTGGGATTGCCCGTCGTCGACATGATCGAGGTCAGCGAGCGCACCCGTGCCGGAAACGAGATCGCGACTTCCTGCGCGATCATGCCGCCCATCGATGCGCCGACCAGATGCGCCGACTTGATGCCGAGCACGTCCATCAGGCCGACCGTGTCCTTGGCCATGTCGATCAGTCTGTAGGGCGCGGCAACCGGGATCTTCAGGAATTTGAGCTTGAGCAGTTCGAGCGCGGTCAGACGCTTGCCGCCGGTCATGCGGGAGGATTTTCCGATATCGCGGTTGTCGAAACGGATGACGCGAAAACCGCGCGCGGCAAGCTGGCGGCAGAAATCATCGTCCCAATGGATCATCTGGGCGCCGAGGCCCATGATCAGCAGCAGCGGTTCCGCGCCGGGATCGCCGAAGCTTTCGTAGCAAATGTCGATGCCATTGGCGTGGGCGATCTGCGGCGGCTGATGGGCAAGCGTCACGTTGGCGGTCCTTTGGATCAGTCCTGCGATGGTACCTTGATGGGGTCTTGTATGGCACGGTTTACCGCATCGCAGAAGGCTTTGCTGCTCACTGTTAACCAGTGCCTTGTTCTGACGCGTTTTCCAGAGGCGAACCGCTACCCGCTTCGCTTGAAAACGCGACGTCGCCCGGTTGACCGCCACGCCGCAACGGTGTGGTATGGCGGAATAATATCCGAGGCGTGGCAAAGCGCTCGTAACCAAGGGAGGGCGCCAATGGCCGACAAAGGCAATGATCCTGCCGTGATCTGGCAGACGATGATCGGGGAGATGGAGAAGGGGTTCAACTCCTTTGCCAACCAGGCGATGGCTTCGCCCGAATTCTCAAAAGTGATGAATCAGGTCGGCGGCGTCTCGGCCGGCGCGCAGAAGCAGCTCGGCGAGCTGATGGAGAAGTATCTCGTCAGCATGAACCTGCCGAGCCGGGCGCAAATGGTCGGCATGGCCGAGCGCATCCAGGGAATCGAAGGCCAGCTCAACGAGATCAAGGCGATGCTGCACCAGATCCATCACAATTCGCTGGCGCCTGAAGGCGGCTATGGCGCGACGCGGCCGCCGCGCACCAAGCGTCCTCCGTCGGAGGGAGAGCAAAAATGAACGCGCCCGCAGCAGCCCTCGATCTGGCGTCGATTCCCGAGCGGATCCAGTCCGAGGTGCAGCGCGCGATCCAGCGCAGCATCAAGGGCGTCGAATACATCTCCTCGTCGGGCCCCGCTCTGGGTTCGACGCCGAAGGACGTGTTGCTCAGCCGCGGCACGCTGAACCTCTATCACTACCGGCCCATCGCGGACGAAATCTACCGCGTGCCGATCCTGATCGTGATGGCGACCACCAACCGCGGCTACATCCTCGACATGGTGCCCGGCCAGAGTTTTATCGAATTCCTGCTCAAGCGCGGCTACGACGTCTACATGATGGACTGGACCGCGCCGAAACCGGAGGAAAAATCGCTGCGGATGGAGGATTACGTCCTCGACTTCATCCCGGATTGCGTCCGCCGCGTGCAGCAGGATTCCGGTGAAACAGACGTCACCGTGATCGGCTATTGCTTCGGCGGCGTGCTGTCGCTGCTGTACGGCTCGATCTTCAACGACGGGCCAATGAAGAATCTGATCTGCTTCACGACGCCGATCGATTTCCGCGAGATGAAGCTGTTCTCGAATTTCTCGGATCGGCGCTATTTCGATGTCGATCGCCTCGTCGACAGCATCGGCAATGTGCCGCCGGAAATGATCCTGTCTTCGTTCGAAATGCTGCGGCCGGCGTCGCGCGCGGTCAGCCAGGTGAATTTGTGGGAGAACATCTGGAACGACGAATACGTCAAGGCCTACCGGATGATGGATCGCTGGGGCACCGACACGTTGCCGCTGGCGGGCGAGTATTTCCGCGCCATCACCAAGGACCTGATGTGGGACAACAAGCTCTACAACGACACCATGACGGTCGGCGGGCGTGCGGCCAATATCGCTGACATCAAGGTGCCGATCCTGCACGCGGTCGCCGAACACGATCACATCGTGCCCTATGACGCGGCCAAGCACCTGATCGCCAAGGTCGGTTCGTCCGACAAGGAAGAGGTGGTCCTGAAGGGCGGCCATGTCAGCGTCGTCGCCGGCGCCAACGCGATCAAGCGGCTATGGCCGAAACTGGACAACTGGTTAGGTAAGAGATCAACATGAGCGAAACACGTTCCTATCCGCGCCACGCCAAGACCGACGCCGGCGACATCGAATTCCGCCTGATGTCCCGCGCCGACGAGGCCGCGGTGCTTGCCTTCGCGCAGAAGCTGCCGACCCATGATCTGCTGTTCCTGCCGCGCAACATCAGCCAGCCCAAGGTGCTGTCGGCCTGGATCAACGAGATCGAGCGCGGGCAGATCACGAGCCTGCTGGCCGTGAAGGGCGACGCGGTGGTCGGTTGCGGCACGCTGGTGCGCGACCCGCATTCCTGGTCGCAGCATGTCGGCGAGATCCGGATGGTGGTGTCGCAGGACGTGCGCGGGCAGGGCGTCGGCCGGGCGCTGTCGCAGGAGACCTTCGCACTTGCGCTGGGCGCCGGCCTGGAAAAGCTCTCGGTGCAGATGACGGTCGACCAGCAGGCAGCGATCGCGCTGTTCGAGAGCCTCGGTTTCAAGGCCGAGGCCCTGTTGCGGGACCACGTTCGGGACGTCGACGGCAAGAAGCATGACATTGTCGTGCTCGGACACAATGTGGCGCAGGTGCGAGCCCAGCTGGAGGCCTACGGGCTTCCGGGCGCCGTCCAGCATTAGAGGGTGGCCGCCCGGCACTAAAGCGGGCCGTCTGGCACCAAAGCCGGCCGTTCTGCATTAGACGAAAGTAGAACTTTTGCCGGTTCCCTAGGCAAATCGCTCATCATTGAGGCTCATCACGTATTCGTGATGTCGCGATGCAACATCGATATTGCGCCGCAACATTAACTATGGCACAACGATCTCGCCCCGGGCCGAACCGGACGGGGTGAGCCCATAGCTCAAACCCGAGGATGGAGAGACCCACATGACCACCGAAACCAATTCCGTGCTGAACACCGTCAAGGAAGCCTTCGCGCCCGTCACCGAGGCGTTCACCAAGCTCCAGAACCTGGAAGTTCCGGAAGCTGCCCGTGAGTTCGTGAAGAAGCAGGCCGAGACCGCGAAGGTTCGCGCCGCCGACATGCATGCCGGTTCCGAGAAGGTGACCGCTGCCATCGAGACCGCCGTTGCCGGTTCGGTTTCCGAGGCTGCCAAGATCAGCCGCAACATCCAGCAGGCGTTTTATCAGGACGCGGAAGCGTTCTTCGCCGGCATCGACAAGCTCGCTTCGGCCAAGTCGCTGAGCGAAGCCGCCCAGATCCAGTCGGACATGGTCCGTGCGCGTGGCGAAGTGTTCGTCTCGCGGGCGAAGGCCACGTCAGAATATCTCGGCAAGCTCGTCGCCGACAGCGCCAAGACCGCTCAGGACAACTTCTCCAAGGTCTACAGCAAGACCGCCTGATAGCGATCTGCCAACTGCCCTTTTGGAAGGCCCGCCTAGGCGGGCCTTCTTTTTGTCTGAAGCCTCCATAAATCAATGGTCTCTCCTCCGTCATTGCGAGGAGCGAAGCGACGAAGCAATCCATGCCGGGTTTTGCCGAGGCGTGGATTGCTTCGCTGCGCTCGCAATGACGGAAGCTGCTATCCTCGATCCCGAGGAGTCTTCCGAAAGCCGCCATGACCGTCCCCCGCACATTCGTCGTAGACACGCCTGCCGACGCGCAGCGGGCCGCCGAACTGCGGCGCGTCAAACTGCTGGCGACGCTGGTGCTGGCGGCGACGTTTGCGATCTTCATTGCGGCGAGGGCGCTGCTGCCGATCCACCCGGCGTTCGGCTTCGTCGCAGCCTTTGCGGAAGCCGCCACCATCGGCGGCCTTGCCGACTGGTATGCGGTTGTGGCCTTGTTTCGCAGGCCTTTGGGGCTGCCGATCCCGCACACCGCGATCATCCAGAGCAACCAGCACCGCATCGCCGACAAGCTCGGCGAATTCATCGAGCAGCATTTTCTGGAAGCGGCCCCGGTTGAAGCAAAATTGCGGCAGATCGATTTCGGCTCGTTCATCGCCGACTGGCTGCGCGACCGCAAGCGCAGCGAGGATCTGGCGCGCTTCGCACTGCGGCTGCTGCCGGAAGCGGTGGCCGCCACTGAGAATTCCGGCCTGATGACCTTTGTCAGCCGCCGCATCACCTCGCAATTGATGTCGATTGATCTTGCGCCGCTCGCGGCTGGCACGCTGCGCACCTTCGTCAAGGAAGGCCGGCACCAGGGCCTGCTCGACGACATCATGCGCGCGGTGCATCAATCGCTGACACAGGCCGAGACCATGGCGATGATCCGCGAGAAGATCCGCGACGAATTGCCGACACTGCTAAAACTCTATCGCGCCGACAGGTTCCTCGTGAACAAGATCGTGGCGTCGGCGACCGCGTTCTTCGAGGAAGTGCGCAACGATCCCAAGCATCCGTTCCGCGACGAGTTCGACCGCATGGTGCTGACCTTCGTCGACCGGCTCGGCAGCGATCCTGCCTATGCCGAGCGCATCCAAGGGCTGAAGCGCGATCTCCTGGCGCGCCCCGAACTGAACAGCCTCGCGCGCCACATCTGGGAGAATGCGCGATCGTTCTTCGAGCGCAGCGCGTCAGGCGAGACGCAGGTGCTGGAGCAATATCTCGTGCGCATGTTCGTAACGGCAGGCGAGGCGCTGGCTGCCGACGCCGAGATGCGTGCCGAGATCAACCAGGGTCTGGTTGCGGTGCTTCGAAGTGTGGTCGCCGAACAGAAGAGCGGCGTCTCGACCTTCATCTCCGATCAGGTCAAATCCTGGGACATGGGGCAGTTGATCGCGCTGATCGAAATCAACATCGGCCGCGACCTGCAATACATCCGTTTCAACGGCTCGCTGATCGGCGGGCTTGCAGGACTGGTGCTTTACACCCTCGAGTACCTGCTGCGGCTCGTGTGACTAATTAATCACGTCCACGCTTTTAGTTGTCACAAGTGTGAAGTGGGCCGTTGAAAGAAGAATTCCGGTTCCTTAGCTTTTTACGAAATAATGTTGCGTTGCGGAACGATTCTACCAGGCTTTCGTCTTCCCACTGAACCAGTGGCCGGCTGCCGCAACTTAAGGGGCCGAGCCCGAGAGGAGATATGATGTCCGTTGCTGCGCAGACGCTTCGTCCGCCGTCCAGAACCCTGATGTTTCTGGAGGGGCGGGCGATTTCCGAATTAGGCGCTTTTCTTGGTGCCTTGCCGCTCCTGAGTCTGGCGCCGAGAGGCGACGGGCATCCGGTGCTGGTATTGCCCGGCCTCGTTGCGTCCGACACCTCGACGCGCCCGTTGCGCAGCTTCCTCAAGGGCCGCGGCTATGCCGTCAGCGGCTGGCGCCAGGGCCGTAATCTCGGCCTGCGCCAGGGCGTGCAGCACGCGATGGTCGATCTCGTCCACGAATTGAATGACACGTATGGCCGCAAGGTCAGCCTCGTCGGCTGGAGCCTCGGTGGCCTCTACGCGCGTCAGCTTGCCAAGATGATGCCGGAGCGCGTGCGCTCGGTGATCACGCTCGGCAGTCCGTTCGCATCCGGACCGAAGGCGACCAACGCCTGGCGCGTCTATGAAATGGCGAGCGGCCGCCGCGCCGACGAAGATGACGGGCGTTTCGGCGGGTCGCTGGCGGGCACGCCGCCGGTGCCGACCACCGCGATCTTCAGCCGTACCGACGGCATCTGCGCCTGGCAGGGCTGCAGGGAGCAGACCACCGCGACCTCGGAGAGCATCGAGGTCGAAAGCAGCCATTGCGGCATGGGTCATCACCCCGCCGCGGTCTATGCGGTCGCCGACCGTCTGGCGCAGGCGGAAGGCAAATGGGCCCCGTTCGACCGCAGCGGCTGGCGCAGCATGGTGTATCCGAACCCGGATCGGTAATCGGGTTACCGATAGCTAATTCAGAACGCCGGCCTCGCGCCGGCGTTTTCGTGAATCCGCAAAACGCGCTATGCCTTGACGCATGCCGCAGCCGCTCGCCCGCATTGTCGAACAGCTCAAGCGCGAACCCTCGCGCACCGGCTCGATCGTCATTACCGTATTCGGCGATGCCATCGTGCCGCGCGGCGGCTCGGTGTGGCTCGGCACGCTGCTGGAATTCTTTGCCGCGATCGACATCGACAGCGGCGTCGTGCGCACCGCGATGTCGCGGCTCGCGAGCGACGGCTGGCTCGAGCGCAACAAGGTCGGCCGCAACAGTTTTTACCGGCTCGACAAGAAGGGGCGGCAGACCTTCGATACTGCCACCAAACACATCTACGATCCGCCGCCGTCCGACTGGACCGGGCGGTTTGAGCTGCTGCTGATCGGCAATGGCGGGGACCGCGACGCTTCGCGCGATGCGCTGAAGAATGCAGGCTTCGGCAGTCCGCTGCCGGGCGTCTGGGTCGCACCGTCCGGCGTGCCGGTTCCGGAGGAGGCGGCGGGCGCCATCCGTCTCGAAGTCTCCGCCGAGGACGACAGCGGCCGGCGCCTGCTCAGCGAAAGCTGGCCGCTTCAGCGCACCGCCGACGCCTATCTGAAATTCATGAAAACCTTTGAGCCACTCCGCGCCTCGCTCGGCCGCGGCGAGATTCTTTCCGACACGGATGCCTTCACCGCGCGGATCCTGCTGATCCACCATTACCGCCGCGTCGTGCTGCGCGATCCGCTGCTGCCGGCACCGCTTTTGCCCCGCGACTGGCCGGGCAGGGCGGCGCGACGGCTCTGCGGCGAGATCTATCGCGGGCTGCTTGCTGCGTCGGAACAATGGCTTGACGACCATGCGACCAACGAAAACGGGCCGTTGCCGAAGCCGGGCGGGGCGCTGGCGCGCCGGTTCGAAGGGACGTAAACATGTTACAAAAATAACTTGCATTCGTATTTTTATGTTATATGTTGGAGAAAAGAACATACGGGGAGGTCGGCCATGTACACGCAGGCGCTCAATACGTCCGATGGCGATAACAGCCACATCGAGGACGCCGCACGTTCCGCACAGTTCCAGGCGCGCATCGATGCCGACGAGCGCATCGAGCCCAACGACTGGATGCCGGCGGCCTATCGCAAGACACTGACGCGGCAGATTTCCCAGCACGCCCATTCCGAAATCGTCGGCATGCTGCCCGAAGGCAACTGGATCACCCGCGCGCCGTCGCTGCGCCGCAAGGCCGCTTTGCTCGCCAAGGTGCAGGACGAATGCGGCCACGGGCTTTATCTCTATGCTGCGGCGGAGACGCTCGGCACCTCGCGCGAAGAGCTGGTCGATTTGATGCTGGCGGGGAAAGCAAAATATTCCTCGATCTTCAACTATCCGACGCTGACCTGGGCCGACATCGGCGCGATCGGCTGGCTGGTCGATGGCGCGGCGATCATGAACCAGATTCCGTTGTGCCGCTGTTCCTATGGACCCTATGCGCGCGCGATGATCCGCGTCTGCAAGGAAGAATCCTTCCACCAGCGCCAGGGTTTTGAGATCATGGTGACGCTGTCGAAGGGGACCGAAGAACAGAAGGCGATGGCGCAGAGCGCGCTCGATCGCTGGTGGTGGCCGGTGCTGATGATGTTCGGCCCACCCGACAAGGCAAGCCAGCACTCGGACACCTCGACCAAGTGGAAGATCAAGCGCTTTTCGAACGACGAACTGCGCCAGAAATTCGTCGATGCCACCGTGCCGCAGGCGCAATTCCTGGGCTTAACGATTCCCGATCCCGGCATGAAACAAAATGCCAACGGCAACTGGGAATACAGCGCGATCGACTGGGAAGAGTTCAATCAGGTGCTGGCCGGCAACGGCCCCTGCAATCGCGACCGATTGGCGGCGCGGCGCAAGGCGCATGACGACGGCGCCTGGGTGCGCGAAGCGGCGACTGCCTATGCGGAGAAGCGCAAGCAGCGCCAGCACGCGCAAGCGGCGGAATAGGGAGATCACCATGGCCACGCCGAACATGCCGCTCTGGGAAGTCTTCATCCGCAGCCGCAATGGGCTCGCGCACAAGCATGTCGGCTCGCTGCACGCCGCCGACACCACGCTGGCGTTGCAGGCCGCGCGCGACATCTACACCCGCCGCGGCGAGGGCCTCTCGATCTGGGTGGTGCCGTCGAACGCGATCACGGCATCCGATCCCTCCGAGAAGGGCATGATGTTCGAGCCCGCGGAATCCAAGATCTACCGGCACCCGACCTTTTACGACGTGCCTGACGAAGTCGGGCATATGTGATGGCTGTCGCCTCGATCCAGGTCTCCGAAACCCCGCTGGTGCTCTACACGCTGCGCCGCGCCGACGATGCGCTTATTCTGGGCCATCGGCTGTCGGAATGGTGCGGCCACGCGCCGATGATGGAAGAGGACATGGCGCTCGCCAATATGGGCCTCGATCTGCTCGGGCAGGCGCGCGAGCTTTATGCTTACGCCGCCAAGGTCGAAGGCCGGGACAATGACGAGAACAAGTTCGCTTATCTGCGCGACGTCCGGCAGTACCGCAATCTGCTGCTGCTGGAACAGCCGAACGGCGATTTCGCGCGCACCATGGTGCGGCAGTTCTTCTATGCGGCCTTCGCCGATCTTTATTGGCGCGCGATGATGCAATCGAGCGATCCGACCCTGGCTGCGATCGCGGCGAAGTCCGAAAAGGAAAGCGCCTATCACGTCAGGCATTCTTCGGAATGGATGGTGCGGCTCGGCGACGGCACCGAGGAGAGCCACCGCCGCGCGCAGAGCGCGATCGACGATCTCTGGGCCTATACCGGCGAGATGTTCCATCTCGACGACAGCGAGCGCGGCTTGATCGACGCCGGCATCGCGATCGATCCCGCCAAATTGCACGCGCCATGGCTCAAGACCGTGTCCGGCGTCGTTAATGAGGCAACACTGGCGTTGCCTGACAACAACTGGATGCAGCAGGGCGGCCGCGACGGGCGGCACAGCGAACATCTTGGCCATCTTCTCAGCGAATTGCAGTCGCTGCCGCGCACGTTTCCGGGGGCGACATGGTAACCGCCTTGCTCAGCGATGCTGATTTGCGCCGGCGCGCCTGGGATGCGGCCGCCCAAGTGGTCGATCCCGAGATTCCGGTGCTCACCATTGCCGATCTCGGCGTGCTGCGTGAGGTCGCCGTCAGTGACGGCCATGTCGAGGTCGCGATCACGCCGACCTATTCCGGCTGCCCGGCGATGAACATGATCGCGCTGGAAATCGAGCTGGCGCTGGAACGCGCCGGCATTGCGCGGCCCAAGATCCGCACCGTGCTGTCACCGGCCTGGACCACCGACTGGATGAGCGAGGACGGCCGCCGCAAGCTAAGGGAATACGGCATCGCACCGCCACAGGCTTCAAGTTCGCGCCGCGCGCTGTTCGGTGAGCAGCAGGTTTCGTGTCCGCAATGCGGCTCGGGAAATACGGAAGTTCTCTCCGAGTTCGGTTCGACCTCCTGCAAGGCGCTGTGGCGCTGCAAGAGCTGCCGCGAACCGTTCGACTATTTCAAGTGTCATTGATCATGTCCCTGACACCCCGTTTTCACCGTCTTGCCGTCAACGACCTGCGCCGCGAAGCGCCGGATGCGGTATCGCTGAGCTTTGCGATACCTATGGAGCTATCAGGCGACTACAGTTTTACACCCGGTCAATATCTGACCCTGCGCACGACCATGGACGGCGAGGAAGTGCGCCGTTCCTATTCGATCTGTTCCGGCCCCGACGACGGCGAATTGCGCATCGCGGTGAAGAAGGTCGATGGCGGTGCGTTTTCGAATTGGGCGGCGGATGAACTGAAAGCCGGCGACGAGCTCGACGTGATGACGCCGACGGGGCGCTTCGGCGTCGCGCATGCGCCCGATCAAGCACGGGTCTATGTCGGCTTTGCCGCGGGATCGGGCATCACGCCGATCCTGTCGATCGTCAAGGGTGTGCTGGCGCGCGAACCGAACAGCCGCTTCTTCCTGTTCTACGGCAACCGCTCGACATCGAGCATGCTGTTCCGCGAGGCGCTGGAGGAACTGAAAGACCGCTTCATGCAGCGGTTCTCAGTCTTTCACGTGATCTCCGGCGAGGAGCAGGACATTCCGATCCTGCACGGCCGGCTCGACGGCGAAAAGGTTCGCGTGTTGCTGCGTTCGCTGGTGCCGGCGTCGAGTGTTGATCACGTTTTCGTTTGCGGTCCCTTGGGCATGAGCGAGGATATCGAAAACACCTGCCGCGAGATCGGCATTGCCGATGATCGCATTCACGTCGAGCGCTTCGTCTCCGAGTTTGGCGGCAAGCCGCGCGCTAAAAAGATCGTCGAGACATCCGCGCCGCCGAAGGCGCTGGCCTCGCTCGTGATCGACGGCAAGCGCCGCGAGGTGCCGGTCGCGGAGGACGAATCCATTCTGGACGCCGCGCTCCGCGCCGGCATGGACCTGCCGTTCGCCTGCAAGGGCGGCATGTGCTCGACTTGCCGCGCCAAGCTGGTCGAGGGCGACGCACAGATGGAAGTGAATTATTCGCTGGAGCCGTGGGAACTGAAGGCGGGGTTCATCCTCACCTGCCAGGCGCGGCCGGTGTCGGACAGGGTTGTGGTGGATTACGACCACGTTTGAGCGTCATTCCGGGGCGCGAAGCGAACCCGGAATCTCGAGATTCCGGGTCTGGTCCTGCGGACCATCCCGGAATGACGGAGGGAGCGTTGACACCCTGGGTGCTCCGCTTCAACACTAACGCGTATTAATGAGGCCGGTTGCAACAGGCCCGACGACAGGGAGACTGCAGTGAACGTCAATGCCGCGCTTTCGCCCGACGACCTCGCGCGCGCCTGTGCGGACGCGATGTGGAAGGAGGACGACGCCAGCAAGGGCCTCGGCATGCAGATCGTCGAGATCGGGCCGAGCCGGGCAACGCTTTCGATGACGGTCAGGCCGGAGATGGTCAACGGCCAGCGCATCGCCCATGGCGGCTTCATCTTTACGCTGGCGGATTCCACTTTTGCTTTTGCCTGCAACACCCATAATGAGCGCGCGGTCGCGGCGCAGTGCCATGTCACGTTCATCCGGCCCGGCAAGCTCGGCGATGTGCTGGTGGCGAGCGCGCGCGAGATCTCTCGCAGCGGCAGATCGGGCATCTACGATGTGCAGGTCACCGCTGGTGACGTTGTGATCGCGGAATTCCGCGGTCATTCGCGCACCATCGGTGGCGCGTGGCTGCCCGGTACCACGATAAAATAAAACAAAAGCGATCTTTGAGGAAACGCGCGATGGCTTCGACCAGGCTTCAATCCAGTGCAGGCGGCTACCGCGCCGAGTTGGACTCGGCGGAGCGCGCCTCCCGCGACGAGATCGTGGCGCTGCAAACAAAGCGCCTCGCCTGGTCGCTGGCGCATGCCTACGACAACGTCTCACACTACAAGAAGGCCTTCGACAAGGCCGGCGTGCACCCCGGCGATTTCAAGCAGCTTTCCGATCTCGCCAAATTTCCGTTCACGGTCAAAACCGACCTGCGCGACAACTACCCGTTCAACATGTTCGCGGTGCCGCGCGAGAAAATGGTCCGCGTCCATGCGTCTTCCGGCACGACGGGAAAACCGATCGTGGTCGGCTACACCCAGGCCGATATCGACGTGTGGTCGGAGGTGATGGCGCGTTCGATCCGCGCCGCCGGCGGCCGCACCGGCATGATCATGCATAACGCCTATGGCTACGGCCTGTTCACCGGCGGGTTAGGCGCGCATTACGGCGCCGAGAAACTCGGCTGCACCGTGGTGCCGGTGTCCGGCGGCATGACCGAGCGGCAGGTGCAGCTGATCAATGACTTCAAGCCCGACATCATCACGGTGACGCCGAGCTACATGCTGGCGATCCTGGACGAGTTCAGGAAGCAGAAGCTCGACCCTCGCGCATCCTCGCTCAAGTTCGGCATCTTCGGCGCCGAGCCCTGGACCAACGCGATGCGCGTCGAGATCGAACAGGCCTTCGACATGGACGCGACCGATATTTACGGGCTCTCGGAAGTGATCGGCCCCGGCGTTGCGCAGGAATGCGTGGAAACCAAGGACGGCCTGCATATCTGGGAGGATCATTTCTACCCCGAAGTGATCGACCCCGAGACCGGCGCAGTGCTGCCGGACGGCGAAAAGGGCGAATTGGTGTTCACCTCGCTGACCAAGGAAGCCTTTCCGATCATCCGCTACCGCACCCGCGACCTGACGCGGCTGCTGCCGGGCACGGCGCGGCCGGGCATGCGGCGGATGGAGAAGGTCACGGGTCGTTCCGACGACATGATCATCCTGCGCGGGGTCAATGTGTTCCCGACCCAGATCGAGGAAGCTTTGCTCGCGACCGACTGGTGCGGCGGACATTTCATCATCGAACTGACGCGCGAAGGGCGCATGGACGAAATGACCGTGCTGGCGGAAGCCCGTCCCGAACATTGGGACGGCAGCGGTCTGCCCACGCACACGGAAAAAGTCGCCACCTTCATCAAGAACACCATCGGCATCACCGCCCGCATCAGGGCCGTCGCCCCCGAGACCCTGGAGCGATCGCTGGGAAAGGCCAAACGCGTGTTCGACAAGCGGCCGAAGGGGTGACATCAGATAGCTGAAAATGTGTTCATGCCCGATCCGTCGTGCCGTGATATCTGAAGTCGTCGGCCGGCATTGTGGCCGGCGCTTCCTTCTCCCGGAGATGTGAGTTCCGCCATGGCTGATTCCAACCCGACCACCGCCGCCGACATCGTCGCCGCTGTCAGGGACAAGAAGATCAGGGCTGTCGATGTGACCAAGGCCGCGATCGCGCGCGCCGAACAGGTCAAGGATCTGAACGCGCTGATTGTTCTGAACAAGGATCCGGCCATCGCAGCGGCGGCGGAAATCGACGAGGGCTCACGCGGCGCACTCCCGCTTGCCGGGCTTCCGATCGTCGTCAAGGACAACATCAACACGACAGACATGCCGACATCGGCTGGCACGCCGGCGCTGCGGAACGCGCGGACGAGCCGCAATGCGCCGTCGTGGGACCGTCTCTTGAAGGCCGGCGCCATCATGATCGGCAAGGCCAACATGCACGAGCTGGCGTTCGGCATCACCAGCACCAACCTCGCGTCTTTTGCAGGGCCGGTGAAGAATCCCTATGACAAGACGCGGATCCCGGGCGGCTCCTCAGGTGGAACAGCCGCGGCGATTGCCGCCGGTATCGTCAGCTGCGGATTGGGATCCGATACCGGTGGTTCGACCCGCGTGCCGGCAGCGCTTTGTGGCATTGTCGGACTGCGACCGTCGGTCGGCAATGGCGGCGCACAGCGCCGCTACGACGACGCCAATCTGGTGGTTCCGATCAGCCACACCCGCGACACCGTGGGCCCGATGGGCCGTACGGTCGCGGATGTGGCGCTGCTCGATTCCGTCATCACCGCCACGCCGATGGCAAAGATCGAGCCGTTGCGCGGCAAGCGGTTCGGCATCCCGGCGGCGTTCTGGAGCGGGCTCGACCGTGACCTCGAAACCGTGACCAGGGCTGCGCGTGCAAAACTTGCCGACGCCGGCGTCGTTCTGGTTGATGTCGATATGCCCGGCCTGTTCGAGCTGGATGCAAAGGTGTCGTTCCCGGTGGCGCTGCACGAACCGATCGCCGACATCCCCGCTTATCTCGAGGCGAGCGGCATCACGGACGTCACGCTGGCCGACATCGTGGCCGGGATCGCCAGTCCCGATGTCAAGGGCGTGTTTGGCGCCATCACCACCGACGCCTTCGGTGCCGCCTATCAGGATGCCATCACGGTGCATCGGCCCGCGCTGCAGAAAATGTACGAGGCGTACTTCCGCGACAATCATCTCGACTGCATTCTGTTTCCGACCACCATCGCACCGGCGCCTTTGATCGATGCCGCCAAGGGGTCCGGCGAGATGTCGATCAATGGCGGCGCGCCGGTGCCGACATTCGACACCATGATCCGCAATACCGATCCCGGCAGCAATGCCGGCCTTCCCGGCCTGTCGCTCTATGCCGGAATGACGCCGGGGGGACTGCCGGTCGGACTCGAGATCGATGGTCCCGTCGGCAGCGATACAAAATTGCTTGGGCTCGGTCTTGCGATCGAAGCCATTCTGGGTTCGGCGCCGCCGCCGAAGATCTAGCCGGCTTCCTTCACCAAGCCCCTTGAACTCAGCGGGCAGTCCGCTAGTCATGGGGCGAAGCCGCGACGGTGTAACGATCCCTGCGGGCGTCAAATCGCGCTGGAAGCCCACATCACAGGGAATATCGATGAAGCCGGTCTCCACACCACCTGGTCAGACAGTTGAAGCCCGCTGCGTCCGGCTGACGGCGAAGGCGGAGAACCCGGCTTCGCTTGCGCCCGTGGTCGAGACGCGGGCGCTGTCGCGTGCCGAAAACGAGCTGCTGATCGAGGTCAAGGCGGCGGCGGTCAATCCGTCGGACGTCAAGGCCGCGACCGGCCTGATGTCCTATGCGGTGTTTCCGCGCACGCCGGGCCGCGACTATGCGGGCGTCGTGATCGACGGCCCGGTGGGATCGATCGGGCGTGAAGTGTTCGGCTCGTCCGGCGATCTCGGCATTCGCCGCGACGGCACCCATGCCACCCATCTCGTGGTCGAAGCCGATGCGGTGGTGGAGAAACCCAAAAGCATTTCGTGGGAGGAGGCCGCCGGCATCGGCGTTCCCTTTGTGACCGCGATGGAAGGGCTGCGCCGCGCCGGCATTCCCAAGGCCGGCGAGACTGTGCTTGTGATGGGCGTCAACGGCAAGGTCGGTCAGGCGGCGGTGCAGATCGCGAGCTGGCACGGCGCGCGCGTGATCGGCGTGGTGCGCAAGGACGAACTTTATGAAGGCCACGCCAATTCGAAGGTCGAAATCATCAATGCTTCCGTGACTGATGTCGCGGCGCGTGTGCGCGAACTCACCGACGGCAAGGGTGCCGACATCGTCTTCAACACCGTCGGCGATCCCTATTTCCAGGCGGCGCACAAATCGCTGGCGTTGCGCGGGCGGCAGATCCTGATCGCCGCGGTCGACCGCATCGTGCAGTTCGACATTCTGGAGTTCTATCGCGGCCAGCACACCTATGTCGGCATCGATACGCTCGGCCTGTCGTCGGTCGCAACCGGCGCGGTGCTCAGGGAATTGGGCCCGGGCTTTGCGAGCGGCCACCTGAAGCCGTTCCCGATCAAGCCGGCCGCGATCTATCCGCTGGAACAGGCCAAGGCCGCCTTCATCGCTGTTGCGGGTTCGTCGCGCGACCGCGTGATCCTGCGGCCGGCGTAAATCCTCTCGGACAGAACTTTTTCCTCGTTGCAGCGGGAATGAAACCAGTCGTATTCCGGTTGGGATCGATTGTTTTATTCTCCCGTCGTCCCGCTGCGCGCAAGCTTCATTCTTTGTTCTCCCCTGCCGTGGACGCCCCCATGCATGCGCCGCTATAGCAGGGCGAAATCTGTAGCATATTTATGCTGTCGCGGCTGATATCGCCGAACGCGTGAGGAAAATGCCGTGGAAGGCCCTGCGAATATCATTGTGCTGAGCGGACTGCTGATCGGCCTCGTTTACGGCGCGGTCGGCCTGTTGAGCGGCTTCTGCATGCTCTCCAGCCTGCGCGGCTGGTGGGCGGAAGGTGACGGCCGTCTGGTCCGCACCTACGCGCTCGCGATCGGCGTCGCGGTGGCTTCGACGCAATTGCTGGCGGCGGCCGGCCTCGTCGATCTCGGCAAGTCGATTTACCTGCAACCATCATTTTCGGTGCCGCTGATGTTCTTCGGTGGCTTGCTGTTCGGCTATGGCATGGTGATGTCGAACGGCTGCGGCTCGCGCGCGCTGGTGCTGCTCGGGCGCGGCAATCTTCGCTCCTTTGTGGTGGTGATCGTTCTCGGCATTTTTGCGATGATGACGCTGAAGGGCCTGATCGCGCCGGCGCGCATCGCGATGGTGCAGGCCTCGCAGACCACGACGACGGTGAACTCGGTGCCGGCGCTGCTGTCGGCGTTCGGCCTTAGTGAAATCACGGCGCGCATGCTGGCGGCCTCCGCCGTCAGCGCTGCGCTGATCATCTTCGCCTTCGCGCATGCGCCGTTTCGGAAGTCACCGGGCCAGATCGCCGCCGGTCTTGTGGTCGGTCTTCTGGTGGCGGGGGGCTGGTTTGCCAGCGGCTATCTCGGTGCCGACGATTTCAACCCGACGCCGGTGGTGTCGCTGACCTTTATCGCGCCGATCGCGGATGCCTTGCAATACGTCATGCTGTCGACGGGATCGACGCTGAATTTCGGCATTGCCACCGTTGGCGGCGTGCTCGCCGGCAGCCTCATCACGGCGCTGGCGACCGGGCGTTTCCACCTGGAAGGTTATCAGTCGCCGCGCCACATGCTGCGCTCGGCCGGCGGTGCGGCGCTGATGGGCGCCGGCGGCGTGATGGCGTTCGGCTGCTCGATCGGGCAGGGCCTGTCAGGCTTTTCAACCCTGGCGCTCGCCTCGCTGATCGCGGTTGCCGGCATCATGGCCGGTACGGCCATCGGTCTGCGCGGCGCGCTTCGCGTTCGTCCGCTGGCAACGGCCTAGCTTCTTCTCCCTCGCCCCGCTCTTGCGGGGAGAGGGTTGGGGTGAGGGGCTCCTTCCGCACAATTGGTGTGAGTTGATAGACCTGTACCCCCTCACCCAGATTGCTTCGCAATCCGACCTCTCCCCGCAAGCGGGGCGAGGTTAAAGCAAGATCACTCCGCAGCCTTGGTCACGATCCGGATTTCCGACGTCAGCGTCCGGTGTACCGGGCACTTGTCGGCAATCTCCATCAAGCGCTGGCGCTGATCGGCGTCGAGCGAGCCCTCGATCGAGATCACGCGATCGATCTGGTCGAGCATGCCGACGCGGGTTTCGCATTCGGCGCAATCTTCCGCATGGATCTTCTTGTGCTGCAGCGTGACCGTGACGCGATCGAGCGGCAGCGATTTGCGGTCGGCATACATCCGCATCGTCATTGAGGTGCAGGCGCCAAGGCCCGCCAGCACGAAGTCATACGGCCCGGGCCCACTGTCTTGGCCGCCGGCGGCAACGGGTTCGTCGGCCAGCATCTGGTGCGGCCCTGACGTGACGGTCTGCTGGAATTTGCCGGCGCGGGTCTCGCGCACCACCACATTACGCGGTACCTCGCCGAGTTCGGCGGCTGGTTGAGCCGGAAGCGGTTCGACATAGCGTTCGGCCCAGGCGGCGATGACGTCGGCGACATAGACGGTGTCGCGCTTGTTGCTGAGCAGATGATCGGCGCCGGACAGCGACACGAAACTCTTCGGATGCTTTGCAGCGACAAAAAGATTGGTCGCGTTGTCGATCCCGACGGTGTCGTCGGTCGGCGAATGCATGATCAACAGCGCCTTGTGCAGTTTGGCGACATGCGCCATCAGGCCGTGTTCGGCGATATCGTCGAGGAATTCACGTTTGATGTGAAAGGGGCGTCCTGCGAGCTGAACCTCGACCTTGCCTTGGGTGCGAATGTCCTCGATGCGATCCCTGAACAAATGCGTGACATGGCCGGGATCGGAGGGGGCGGCGATGGTGACGACCGCCCTGGCATCGGGGACTTGCCCGGCCGCGGCGAGGATCGCGGCACCGCCGAGGCTGTGGCCAATCAGGATCGTGGGTGCCTGCCGAGTGTCGCGCAGATGATCCGCGGCGTGGACGAGGTCGGCGACATTCGACGTAAAGGTCGAGTTGGCGAAATCGCCTTCGCTGGAGCCTAAGCCCGTGAAGTCGAACCGCAGCACCGCGATGCCGCGAGCGGTTAGCGCGGTCGCGATGCGTTTGGCCGCCAGCACATCCTTGCCGCAGGTGAAACAATGGGCGAACAACGCATAGGCCTGGATTGCGCCGTCGGGCTTGTCCAGCGCCGCGGCAAGCTGATGGCCGCCCTCACCGGTGAATTGAAAGCGTTCGGTCGGCACGGGCGTTCTCCCTTGGCTCAGTAAGGCGTCAGTCGCTGTAACGCTGCTCCGCCCACGGGTCGCCGCGGTTATGATAGCCGCGGACTTCCCAATAGCCCGGCGCGTCCTTATCGAGGAATTCGATGCTCTGCAGCCATTTGGCGCTCTTCCAGAAATAGAGATGCGGCACCACCAGCCGCACCGGGCCGCCATGGTCCTGCTCCAGCGGCTGGCCGGACCAGCTGTGGGCGAGCAGGGCATCTTCGGCGGCAAAATCCTCCAGCGCAAGGTTGGTGGTGTAGCCGTCATGCGAATGCAGCACCACGAACGCTGCCTCGTCACGCGGCCGGCAGGCCGCCAACAGGTCGCGGGTCGAAAGACCCTCCCATTGATTGTCGTAGCGCGACCAGGTGGTGACGCAATGAATGTCGGACAGGAATTGCGTCTGCGGTTGCGCGCTGAACTCGGCAAAGTTCCAGAAGATCGGGTTTTCGACAGCGCCGTAGACGTCGAGCCGCCAGCGCTCGCGCGAAATGTTCGGCGTCAGGCCGAGGTCGAGCACCGGCCAGTCGCGCGTCAGATGCTGGCCCGGCGGCAAGCGCTGGTCATCGGGACGGGTAACTTTGCCGGTGAGGAATTTTCCCTCGCGCGCCCAGCGCTCCTTGCTGCGCGTCAGCTTGCTCTCCGGCGGCGGCTCCTGGTCTTCGGTCATA
The DNA here is from genome assembly GCF_018130205.1 of Bradyrhizobium sp. AUGA SZCCT0222. Lineage (NCBI taxonomy): Bacteria > Pseudomonadati > Pseudomonadota > Alphaproteobacteria > Hyphomicrobiales > Nitrobacteraceae > Bradyrhizobium > Bradyrhizobium sp. AUGA SZCCT0222. The sequence goes on from NZ_JAFCLX010000024.1 coordinate 64,788, forward strand.
TCGGAACCTCATTCGTGACGATGCATCGACGATTTGAGGAGAGGCGCGTTACTTCGGCGCGCGCGGCTCGATCGGTGTGGTGCCGCGTACGCCCAGAATGTCTTCCAGCAGCTTGGCGCCGGCGAGAAGTTTTGCCTCGCCGCGCGGCGGGGCCACCATCTGCAGTCCGACCGGCAGGCCCGAGGCCGTAAAACCGCACGGCAGCGACAACGCGGGGCAACACACCAGCGTGATCGCATAGACGATGCCGAGCCACTCGACATAATTGTCGAACTTCTTGCCATCGCATTCGGCGACGTAACGGTTCTCGACCGGAAACGGCGCCACGATGGTGGCGGGCGCCAGCAGCAGGTCGTATTTGTCGAAGAATTCCAGCGTGCGTGCGGTCATCGCGACGCGCTGTGCCTCGGCGCGCTCGAGCTGCTCGACGGTCAGCTTGAGGCCTTCCTCGATGTTCCAGATCACTTCGGGCTTGAGCTGGTCGCGCTTGGTGCGCAGCAGCTGCGCCTTGCTCAGTGCAAAGTCGAACGCGCGCAGCACGTGGAAACATTCATGGGCTTCGCGGAGGTCCGGATGGGCTTCCTCGACGATGACCCCGAGCTCGGCAAAACGCTGCGCCGCCTTGCGGGTGACGGCCGCAACCTCGGGATCGACAGGCGTGATACCGAGATCGGGCGAATAGGCGATGCGCTTCGGCTTGCCGCCGGCGCGCACGGCGGACAGGAACGAATTCGGCAGCACCGGCAGCGACAAGGGATCGCCGGGATGTTCGCCGCTCATCGCGTCGAGCAGCAAGGCGACGTCCTCGACATTGCGCGCCATCGGGCCCTGGACGCCGAGGTTGCGGTCGATCGCGGCCGCGAGCGTGTGCGCGACGCGGCCGATGCTCGGCCGCAGGCCGACGATGCCGCAGAAGCTTGCGGGGTTGCGCAAGCTACCGCCCATGTCGGAGCCGTGGGCGAGCCAGGCTGTTCCGGTGGCGAGCGCCACCGCCGCACCGCCCGAGGAGCCGGCGGCGGAGCGGGAGGTGTCCCAGGGATTGCGCGTCGCGCCGAACACTTCGTTGAAGGTATTGGCGCCGGCGCCGAATTCCGGCGTGTTCGACTTGGCGTAGATCACGCCGCCATTGTTTTCGAGATGCTCGACCAGAATGTCCGATTTCGCCGGGATGTTATCCTTGTAGATCGGCGAGCCCTGCGTGGTCAGCACACCCTCGACCGCTGTGAGGTCCTTGATCGGGATCGGCAGGCCTGCGAGCAGGCCGCGCTCGCCGACCGGCTTTTTCATCAGCGCCCTGGCGCGGTCGCGGGCGCGGTCGAAGCACAGCGTCGGCAGCGCGTTGACGGGGCCGTCGACTTCGGCGATCCGCTTTTCCAGCACGTCGAGCAGATCGAGTGGCGTGACTTCACCCGCTCTCAGTTTGCCAACGATGGCACACGCCGTCTCTCGCACCAGCCCCTGATCAGTCACTTTTCTCTCCGCGGTTTCTTGGTCGTGAATGGTGCTGTAGAACATTTTTTGGCAAAGTGGAAACGCGCCGACGTCGTGGCTGCACTGGAGATTTGGAATGCCGGCATTGTTTTCTGCGCTGGACTGGCGCGCGATGAGCCAGCAGGATCGCGACCTCGGCTTCAATAATGGCGTGGCCGTGCCCGGCGCCGTCGAGCTGGTCGCGGGCTGGGAGCAGCGCTCCGCCGACATGCGCAAGCGCTTCCCCGGCCAACTCGACCTCCGCTATGGCCCGCGCGAGCGCAACCGGATCGACTTCCTGAAAGCGGCCGACAAGGCGCCGACGCTGCTGTTCATCCATGGCGGCTATTGGCAGACGCGCGCCAAGGAGGCCTTTACGGTGTTCGCCGAAGGCTCGATGGCGCACGGCATCAACGTGGCGCTGATCGGCTACACGCTGGCGCCGGATGCGACGCTCGACGAGATCGTCGCCGAAATCCATTCCGGCATTGATTATCTCACCGGACAATTGCCGGCGCTCGGTGCGGCTGGTGACGACATCGTGGTGTCCGGCTGGTCCGCCGGTGGCCATCTCACATCGATGGCGTTGTCGCATCCCAGGGTGCGGGGCGGGATGGCGATATCAGGCATCTTTGACCTCGAGCCGATCAGGCACAGCTATCTCAATGAGAAACTGAAGGCTGATGAGGCGACGTCGCACCGCAACTCGCCGATGATGATGACAGGCGGTCCGCTCAAGCCGCTGTCGCTGGTGGCCGGCAGCGCCGAACTGCCGCTGCTGCGCAAGCAAATCGCCGACTTCGCCGGCCACCGCGCCAAATATGGATTGCCGGTGACCTATGAGGAAATTCCCGGCGCCGACCATTTTTCGATCATGCACGAGATGATGGCGCCGACGGGGAGGATCACGACGCTGATAAGGCAGTTGTTTGAAAGGACGGCGGGTTGATGTGCCCGTCATTCCGGGGCGATGCGAAGCATCGAACCCGGAATCTCGAGATTCCGGGTCTGGGGCTAGCGCTGCTATCCCGGAATGACGAACTTAACTTCACTCGCAATGACGGCGGTTGATCGCGCTACCCCCACCCCGCACTGATCCCGCCATCCACCGTGTAAATCACGCCCGACGTGTACCCCGAACGGTCCGACGCCAAAAACGCCATCAGGTCGCCGATCTCGCGCGCGTGGGCGGGGCGGCCGTGCGGCAGGCCCTTCTGGAATTCCTTGTAGCGGTTCTCGTCGCCGAACTGGTTCTTGGCGCGGGTCTTCAGCAGCGTGACGTGGCGGTCGGTGCCGACGGGGCCGGGATTTATGCCGACCACGCGGATATTGTCGGCGAGGCTCTTGCCGCCTAGTGCACGCGTGAACGCCATCAAAGCCGCATTGCCCGCGCTGCCGCAGATATAATTCGCGTCGAATTTTTCACCGGCCGCGCCGATGTCGTTGACGATGACGCCATGGCCGCGCGCCTTCATCTGCGCGTAGACCGCACGGGTGAGGTTGATGTAGCCGAACACTTTCAGTTCCCAGGCGTGACGCCATGTCGCCTCGTCGATCTTGTCGATCGAGCCGCCTGGGATATCGCCGGCATTGTTGACGAGGATGTCGATATCAGACGTATCCTTCACCAGTTTCTCGATGTCGGCCGGGTTGCGCAGATCGACGACATGCACCGAGGCGTCGATCTGGTGGGCCGAGCGCAACCGGTCGGCCAGCGCTTTCAATTGCTCGCCGTTGCGGGCGGCCAGCCTGATGTCGCAGCCTTCCTCGGCGAAAGCTTCGGCCGCGGCGGCGCCAATGCCCTTGGAGGCGCCGGTGATCAGGACGCGCTTGCCGCGCAAATGCAGATCCATGGGAATTCTCGCTTCATGAGGGGTATCGGGGGAGTGGTCGGCGAAATTGGTAGGCGGTCGGCCCGTCAGCGGTCAACATTGCACTGCAGCGTTGCACCCGCGCGCCGTTTGGTCCATTGCAAGGCCATCAACAGGCCGTGTCTGGTGCATGGCGCACGACCCAAAGAGCAAGCCACCCAAGGATTTCAAGGATGAGCAAAAAAACCTATCGGATCGCGGTTATTCCCGGCGACGGCATCGGCAAGGAAGTGGTGCCGGAGGGCTTGCGCGTTCTTGAGGCGGCCGCGAAAAAGCACGGCGTGGCCGTGCATTTCGATCATTTCGACTTCGCCTCCTGGGACTATTACGAAAAGCACGGTGAGATGATGCCGGAGGACTGGAAGGCCAAGATCGGCAAGCACGACGCGATCTACTTCGGCGCGGTGGGCTGGCCTGCCAAAATCCCCGATCACATTTCCTTGTGGGGCTCGCTGATCAAATTCCGCCGGGAGTTCGACCAGTACGTCAATCTGCGCCCGGTGCGGCTGATGCCCGGCGTGCCGTCGCCGCTCGCCAACCGCAAGCCCGGCGATATCGATTTCTGGGTGGTGCGCGAAAACACCGAAGGCGAGTATTCCTCCGTCGGCGGACGGATGTTCCCGGATACCGACCGCGAATTCGTCACCCAGCAGACCGTGATGACCCGCGTCGGCGTCGATCGCATTCTCAAATTCGCATTCGATCTTGCGGCGTCACGCCCGAAGCAGCATCTAACCTCGGCGACCAAGTCCAACGGCATCTCGATCACGATGCCCTATTGGGACGAGCGCGTGGAGGCGATGGCGAAGAACTATCCCAAGGTCAAGTGGGACAAGTACCACATCGATATTCTCACCGCGAATTTCGTGCTGCATCCGGACTGGTTCGACGTCGTGGTCGGCTCCAATCTGTTCGGCGATATTCTTTCCGATCTCGGCCCGGCCTGCACCGGCACCATCGGCATCGCGCCGTCGGGCAATATCAATCCGGAAGGCAATTTCCCCTCGGTGTTCGAGCCGGTGCACGGCTCGGCGCCCGACATTGCCGGGCAGGGCATCGCCAACCCGATCGGCATGATCTGGTCGGGCGCGATGATGCTGGAGCATCTCGGCGAGAAGGAAGCGGCGGCCTCGATCGTCGGCGCCATCGAGCGCACGCTCGGCGAACGCACGCTGCGCACCCGCGATCTCGGCGGCAACGCCGACACGACCGCCTGCGGCAAGGCGGTCGCGGATATGGTGGAGTAGGGAGCGATTACAGACTCGATCGTCGTCCCGGCGAACGCCGGGACCCATACGCCGCGGCGATCGTTATTGTAGCAGGTGTCGACCACCTTGCCTTAGCGGATAGCACAACGCGGTATGGGTCCCGGCGTTCGCCGGGACGACGGGGATAAATCCTATTTCCCCTTCGCGATCCGCCGGCAGTGCTCCAGCGCCGCCCCGATCAGATTCTCGCTTGCCTCCGGCGTGCGGAACGCAGAATGCGCCGACAGCGTGACGTTGGGCAGCTTGGTCAGTGGATGATCCGCCGGCAGCGGCTCGATGTTGAAGACGTCGAGGCCGGCATGGCGGATCTGGCCTGATTTCAGGGCCTCGATCATCGCTTCCTCGTCGACGATGGCGCCGCGCGCGGTGTTGACGAGGATGACGCCGAGCTTCATCGCCTCGATACAGGCACGCGAAACCATCCCGCGCGTCTCGTCGTTGAGCAGCAGGTGGATCGAGATGACGTCGCTCTCGCTCAGCAGCTCATCGAGTTCGACGAACTCGACCTTCGGGTGCTTCTTGGGTGACCGGTTCCAGGCGATCACGCGCATGCCGCTGCCGAGCGCGATCCGCGCGACTTCGGCGGCGATGCCGCCGTAGCCAATCAGCCCCAGCGTCTTGCCGGTCAGTTGCATGGCGTCATCGCGCAGCCAGTTGCCGGCGCGGATTCCGCGATCCATGCTGGCGAGGCCGCGCGCGCCTTCCCACATCAGCGCGATGGCGCATTCGGCCACGGCCGTGTCGCCATAGCCCTTGATCAGGTGCACCTCGATGCCGAGTTCGGCGAGCTCTTCCGGATTCATGTAGCTGCGCGCGCCGGTGCCGAGGAACACCACGTGCTTCAGCCCGGTGCACTTTTTCGCAATCTCGGTCGGCAGCGCGGTGTGATCGACGACGGCGATTTCAGCGCCGTCGAGCAAGGCCGGATACTGATCCGAGGTGATGTCGGGATCCCTGTTGATACGGACCTTGGGGTCACCGGGTTGTTCCAGCCGCTCGAAGATCACGGCCAGCGAATCATTGGCATCGACAAAAACACCGCGCACGGCAGTCCCTCCGGTTTTGATTATTTTATGACGCCACGCCGGCAAGCGCCAGCACGGTATGCATCAGGACGTTGGCGCCGGCGGTGCAATCGGCCTGCGTGGCGTCTTCCAGCTCGTTGTGGCTGATACCGTCCTTGCAGGGCACGAACACCATCGCCGCCGGCATTACCGTATTGAGGTTGCAGGCGTCGTGGCCGGCACCGGAGGTGATGCGGCGATGCGAATAGCCCAGCGCGGTGGCGGCGTTCTCGACGGCGTCGACGAGTTTCGGATCGAAATGGGTCGGCGGCTTGCGCCAGACCAAATCGAGCTTGACGTCGACCTTGCGCCGGACCGCGATCTCCGCAATCGCCGCGCGCAAATCCCTGTCCAGCGCGTCCATGATCGCGGCGTCCGCGCTGCGGCAATCCATCGTAAAGGCGATTTCGCCGGGAATGACGTTGCGCGAGGGATTGGCGATCACGGCCTCGCCGATGGTACCGACCGCCTTCGGGCCGTGCTTCCTGGCGGTTGCTTCCATCGCCAGCACGATTTCCGACAGCGTCGCCAGTGCGTCGCGCCGCAACGGCATCGGCGTCGAGCCGGCATGGCTTTCAAATCCGGTGATCTTGCCGTCGTACCACAGCACGCCCTGGCCGGAATCGACCACGCCGATGGTCTTGTTCTCGGCTTCGAGGATCGGGCCTTGCTCGATATGCAGTTCGACGAAGCTGGAGAATCTCTGCCGGCCGACCGGGCTCTCGCCGCGATAGCCGATGCTGTCGAGCGCCTCCGCCACCGTGACGCCTTCGGCATCCTTGCGCGACAGAATGTCGTCGGTGGTGAAATCGCCGACATAGGCTGCCGACGCCATCATCGCCGGCGCAAAACGCGAGCCTTCCTCATTGGTCCAGTTGCAGATGCAGATCGGCGTCTCGGTCTCGATACCGGCATCGTTGAGGGTGCGAACCACTTCAAGCGCGGCGAGCGTGCCGAGTATGCCGTCGAACTTGCCGCCGGTCGGCTGGGTGTCGAGGTGGGAACCGACCCCGATCGGCGCCTTCGACATGTCGCGCCCCTTGCGCAGGCCGAACATCGAGCCGAGCGCATCGACGTGACACTCGAGGCCGGCGGCTTCGCAGGCTTTCCGGAACCAGTCGCGGACCTGCTTGTCCTCAGGTCCGAGCGTCAGCCGCCGCACGCCGCCTTTCGGCGTTGCGCCGAATTTGGCGGTTTCATGAATGGTGTCCCACAGCCGGGCGGAATCGATTTGCAGGTTGGATGCGATCTTGGTCATTCAGCCATTCCGGTCTTGATTGATGCTCACCCGATCCGCTTCAATGACGCGCCTGCAGCGGCGCGTCAACAACGACGCCGCCTTGCGCGAGCGAGGCCGCCAATTCGGCCACCCGTTCGACCGCGATGGTGTCCGGAGAAGCCAGCCAGCTCGCCGAAAACGTCAACAGCGGCATCTGCAGGTTGGTCGACAGCAATTGCAGCCTGCCATCCGCGATTTCGCTTTCGACGATCGCCGTTGGAATCACCGCAATGCCGAGGCCTTCGATCGCCATGTGTTTGACCGTTCCGAGCGAGGCGCTGGCGTGCAGGCGCATCGGTGGCAGGTCGGGCCGGTTGAACAGCGAACGCACGATTTCGTAAGGCGGCGTCTTGCGCGGAAAGGTGATGATGGGAAATTTGGCGAGGTCATGCACCGACAGCCGTTCCTTGCCGAGCCCGAGCGAAGGACTGGCAAGGAATCCGACCGAATAGTCGCACAGCACCCGGTTGCTGATGGTCGGCCCCGTCACCGGTCCGAGCAGGAACGCCAGTTCGATCTCCTGCGCCAGCAGCCGGTTGCGCAAATTCGAGGTGATGTCGACTTCGATCTCGAGCGAGAGGTTGGGATAGGTGTGATTGACGCTCTTGATCAGCTGCGTCAGGAAGGTGTGGACGATGGTCTCGGCGACGCCGAGCCGTAGCACGCCGCGCATCGCCGAGTGGTCGCCGACCACGGCGAGCATTTCCGAGCGCAGCCCGATCAGTTTCTCGGCATAGACCAGCAATTGCCGGCCGCTCGGTGTCGGCATCACCATGCGGCGCTCGCGCTGTAGCAATCTCACGCCCACCTCGCGTTCGAGCTGGGCGATCCGCTGCGAGATGGCGGGCTGCGTGGTGTTGAGCTTCTGCGCAGCACCACGAAAGCTGCCGAGCGTCACCACCCACATGAAGGTCTCGATTGCCTTGAAATCAACCATGCACCCTCTGCCCGCATGTCGATAAATTTATTTTATCGATCTTGATTAAAAATCACGATTAGACATTATCATAGCCATATGCGGGAGTAGATGTCGACCTGATTGGAGCTGTTGCAACGATGACCAGCTTGGCAAAGACGGAACGACCCGGCCTCGATACGGCGAATTTATCGCCCAGCGTCGCCGCCCGGCACGCCTGCCGGACCGGCATGGCCACCACCACGGCCGGTGTCGCCAACGGCTTCGTGCAGGGCAATCTGGTGATCCTGCCGGAAAAGCTCGCGGCGTCGTTTCACCGGTTCTGCCAGCTCAATCCCAAACCGTGCCCGATCATCGGCATGTCCGATGTCGGTGATTTCAGAATTCCCTCGCTCGGCCTCGACCTCGACATCCGCACCGACCTGCCGCGCTATCGCGTCTGGCGCGACGGCGAAGTGGTGGAAGAGCCGACCGACATTACCGCGCACTGGCGCGACGACCTGGTGGCGTTCGTGATCGGATGCTCCTATTCATTCGAGGAAGCGTTGCTGGCAGACGGCCTGCCGATCCGCCACATCGAGCGCAAGCTGCGCGTGCCGATGTACCGCACCAGCATCGCCTGCGGCGCGGCGGGCCCGTTCGCAGGTCCCATGGTGGTGTCGATGCGGCCGTTCAAGCCGGCGGATGCGATCCGCTCGGTGCAGATCACCTCGCGCTTTCCTTCAGTGCACGGTGCGCCGGTTCATCTCGGTCATCCGCATTCGATCGGGATCGCCGATATCAACAAGCCCGACTACGGCGATGCGGTGCCGGTCGGGGACGACGAGATTCCGGTGTTCTGGGCCTGCGGTGTGACGCCGCAATCGGTCATTGCGGCGGCCAAACTGCCGTTTGCGATCACGCACGCGCCCGGACTGATGCTGGTGACCGATTTGCAGAACAAGGCGCTTGCCGTGCTTTGATGCAACTCGTGCCGATCATTGAGGCTTTACCGTAACCGCCAACCGCTTCATCGATGTCAGCCGTTCAAAAGGGGATTTGCAATGACGATCACGCGCCGCAATGTATTGCTTGGAGCCACCGCTGCCGCCGCTCTCGCGCCGATCGCGGCCCGCGCGCAGACTTCCGAAGTGGTGATCGGCGTCACCTATCCGATGTCCGGCGCCAATGCCCAGATCGGCGTCGACGCGCAGCACGCCTATGTCACCGCCACCGACATCATCAACAACAAGCATGATTTCGATCTGCCGCTAGCCAAGGATGTCGGGCTGCCCGGGCTCGGCGGCGCCAAGATTCGCCTCGTGTTCGCCGACCATCAGGGCGATCCCCAGAAGGGCCGTGCCGAAGCCGAGCGCCTGATCACGCAGGAGAAAGTCTGCGCCATCATCGGCAGCTACCAGAGCTCGGTGGCGGTCACCATCAGCCAGATCTGCGAGCGCTATCAGACCCCGTTTGTCTCGGCTGACAACTCGTCGCCGAGCCTGCATACCCGCGGCCTGAAATTCTTCTTCCGCGCCGCGCCCCACGACGAAATGTTCACCAAGGCGATGTTCGACTTCTACGACGCCTTGAAGAAGAAGGGCACCAAGATCGAGACGCTGGCCCTGTTCCACGAGGACACGATCTTCGGAACCGACTCCGCGAACGCGCAGATCAAGCTTGCGAATGAGCGCGGATACAAGATCGTTGCCGACATCAAGTACCGTTCCAATTCGCCGTCGCTGTCGGCAGAGGTCCAGCAGCTCAAGTCGGCGAATGCCGACGTGCTGATGCCCTCGAGCTACACCACCGACGGCATCATGCTGGTCAAGACCATGGCCGAACTCGGCTACAAGCCGAAGGCCATCGTGGCGCAGGCCGCGGGCTTCTCCGAGAAGGCGCTGTACGACGCGGTTGGCGACAAGCTCGAAGGCGTCATCACCCGCGGCAGCTTCTCGCTCGATCTCGCCGCCAAGCGGCCGATGGTCGGCAAGATCAACGAATTGTTCAAGGCGAAGTCGGGCAAGGACCTGAACGACAACACCTCGCGCGAGTTCATGGGCCTGATCGTGCTGGCGGACGCCATCAACCGCGCCAAGTCGACCGACGGTGAAAAGATCCGCGCGGCGCTGGCCGCGACCGAAATCCCGGGCGAGCAGACCATCATGCCGTGGAAGCGCGTGAAGTTCGACGAACTGGGCCAGAACAACGACGCCGATCCGGTGCTGCTGCAATATATCGGCGGCAAGTTCGTCACCATCTCCCCGCCGCAAGGCGCGGTCGCCGAGGCCGTCTGGCCGATGAAGTAACGGTCGGACACGGGGGCGGGGGACATGACAGCCGAGACGATTATCCAGAGCCTGGCATTCCTCGTCATTGCGAGGAGCGTAGCGACGAAGCAATCCATTCTTTCTTGTTGCGGCAAGATGGATTGCTTCGCTTCGCTCGCAATGACGGCCCCCGAGAATAATGCCTCAAGCCTGGGGGTACACCTGTGACAGCCGAGACGATTATCCAAAGCCTGGCGAGCGGCCTCCTGATGGGGCTGCTCTACGGGCTGATTGCGGTCGGCCTCGCGCTGATCTTCGGCCTGATGGACGTCGTGAATTTCGCCCATGGCGAATTCCTTATGATCGCGATGTACGCGTCGTTCTTCCTGTTCGCGTTCTTCGCGATCGATCCATTGTTGGCGGCGCCGCTGGTGGCTGCGGCGTTGTTCGTCTTTGGCGCCGTGGTCTATCTGTTGATCGTACGCTTCGCGGTCAGGGCAAAGGCCAATGCCGGCATGGTGCAGATCTTCTCCACCTTCGGGCTTGCGATCGTGATGCGCGGCGTGGCGCAGTTCTTCTTCACGCCGGATTACCGCAGCGTCACCCATTCCTGGTTCGGCGGCAAAACCGTCTCGATCGGCGGCATCTTCCTGCCGCAGCCGCAACTGATCGGCGCGGCGGTGGCGATGCTGGCCTTCGGTGGGCTCTATTACTTCATCAACCGCACCGATTTTGGCCGTGCGCTCGAAGCCACCCGCGAGGATGCCGGCGCGGTGGCGCTGGTTGGTATCGACAAGAATCGCGTCTTCGCGCTGGGCTGGGGCCTCGGTGCGGCGCTGGTCGGTCTCGCCGGCGCCATCATGTCGATCTTCTTCTACATCTATCCCGACGTCGGTGCGTCGTTTGCGCTGATTGCCTATGTCACGGTGGCGCTCGGTGGCTTCGGCAGCGTGTTCGGCGCCTTTGCCGGCGGCATCATCGTCGGCCTGGTCGAAGCCACCACCGCATTGATCCTGCCGCCTTCGCTGAAGTCGGTCGGCATCTATGCGGTTTATCTCCTGGTCGTGTTCGTGCGGCCGCGCGGTCTGTTCGGGTCGATGTGATGGATACGGATTTTGCAAAACGCCGTCGCCGCGACCTGATCGTCGCATTCTGCCTCGCCGCCATCGCTGCCGTGGTGCCGCTGTTCGTCAAGGACTCCTACGTCCAGAACATCATGGTGCTGACGCTGATGTGGGCGGCGCTGTCGCAGAGCTGGAACATCCTCTCCGGCTATTGCGGACAGATCTCGCTTGGTCACGCACTCTATTTCGGGCTTGGCGCCTATACCACGACGCTGCTGTTCACCAAGTTCGGCGTCTTGCCGTGGTTCGGTATGCTCGGCGGCGGCCTGATATCGGCTGTCATCGCGATGGGGCTGGGCTATCCCTGCTTCCGCTTGCGCGGGCATTATTTCGCGATCGCCACCATCGTCATTGCCGAGATCGGGCTCTTGCTGTTCCACAACTGGGATTGGGCGGGCGCGGCACTCGGCATCGAGATTCCCGTGCGCGGCGACAGCTGGCTCAAATTCCAGTTCGCGCGCAGCAAGCTGCCGTATTTCTACTTTGCGCTGGCGCTGGCCTGCATCGCCTGGTTCGTCACCTGGTGGCTGGAGGATTCCAAATGGGGCTATTGGTGGCGCGCGGTGAAGGACAATCCGGACGCCGCTGAAAGCCTTGGTGTCGTCGTGTTCAATTCCAAGATGGGCGCAGCCGCGGTATCAGCGTTTCTGGTCGCGGTCGGCGGCAGCTTCTATGCGCAGTTCGTTTCCTATATCGATCCCGAGAGCATCATGGGCTTTCACATCTCGCTGCTGATGGCGCTGCCCGCGGTGCTCGGAGGCATCGGCACGCTGTGGGGGCCGATGCTGGGGGCCGTCATCCTGATTCCGGTCACGGAATTGACGCGGTCCTACGCCGGCGGTTCCGGCCGCGGCGTCGACCTGATCGTCTATGGCAGCCTGATCATCGCGATCTCGCTGGCGCGGCCGCAAGGCCTGGTCTCGCTGTTCACGCCCAGGCGCAAGGAGGCGACGCGATGAGCACGCCCTTGCTGGAAACCCGCGGCGTCTGGCAACGCTTCGGCGGGCTCGTCGCCAACAGCGACGTCTCGATCTCGGTCGGGCGCGGCGAGATCGTCGGCCTGATCGGGCCGAACGGCGCCGGCAAATCGACGCTGTTCAATCTGATCGCGGGCGTACTGCCGCCGACGCAAGGGACGATCTGGTTCGACGGCGAAGACGTCACCGCGCTGCCGGCAGCCGAGCGGTGCGTGCGCGGCGTGGCCCGGACCTTTCAGGTCGTGAAAAGCTTCGAGACCATGAGCGTGATCGACAATGTCATCGTCGGCGCGCTGATGCGAAACACCGTGATGCGCGTAGCGCGGCAGAAGGCCCATGAAGTGCTGGAGTTCTGCGGCCTGGCCGCGCGCGCCAATGTGCTCGCCAGCGATCTGGTCCCGTCGGAAAAACGCCGCCTCGAAGTGGCGCGCGCGCTGGCGACCGAACCGAAACTGCTGCTGCTCGACGAATGCCTGACCGGTCTTACGCCGCTCGAGGCCCAGACCGGTGTAGAACTGGTACGCAAGGTGCGCGACACCGGCGTTACCATTCTGATGGTCGAGCACGTCATGGAAATCGTGATGCCGCTGGTCGATCGCGCCATCGTGCTCGATCTCGGCAAGGTGCTGGTCGAGGGCAAGCCCGCCGACGTGGTTCGCGATCCGAAAGTCATCACCGCCTATTTGGGGGATCGTCATGCTGTCGGTGCATGAAGTCACCACCGCCTATCAGGGGCTGGTCGCGATCTCGGCTGTCACGATCGAGGTCGCCAAGGGCGAGGTCGTCTGCGTCGCCGGCGCCAACGGGGCCGGCAAGTCAACGCTGCTGAAATCGATCGCCGGCGCCGAGCGTCCGCGTTTCGGCACCGTCACCTTCGACGGCGAGCGGATCGACGGCCTGGCGCAGCATGTCATCACCTCGCGCGGCATCGCCTATGTGCCGGAAAACCGCCGGCTGTTTCCGCGGCTCTCGGTGCGCGACAATTTGCGGCTCGGCAGTTACCTCTACCGCGGCGAAGCCGACCGCGAAGCGCCACTGGATCTGGTGTTCAAGCTTTTCCCGCGGCTATCGGAGCGGCTGGATCAGCGCGCCGAAACGCTGTCCGGCGGCGAGCAGCAGATGCTGGCGATCGGCCGCGCACTGATGACGCGGCCGCGTCTCCTGATGCTGGACGAGCCCTCGCAGGGCATCATGCCGAAACTGGTCGATGAAATCTTCCAGGCGGTGAAACGCATTCGCGACACCGGTATGACCGTGCTGATTGTCGAGCAGCGGATGGCCGAGTGCCTCGAGATCGCCGACCGCGCCTACATCCTGCAAACCGGCCGCGTGCTGATGCAGGGCAGCGCGGCCGACATCAGGACCAATCCGGATGTAAGGAAGGCGTATCTGGGATTGTAGCGGTTACGCTACCTCCGCATACGCCACCGTCATCCTGAGGTGCGCGCCCCTGCGCGCCTCGAAGGATGAGCCGCAAGCACTCCTCCAAACATCCTTCGAGGCTCGCCGAAGACGGCGAGCACCTACGGGCGAACGCAATTGCGTTCGTCCCGGGGATGACGTCGGTGGCTGTAGTGGCGTGGCTTACTTCAAGCCGGTAGCCCGCATGAGCGTAGCGATATGCGGGACGAACCCCGGATGTCGCTTCGCTCATCCGGGCTACGGCAGCTACCTGATGACCTCGACCTTCGCCGCCATGTCCGGCGCGCGGCCTACGCGGTAGTTCGCGTTGCTACACCTGAGAACCCATACCTCGCGGTCCGCCTTCGAGCGCTTGGCGTCCTTTTTTGCGCCGAGCGTCTTGTCGCAGGTAAAGCCCTGCGTGCGGATCTGTGCAGCCAGCATGCTCTGCACCGTCTCTTGCGCCAGCGCTGTCGAATCCGACAGGCCAATCACGAACAGAACTCCGAAGGCGAAACCAGTGAACTTGAACATGTGCGTCCTCCACGAATATCAGTGATTGTGGTCCGGCAGCGTGAATCCAAACGTTCAGTGTTGTAGCCCGGATGAGCGAAGCGATATCCGGGACAGGTGATCCCGCATATCGCGTCGCTCATGCGGGCTACAATTGCTGGGACTGTAGCGGCTTAAGTTGTCCCTCTCTTTCGTTTCGCCATGGATGCCGCCATTAGCATTCGTTCAACCGTTCCACCGAACTCGCTCTTACCGATGGGATCAAGTTCGTCATACGACTTACCGGCAGCCGGCCACCAACGGTAAAATCTGGCGTCGGCCTCGAGGGTACGTGCGGCTGCGTCGATTTCATCGTCCGAGGGCCTTGCCGGTTCTGGGATGTCGTCGTGCTCATGCCCATGCTCAGGCAACACCAGCCCAAACGTCTTGGTCAAATCCTTGATCTGTTCCGGCGACAAATAACGCGGGTTCAGCCCGCGCAGCAGCAGATACAGTTTCGCCGTCTCTTCCAGTTCCTCGATCGCGAACACCGCCGCTTCCAGCGTGTCGCCGGATACCACCGGGCCGTGATTGGCGAGCAGCACGGATGAATACTTTCCCGCCAGTCCCTTGATCGCGTCCGCCACCGCCGGATCGCCCGGCCGGAAATACGGCACCAATGCGGTCTGGCCGCATTTCATCAGGTAATAGGGCGTCATCGGCGGCAATGCGGCGCGGGGATCGATCTCCGGCAGCATCGAGAGCGCCACCGAATGGGTCGAGTGCAGATGCACCACCGCGCGCGCGGCGTCGCGGGTTTGATAGAGGGCGGTGTGCAGCGGCACTTCCTTGGTCGGGGCGTCGCCGGAGACCAGTTTGCCGTCGGGCCCTAACCGCGACAGCCTGTCAGGATCGAGCGAGCCGAGCGAGGCGTTGGTCGGGGTCACCAGCCAGCCGCCATCGTCGAGCTTGACGCTGATATTGCCCGAGGAGCCCGGCGTCAGCCCGCGCTCGAACAGCGAGCGGCCGAGGCGGCAGATTTCCTCGCGAATCCTGGTTTCGCTCATGGATTAAACCCTGTTCCTCTGGCCTTTTCTCACGCTTTGGCAGCGCGGCCAAGCCGTGATACCCAGAGACAAAGCCGCTGGGGACTGCGGCCCAAAAGCGTAAGGGAACGCCACAATGCCAGAATCCGTAAAACCGCGCGTCGCCGTCATCGGGCTGGGCTCGATGGGCTTTGGCATGGCCACCTCGCTGCGCCGCGCCGGGTTCGAGGTCACCGGGTGCGATGTCTCGGCCGAGTCCGTCGCGCGCTTCGTGGCCGACGGCGGTAACGGCGCCAAGACCCCGGCGGAAGCGGCCAAGGCGGCCGATATCGTCGTCAGCGTCGTCGTCAATGCCGCGCAAACCGAAACCATCCTGTTTGGCGCCAATGGCGTTGCGGAAACCCTGGCCAAGGGGGCGGTGTTCATCTCCTCCGCCACCATGGATCCCGATGTAGCGCGGCGGCTGGCGAAACAGCTCGAGGAAACCGGCCGGCTCTATCTGGACGCGCCGATCTCCGGCGGCGCGCAGCGCGCGGCGCAGGGCGAACTCACCATTCTGGCCTCGGGCAGCGCCGCCGCGTTCGCCAAGGCGCGCCCGGCGCTCGATGCGATGGCGGCCAAACTCTATGAGCTTGGTGATGCCGCGGGGCAGGGCGCCGCGTTCAAGATGATCAACCAGCTATTGGCCGGCGTGCACATCGCCGCAGCTTCCGAAGCGATTACGTTTGCCGCCAAGCAGGGCCTCGACATCAAAAAAGTCTATGAAGTGATCACGGCCTCCGCCGGCAATTCCTGGATGTTCGAGAACCGCATGCCGCACGTGCTCGATGGCGACTACGCGCCGCGCAGTGCGGTGGAGATTTTCGTGAAAGACCTCGGCATCATCCAGGACATGGCTCGATCAGCGAAATTCCCGGTGCCGGTCGCCGCCGCCGCGCTGCAGATGTTCCTGATGACGGCGGCCTCCGGCATGGGCCGCGACGACGACGCCTCGGTGGCGCGGATGTATGCCCGCGTCACCGGCACGCATTTGCCGGGCGAGCCAACATAGCGTTTTCAAGCGAAGTGGATACCGGTTCGCATGTAGAAAACGCGTCAAGACAAAGAGTAATCGCGACACACAAGAGGACAGAACATGCCCCGCTTTGCCGCCAATCTCTCGATGATGTTCAACGAGGTCCCGTTCCTCGACCGCTTCGACGCCGCCGCGAAATCGGGCTTCACTGCCGTCGAATTCCTGTTTCCCTATGAGCATCCGGCCGACGAAGTAGGCTCGCGGCTCAAGGGCGCCGGGTTGACGCAGGCGCTGTTCAACCTGCCGCCGGGCGACTGGAATGCCGGCGAAAAGGGTTTTGCGGCGCTGCCGGAACGTTTCGACGATCTCAAGAACAGCCTGCAGACCGCGCTGCCCTATGCGCAGGCGACCGGCGTCAAGCGGCTGCACCTGATGGCCGGGATTGCCGACCGGGGCGATCGCAAGGCGGTAGAGGCCTTCTACAAGTCGGTGGCCTGGACGGCCGAGTTCTTCGCGCCCCATGGCCTCGACGTGGTGATCGAGCCGATCAACTCGCGCAACGTGCCCGGCTATTTCCTCAACGATTTTGGCTTCGCCCGCGACCTGATCGTGGAGCTGAAGATTCCGAACTTAAAACTGCAGTTCGACATCTATCACTGCCAGATCATCCATGGCGACGTCACCATGCGGCTGCGCGAGATGATGCCGATCATAGGCCACATCCAGATCGCCAGCATCCCCTCGCGCAACGAACCTGACGGCGAGGAGTTGAACTATCCGTTCCTGTTCGCTGAGCTCGACCGGCTCGGCTATGGCGGCTTTGTCGGCTGCGAATATAACCCGCGCGGCAACACCACCGACGGCCTCGGCTGGTTCAAGCCCTACGCCGGAGCAAAATCGTGAAATTGTCTTTGGGCTGCATCGCCGACGACTACACCGGCGCCTCCGATCTCGCCAACACGCTGACGCGCTGCGGCCTGCGCACGGTGCAGACCATCGGCGTGCCCGCAGGCGACCTCGCGCTGCCGGAAGTCGACGCGGTGGTGGTGTCGCTCAAAAGCCGCTCGATCGAGGCGGGCCTTGCCGTCACCAGGTCGCGGTCGGCGGAAAAATGGCTGCGCGGCCGCGGCGCTGACCATGTGCTGTTCAAGATCTGCTCGACCTTCGATTCCACCGACGCGGGCAATATCGGCCCTGTGATGGATGCGCTGCGCGGCGATTCCGGCGATGCCATCGTGCTGGTGACGCCGGCCTTTCCGGAAACCGGCCGCACCGTCTATCAGGGCAATCTGTTCGTTGGCGCCGTACCGCTGAACGAAAGTCCGCTGAAGGATCATCCGCTCAACCCGATGCATGATTCCAATCTGGTGCGGGTGCTGGCGCGCCAGAGCCAGACCAAAGTCGGGCTGGTCGACCTTGCAACGCTCGCGCGCGGGGAAGCTTCTGTGCGCGCGCGTCTCACCGATCTCGCCGGCAGAGGCATTGGCGCGGCCATCATCGATGCTGTGTTCGACCGCGATCTGGAAACCATCGGCAACGTCGCGCTCGATCATCGATTGTCGGTCGGCGCCTCCGGCATCGGGCTCGGCCTCGCGCGGGCGATGGTCGCGTCCGGCAAGGTCAAATCCAACGTTGCAAAGGCTGACGCCGATGCGCCGGTCGGCGGACCGGCCGCGTGCCTGGCCGGCAGTTGTTCGCAGGCGACGCTGCAGCAGATTGCCAATGCCGAAAAGGCTATGCCGGTCTTGCATCTCGATCCCGACCGCGTTGTCGCGGGTCCCGATGAGGCGCGGCGTGCGCTGGCATGGGCGAAGGAACGGATCGGTGACGGCCCGCTTCTGATCGCGAGCAGCTCGACGCCGGATCAGGTCGCAGCTCTGCAATCCCGGCATGGCCGCGATGCAGCTGGACATGCCATCGAGCAGGCGATGGCCGATATCGCGGACGGATTGGTGCAGTCCGGCGTGCGCCGGCTGGTTGTCGCAGGTGGTGAAACTTCAGGCGCCGTGGTCGATCGCTTAGGGATTCCCGGCTTCCTCGTTGGCGCAGAAATCGCTGCAGGCGTGCCGGTTCTGCGCGCGGTGGGCGCGAAAAACGGCGAGATGCTGCTTGCACTGAAATCGGGCAATTTCGGCGGCGCCGAATTCTTTTCCGACGCGCTCAAGCTGATGCGCTGAGCGTCCTACGCCGTTCATTTCTCAGAGACTTCTGTCGCGTACCGTATTTTTACGGTGCGCCAAATTAACACAACCTGAGAACGAATAAGATTCTGCTGCGTGCAAGGGCGCCGACTCAACCCGCCCGTCGCAACTGGCGCGTCGTCCGCGCGTCCAAAACCAAGAGATTCCAACCCATGCTTGCCAAGTACTCGATCCGCGCCAAAATCATTACTGTCGTTGCCTTCCTGCTGGTCGCGATGACGGGCATGGGCCTGCTGGCGGTCCGCAACATGCGGGCGATGAACGCCGACACCGTGGATATCACGACCAACTGGATGCCGAGCGTTCGCGTGCTCGGCGACCTGCGCGCCGGCGTCATCACCTACCGCAACGTGATCCGCGAGCACATGCTGGTCGGGACGCTGGAAGGAAAGCAGGCCCAGGAGAAAACCTTGGCGAGCGTGGTCGAGAACAACAACAAGATCCGCGCGCTCTACGAGCCGATGATCGCCTCCCCGGAGGAGCGTGCGCTCTACAAGGAATGGTCCGACCTCTGGGAGCGATACAAGAAGGGTACCGAGGAAGTAATGGCGCTGTCGCGCAGCGCCGTCGGCAAGGTTCCGCTCGAGGCGCATGAAATGAACTCGAAGACGGTCAACAAGATCGGGCTCGAGGCCGACGCCGTCCTGAAGAAGAGCATCGACCTCAACAACACCGGAGCCGACAAGGCGGCTCAGAGCGCGGCTGACAGCTACGCGTCCGCTCTCTTGATGCTGGCCGTGATTCTCGGCGTCTCCGTCATCACCGGCATTGCCGTCGGCATCTATCTGGTTCGCGACGTCTCAAGCGGCATCGCTTCCATCGTCACCCCGATGCAGGCACTGGGCAAAGGCGACCTCAGCGCGGAAGTTCCGCATCAGGGCGAGAAGACCGAAATCGGCGCCATGGCAGACACCTTGCAGGTATTCAAGCAGGCGCTGATCGCGAAGAAGGCCGCTGATGAGGCCGCCGCCCTTGACGCCGAAGCGAAGATCGAGCGCGGCCGCCGGGTCGACGGCATCACCCGCAATTTCGAATCTGTCATCGGCGAGATCGTCCAGACCGTGTCATCAGCTTCGACGCAGCTCGAAGCCTCGGCCGGCACGCTGTCGGCGACCGCCGAGCGTTCGCAGTCGCTGACGACCGCGGTGGCGGCGGCTTCCGAGGAAGCTTCCACCAACGTGCAGTCGGTGGCGTCGGCGACCGAAGAACTGTCGTCGTCGGTCAACGAGATCAGCCGCCAGGTGCAGGAATCGGCGCGCATGGCGACCGACGCCGTCGGCCAGGCCCGCGTCACCAACGACCGGGTCAGCGAATTGTCGAAGGCGGCGAGCCGGATCGGCGACGTCGTCGAACTCATCAGCACCATCGCAGGCCAGACCAATTTGCTGGCGCTCAATGCGACCATCGAGGCGGCGCGCGCCGGCGAAGCCGGCCGCGGCTTCGCCGTCGTGGCGTCGGAGGTGAAGGCGCTGGCCGAGCAGACCGCGAAAGCCACCGGCGAGATCGGCCAGCAGATATCGGGCATCCAGGCCGCGACCCAGGAGTCGGTCAACGCAATCCAGGAAATCAGCGGCACCATCGAGCGGCTGTCGGAGATCTCCTCGACCATCGCCGCCGCGGTGGAAGAGCAGGGTGCCGCGACGCAGGAAATCTCCCGCAACGTGCAGCAGGCTGCGCAAGGCACCCAGCAGGTCTCCGCCAACATCACCGACGTCCAGCGCGGCGCGAGCGAGACCGGCTCGGCCTCCTCGCAGGTGCTGTCGGCGGCGCAGTCGCTGTCCGGCGACAGCAACCGCCTCAAGCTCGAAGTCGGCAAGTTCCTGGATTCGGTCCGGGCGGCCTGACCCCCGGCCGATCACCGGCGAAGAGCCCGGCTCCCAAGGGGGCCGGGCTTTTGCGTTCTGCAACCTTGCAGCGAAATCCGGTTGGGCTACTCGGTAGCCTCTACTGAGCTAAAATTAACCAGTCTTGTTTACAAGAGCACCATCTTTACGGCGCGCGCACTGTTCGGTGGTTCCCGCTTTGCCATCGCCGACTGCGCGTTTTGGGGAAATTTGGGGTTCGCTGACAATGATCAAGCTCAATCGCATCGGATACAAGCTGGGCCTGGCTGGCGCGGTCGGCATATTGCTGGCGGGTGGCATGGTGGCCAACCAGATGATGTCGGAACAGGCGATTGAGGCGGCAAACAGCCGCGCCGATCGCTCGCAGCGGGTCATCGATGCCGCGATATCAGCTAACCTGAACGGACGGCAGATCGAACTTGCCGCGCGCAACGTCAGGCTGGCGACAAAGGCCGCCGACGTCGAAAGGAACGCAGCGGACCTCAATCGATTCAAGGCCGCCGAAACCAAGGCGCTGGATGACGCGCAGGCGATTGCGGCGATACCGGATATCAAGCAGCGCCTTGAGAAAATCAAGTCGCTGATGACTTCCTACACGACCGGCGTCGATGAACTGGCGAAGACGCAGCTCAATCTCCTCGCGGTGATCGACAAGCGCTCGGCAGTTTCGGCTGAATGGACCAAGGCGATCGAGACCCAATTGGCGTCACCCGCAATGGCCAAACTCGACAACAAGCTCGAAATCGAAAAGCTGCTGCATATGGCCGACGCCAAGGTCAACTCGCTGCGGGCCATGGTGTGGCGGCTGGGCGCCACCGGCGATGTCAGCCTGATCGCCCAGATCGCGAAGACCCAGGCCGCGCTCAAGAACAATTTCAACCTGTTGCGGGGCGAGGCCGACGACCGCGATTTGCTGGTGGTGGTCAGCTCGCTGGATTCGATCGTCAAACGTTTTCTGGCCGCCAATGACGAAGCGGTCAAGATCGAGGAATTGAAGGCGGACATTGTCGCCAACCGCACCGTCAAGTTTGCGCAGGAGGCGGGCACGCAGATGGATAGCCTGGTCGACATAGCGCGAAAGAACTACGCCGTATCGAAGGAAGAAGCTGCCGCCGAGACCGAGCGGGCCAGCACGGTCAGCCTCGCCATGGGTATCGTGGTGATTATCGCGCTGTTCGCATCGATGGTGTTTTCCTTCCTTGGGATCTCCCGTCCGATGATGCGCCTGAACGGTGCGCTGGGTGAGATGGCCGGCGGCAACCTCGACGTCGTGATCCCCGGCGCCGGGCGCGGCGACGAAATCGGCGACCTTGCCAAGACGGTCACGATCATCAGAGAGAATGCCGAGCAGAAGGCCCGCGACGAAGCCGAGACCAAGATCAAGCAGGACCAGATCGCCGCCCGGCAGCGCAAGGACGACATGATCAAGCTCGCCGATAACTTCGAGACGGCGGTCGGCGAGATCGTCGAGACCGTGTCGTCGGCCTCGAGCGAACTGGAAGCCTCCGCCGGCACGCTGACGTCGAACGCCGAGCGCGCCCAAGAACTGACCACGATGGTGGCCGCAGCCTCCGAGGAAGCTTCCACCAACGTGCAGTCGGTGGCGTCCGCGACCGAAGAGTTGTCCTCCTCGGTGAACGAGATCAGCCGTCAGGTTCAGGAATCGGCGCGGATGGCCACTGCGGCCGTCGACCAGGCCCGCACCACCAACGACCGCGTCAGCCAATTGTCGAAGGCGGCGAGCCGGATCGGCGACGTCGTCGAGCTGATCAACACCATCGCCGAGCAGACCAATCTCTTGGCGCTCAACGCCACCATCGAAGCGGCGCGCGCCGGCGATGCCGGCCGTGGTTTCGCGGTCGTGGCGTCGGAAGTGAAGGCGCTGGCCGAGCAGACCTCCAAGGCCACCGGCGAGATCGGCCAGCAGATATCAGGCATCCAGGCGGCGACCCAGGACTCCGTGAACGCGATCAAGGAAATCAGCGGCACCATCGAAAAGCTGTCGGAGATCTCCTCGACCATTGCCGCGGCCGTGGAAGAGCAGGGTGCTGCGACGCAGGAAATCTCCCGCAACGTGCAGCAGGCCGCCCACGGCACCCAGCAGGTGTCCTCCAACATCACCGACGTGCAGCGCGGCGCCTCCGAGACCGGCTCGGCCTCCACGCAGGTTCTCTCCGCCGCGCAATCGCTGTCGGGCGACAGCAACCGTCTCAAGCAAGAGGTCGGCAAGTTCCTCGACTCGGTGCGCGCGGCCTGACCATAACGGGATGACGATACGAAAGCCCGGCCTCCGGAAGGGGCCGGGCTTTTTGCATTTGGTTGCCTGCGTTTGCGGAACGGTGGGCTCCGTACTTCTACCGTACCTCAACCCCGCCATCCGGCTGGTCGGCGTGCTGCCCGGCCCGAGCCGGGGCCAGCAGCTATGCCAAGGAAGTGAAGGACGGCTGCGCTGCCCGCGTTGGCTATTTGGCCCCGGTTCGGCTAAATCAGCGCGGTTGAACTGGCCTTTTTTGGATGCCGGTTCTCAGCCCTTCACAGGCCTCGGGATTGCCTCCTAGATGATCGCACTGGTCCGTATTGCGCTGAGCCGGCCCTATACTTTCGTCGTGCTCGCGCTGCTGCTGCTGATCATCGGACCCTTGGCCGCGCTGCGCACGCCGACCGACATCTTCCCGGATATCCGCATCCCCGTCATCGGGGTGGTCTGGAACTATACCGGCCTGCCGCCGGACCAGATGTCCGGGCGTATCATCACGCCGTTCCAGCGGGCGCTGACGACCACCGTCAACGACATCGAGCACATCGTCGCCAATTCCTACACCGGCATCGGGATCGTCAAGATCTTCTTCCAGCCGGGCGTCGATATCCGTACCGCCAACGCCCAGGTGACGGCGATCTCGCAGACGATGATCAGGCAGTTGCCGCCCGGGGCGACCCCGCCGCTGATCCTCAATTACAGCGCCTCCACCGTTCCGATCATCCAGGTGGCGCTGTCCGGCGAGGGGCTGACCGAACAAAACCTCGCCGATATCGGCATCAACCAGTTGCGTACCCCGCTCGTCACCGTGCCGGGCGCGGCCATTCCCTATCCGTTCGGCGGCAAGCAGCGTCAGGTCCAGATCGACCTCAATCCGGCCGCGCTGCAGGCCCGCGGCCTGTCCGGGCAGGACGTTGCCAACGCGCTCGCCGCGCAGAACCTGATCACGCCGGTCGGCACCCAGAAGATCGGCCAGTTCGAATACACCATCCAGCTCAACAACTCGCCGCTTCGAATGGAAGAGCTCGGCGACCTGCCGATCAAGGCGGTGAACGGCGCGATGGTCTATGTCCGCGACGTCGCCTCCGTGCGCGACGGCAATCCGCCGCAGACCAACATCGTGCACGTCGACGGCAACCGCTCGGTCCTGATGATGGTGCTGAAGGCGGGTGCGACCTCGACGCTCGATATCATCGCGGGCATCAAGCAGAAGGTGATCGAGGTCAAGGATTCGCTGCCCGACACGCTGAAGATCGGCTTCATCGGCGACCAGTCGGTGTTCGTGCGCGGCGCCATCGAGGGCGTTGCCGTCGAAGGCGTCATCGCCGCGCTCCTGACCAGCGTGATGATCCTGCTGTTTTTGGGAAGCTGGCGTTCGACCATCATCATCGCCGTCTCGATCCCGCTGTCGGTGCTGGGCGCCATCATCATGCTGTCGGCGATCGGCGAGACGCTCAACATCATGACGCTCGGCGGGCTGGCGCTGGCGGTCGGCATCCTCGTCGACGATGCCACCGTGACCATCGAGAACATCAACTACCATCTGGAGCAGGGCAAGCCGGTCGAGCAATCGATCCTGGATGGCGCCAACCAGATCGTGACGCCGGCCTTCGTGTCGCTATTGTGCATCTGCATCGTGTTCGTGCCGATGTTCTTCCTGCAGGGCGTGGCGCGCTTCCTGTTCGTGCCGATGGCCGAAGCCGTGATGTTCGCGATGATCTGGTCGTTCCTGCTGTCGCGCACGCTGGTGCCGACGATGGCGAAGTATCTGCTCCAGCCGCATGTCCATCATGAGGGCGGGCCGCCGCCGACGCGCAATCCGCTGGTGCGCTTCCAGCGCGCCTTCGAGGCGCGGTTCGAGCGGATTCGCGCCGGCTACCACGATCTGTTGTCGATGGCGCTGGGACGGCGGCCGCTGTTCGTCACCGGCTTTCTTGCCGTGGTCGCGCTGTCCTTCCTGCTGGTGCCGTATCTCGGCCGCAACTTCTTTCCGGCGGTCGATGCCGGCAACATCCTGATGCATGTCCGTACCCAGGTCGGCACCCGCGTCGAGGAGACCGCCAACCAGCTCGCCGACGTGCAGAAGGCGATCCGCAAGATCATTCCGCCCGGCGAGATCGAAACGCTGACCGACAATATCGGCATGCCGATCTCTGGCATCAACATGACCTACAACAACACCGGCGTGATCGGACCGGCGGACGGCGACATCCAGATCAAGCTCAGGGAAGGCCACCGGCCGACGGACGAATACGTCCAGATCTTGCGCGAGCAGTTGCCGCGGCTGTTCCCCGGCATGAACTTCTCGTTCCTGCCGGCCGACATCGTCAGCCAGATCCTGAACTTCGGCGCGCCGGCGCCGATCGACCTGCAGATCCGCGGCGCGGACATGAAGGCGAACTTCGACTATGCCAACAAGCTGCTGAGCAAGATTCGCCGCATTCCCGGCATCGCCGACGCGCGCATCCAGCAATCGCCCAACGCGCCGACCTTCAACATCGATGTCGACCGCACCCGCGCGCAATATGTCGGTCTGACCGAGCGCGACGTCACCAACAGCCTCGTGGTCAATCTCGCCGGCAGTTCGCAGGTCGCGCCGACCTTCTACCTCAACCCCGACAATGGCGTGTCCTATTCGATCGTGATGCAGACGCCGCAATACAAGATGGACTCGCTCAGCGCCCTGCAGGCGCTGCCGATCACCGCGACAGGCAATACCCAGGCGCCGATCCTGGGCGGCATCGCGGACGTGAGGCGCTCGACGTCGAGTGCCGTCGTCTCGCAATACGACATCCAGTCGATGGTGCAGATCTATGCGACGCCGCAGGGCCGCGACCTCGGCGCGGTCGCCGCCGACGTCCGGACCGCGATGGCGGAGACGGCGAAGGATGTGCCAAAAGGAAGTTCGGTGGTGCTGCTCGGCCAGGTGCAGACCATGAACAGCGCGTTTTCGGGCTTGCTGTTCGGGCTGCTCGCCGCCGTGGTGCTGATCTATTTCCTGATCGTGGTGAACTTCCAGTCCTGGTCCGATCCGTTCGTGATCATCACGGCGCTGCCCGCGGCCCTTGCCGGCATCGTCTGGATGCTGTTCACGACGCAGACCACGCTGTCGGTGCCGGCGCTGACCGGCGCCATCATGTGCATGGGCGTTGCCACCGCCAACAGCGTGCTGGTGATCAGCTTTGCGCGCGAGCGTTACGAGGAACTCGGCGATCCCATCGCGGCGGCGCTGGAAGCCGGCTTCGTCCGTTTCCGTCCCGTCCTGATGACGGCGCTCGCGATGATCATCGGCATGACCCCGATGGCGCTCGGGCTCGGCGAGGGCGGTGAGCAGAATGCGCCGCTCGGGCGGGCGGTGATCGGCGGCTTGATCTTCGCCACCATCGCCACCCTGATGTTTGTTCCCGTGGTGTTCAGTATGGTACACAAGAAACAGGGCGTCATTGCCGACGCTGCACCGGAGAGCCCGCATGACCACTGAACAACGCCCGCCGGTATCGCGCCGGAAATTGGGCCTATTCGGGGTCGTGGCGCTGATCGGGGCGGGACTGATCGTCGCCACCGGCATCCGGGCGCGCGAGGAATCCGGCGCGAAGCTGCGTGAATGGACCGACAACCAGGCGGTTCCCTCCGTCGCCGTCGCGTTCCCCAATGCCCGCGCGCTCAACCCCACCATCGATCTTCCGGGCCGGCTCGAAGCCTATTCGCGCGCTCCAATATTCGCGCGCGTCAGCGGCTATCTGAAAAGCTGGAGCGCCGATATCGGCGCCAAGGTCAAGGCAGGCCAGGTGATCGCGGAGATCGAGGCGCCCGACCTCGACCAGCAATTGCTGCAGGCTAGAGCCGATCTCGTCAGCCAGCAGTCGAGCGCGCGGCTGTCGGAGGCCACGCTGAACCGGCGCAGGACGCTGCTCGCCTCGAACTTCGTCTCGATGCAGGAAATCGACGAGCGCACCGCCGACCTCGCCAACAAGAAAGCCGCCGTCAATTCCGGCACCGCCAATGTCGAGCGGCTGGAGGCGCTGGCGGGCTACAAGAAGATCACCGTGCCGTTCGATGGCGTGGTCACCGCGCGCGAGACCGACGTTGGCGCGCTGATCAATGCCGGCGGCGGTTCGGGCCCTGCGATGTTCGTGGTGTCCGACATCACCAAGCTGCGCGTCTATGTCAACGTGCCCCAGAGCTACGTTCCCGCCGTCAGGATCGGCGCGAAAGCCGTGCTGACGATGCCGGAATATCCGAACCGGACTTTTGCCGCGACGGTGGAAGCATCCTCGCAGTCGGTCGATGTCTCCTCGGGGACGACGCGCATGCAGCTGGCGCTCGACAATGCCGGCGGCGAACTGATGCCCGGCGCCTATGCCAATGTACGCCTGCCGCTGGAACGCGACGCCGTGCCGCTGCACATTCCCTCCAGCGCGCTCATTTTCAACAAGGACGGTTTGCGGGTCGCGACCGTCGGCCCGGACGACAAGGTGCTGTTCAAGACCGTCACCATCGCCCGCGATCTCGGCAAGGAGATCGAACTCGCCTCCGGCGTCACCCCCGACGACCGCATCATCACCGCGCCGCCCGATGGTATCGCCGACGGCGATCCGGTCCGCGTCGTCGGCGCTGCCGCCAAGGGCAAGCCCACGACGGCCTCGGAAAAGCAGGACGTGAAGGGGTAGGGCTCTTCCTTAACCTCGCCCCGCTTGCGGGGAGAGGTCGGCGCGTAGCGCCGGGTGAGGGGGTACAGGTCTCACTTCAAGCTGCACTCGCGGAGAGAGCCCCTCACCCCAGCCCTCTCCCCGCGAAGAGCGGGGCGAGGGAGTAGGGTCACCCCACCCGCCACTCCAGCACACCATCAGCGGCCGTGACGATCTCGCCGAGCGAACCCACCGGCGTGCGGTCCATGTTGCGCAGGTGCGCCAGCGTGGCGCTGTCGCTCGCCGGCACCCGCGCCAGCGCCCGTGCATCGCCGGCCGTGCGCATCATCACCACGCCGTGCTCGACATCGCCTTTGCCGCCATAGATCACGGTAAAGCTCTCGACCTTGCCTTTGCCGCTGGCTTCCGTGACGAACTCCGGCACGGCGCCCTTGCGACGGTCGGCTTCGGCCTGAACGCTGGTGTCCTGCGCCAGCGCCTCCTTTGGCGCCTGCCGCGACAGCACCAGCCCATGATGCTTGGTGACAAAACCGCCCTGGCCGTAGAGCAGGCCAAGCGTGCCGCCATCGCGCAGCTTGCGCACCATCGCGCAGGCGGCATGCGTCATATAGGTGTTGAGCGGAGCGCCGAAGAACGTGAGGCCGCCGGTGACGGTGGGCCTGACGTCGGGGCCGAGCCCCAGCGTTCGCCGCGCCATCTTCGGCACGCAGGGAAAGCAGCTATACAATTCGATCGCGTCGAATTTTTTGCCGTCGCCCTCGACGAGGTCCATCACGGCGTTGAGCACGGCATTCTGCGGATGGCTTTCAAAGAACTGGTCGCGCAGCAGATAATCGCGCGGTTCTTCAGCAGATGCGCCGCCGAGAGGATAGATCAGGCGATCCTCGGGCACGCCGGCGGCGCGCGCCTTTGCCAGCGACGTCATCAGGATCGCGCCGCCCATGTTGACGGTCGGGTTGGCCACCATCAGCTTGGTGTAGGGCCAGGCGATCAGCCGGTTTTCCGGCGTCGGCGTCGTGATCTCGTCCGGCGTGAAGTTCTTCTTCAGCCATGAACTGGGATTCTCCGACGCCACGCGCGCATAGGTCGACCACAGCTGTCCGGATTCGGCCAGCGCCTCGCGCGGGGTCTGGCCCCAATGCGCTGATGTGGCGGACTCATACAGCGGATAGACCGTGATGGGGCGGAACACGCCGAGCGTCACCGCCATCGGCTTCTGGAACGCCGCGCCGCGCTTCGGTTCCTCGACGTCATGGGCGAACGGCGTCCAAGGCAGGTCGATGCCGGCCCGCTGCGCTTTTGTTGCGGTCGATTGCGCCTCGGCGCCGCACACCGCGGCCACGCTGCATTCGCCGCGCGCGATGCGCTTGGCCGCCTCATGCAGATAGCGGATCGGGCTCTCGCCGCCGACCGGGCCGTAATAGCAATGCGCGGGCGTGGCGCCGAGCCGCATCGCGAGCAGCTTTTCGGGATCGCGGTAGCGCCAACTCAGGAAATTGACCACATCGAGCGAGCCGAGTTCGCCGAGCAGTTTTGCACCGCTGTCCGCCTCCGCGCGCTTCAGCGCCTGTTCCAGCAGCGCCAGCGGTTCGAGTCCGGCAGCGATGTCCTTTGGCCGGTCGACGATTTCGCCGACGCCGACGATGACGGGAATGCGGTCTTCGGGGAGGGATGTTGGCATTTTTTTGTGGCTTTGCTTTTGGGTTATCAATTGTTACGCGAGACTTTTTCTTCCGTCATTGCGAGCGAAGCGAAGCAATCCATCTCACCGCGCGAAGAAAGAATGGATTGCTTCGTCGCTTCGCTCCTCGCAATGACGGGGAGAGGTCGTCATTCCTCCATCAATGCGTTCATATGTTCGACCGCATCGACAAAGTCTTCCTTGAATTCCTGCACCACCGCGCCGGCGGATTTGACGCTGTCGATCAGGCCGACGCCCTGGCCGACGAAATAACTGACGAGGTCGCGCGCCTGGACGTTGCCGGCAGCCGCGGCGCGGTCGATCGAGTTGAAGGCGTCGCGGCTGATAATGCTTTGCAGCGGCATCGGAAGCGCGCCGGGGCTGTCGGGCCCGCGGTCCCAGGCATCGGTCCATACCGAGCGCAATTGCCGCGCGGGCTTGCCGGTACGGCCCTTGGAGCGGATGGCATCGCGCGAGGACGCCGCAATCATCTTCTCGCGAAAAATTTCGGTGGTCTCGGATTCGACCGTCGCGAGCCACACCGAGCCGGTCCATGCCCCGGCCGCGCCCATCGCCATGCAGGCTGCCATCTGGTGTCCGGTCATGATGCCGCCCGCCGCCAGCACCGGCACGTTGCGGATCGGCTTGATCGCCTTGATCACCTCGGGCACCAGCACCATGGTGGAGACTTCGCCGCAATGCCCGCCGGCTTCGGTACCCTGCGCCACCAGAATATCGACGCCGGCCGCGACCTGGCGCAGCGCGTGCTCCTTGGAGCCGATCAGCGCAGCAACCGGCACGTCATGCTTGCGGCCCATCTCGATCATCGCCTTCGGCGGAACGCCGAGCGCGTTGGCGATCAGCCTGATCGGATGACGGAAGGAAACGTCGAGCAACTCCAGCGCGATCTCGGCGTCAAACGGCTGCGGCTGGTTGTCGGCGACACTCTCGGTCGTGAGTTCGATGTTGTATTTCTTGAGGAGATTGCGGGTGAAATCACGGTGCTCTTGCGAAACCCGCTTCTCCAGGCTTTTCCAGGAAACGTTCTTCTCGCCTGATGTCGAAATGTTTTCCGGGATCAGCACATCGATGCCGTAGGGCTTGCCGTCAACGTGGTCGTCGATCCATTTCAGTTCCTGCTCCAGCGTCTCCGGCAGGAAACGGGTCGCGCCCAGCACGCCAAAGCCGCCGGCACGGCTGACGGCCGCCACCACGTCGCGGCAATGGCTGAAGGCCAGCAGCGGAAACTCTATTCCCAGCATGTCGCAGATCGGGGATTTCATGGTCGTATCCGTTCCCTGGGCGGCTTTCGTGCCGCTCGTTGTTGGTTTTTGTTTGCCGTGTTGACCCGACGCTAGCCCATCAGGGGCTGGGATGCCAAGCGGCATTCCCGACGCGTAGTCTTGCGCATTCCACGTCGCAAAATATGCAACCCGGCGCGGCCGATTTGTCTCTTGCGCTTTCGTACCCAGCGGAGAATGCTGTTTGCCAAATCGACAATAAATCGAGGGAGCCCGCATTCATGTCCGCATCGCCATCCGTTTCCGGGAAAGTTTCCGAGAGCTACGACGTCGTCGTGGTCGGCGCGGGCTTTGCCGGCATGTACATGCTGCATAAACTGCGCGGGCAGGGCTTTTCAGCGCGGGTCTATGAGCAGGGCGATGGCGTCGGCGGCACCTGGTACTGGAACCGCTATCCCGGCGCGCGCTGCGATGTCGAGAGCATGCAGTATTCCTATTCGTTCTCCGAAGAGCTGCAGCAGGAATGGGACTGGAGCGAGCGCTACGCGCCGCAGCCGGAGATTTTGAAATACGCCAACCACGTCGCCGACCGTTTTGGTCTGCGTCCCGACATTCAGTTCAACACAACAGTCGAACGCGCGGAGTTCGATGAGCGCACCAATCTGTGGTCGGTCACGTTATCCGGCGGCAAGACCGTCATTGCAAAATTCGTGGTGCTTGCCACCGGCTGCCTGTCGAACGCGCGGATGCCCGAGATCAGGGGTCTCGATGGTTTTAAGGGCAAGGTCTATCACACCGGTCACTGGCCTCATGAAACGGTCGACTTCACCGGCCAGCGCGTCGGCGTGATCGGCACGGGATCGTCGGGCATCCAGTCGGTGCCTGTGATCGCCGAGCAGGCCAGCCACCTCACGGTGTTTCAGCGCACCGCGAATTTCTCGATTCCCGCCCGCAACGCCATGCTGACCGAGGAAGAGCGGCAGGCGTTCCGCGCCAAATATCCGGAAGTCAGGCAGTTCGCGCGCACGGAATCGCGCAACGGCATCTATACCGAGATGCCCGATCGCGGCGCGCTCGATGATGGCGACAACGAGCGCCGTTCCAAGTACGAGGCGCGCTGGACTCGCGGCGGCCTCACCTTCATGTCTGTCTACAACAATCTCGCGCTGGACCAGGCCGCCAACGACACCGCCGCCGATTTCGTCCGCGAGAAGATCACCGAAATCGTCAAGGATCCCGAGAAGGCAAGATTGCTGCAGCCGAACAATCATCCGATCGGCTCAAAGCGCATCTGCATCGACACCGAATATTTTTCGACCTTCAACCGTCCGAACGTGACGCTGGTCGACATCAAGGCCAATCCGATCGAGGAGATCACGGCCAATGCCGTCCGCACCGGCGGCAAGGACTACGAAGTCGATGCATTGGTGCTGGCGACCGGTTTCGACGCGATGACCGGATCGGTCGCCAAGATCGACATCCGCGGCCGCAATGGACAGACGCTGAACCAGAAATGGGCCGAGGGTCCGCGCACCTATCTCGGCCTGATGAGCGCCGGCTTTCCCAATCTCTTCGTCATCACCGGCCCCGGCAGCCCGTCGGTGTTGTCGAACATGATCGTCTCGATCGAGCAGCATGTCGACTGGATCGCCGACTGCGTGACCTATATGCGCGACCGCGGCTTTGAAGCCATGGAAGCCAAAAAGGACGCCGAGGATAATTGGGTCGCCCACGTCAACGAGGTCGCCTACACCACGCTCTATCCGCAGGCCAATTCCTGGTACATGGGCGCCAACGTCCCCGGCAAGCCACGCATCTTCATGCCCTATATCGGCGGCGTCGGGCCTTATCGGCAGATCTGCGACGACGTCGCGGCCAAGGGCTATGAGGGCTTTGCGATGACGGGGGCGGAGCCGGCGCGGAAGGTGGCGGTATCGTAGTCACTACCGTCATTGCGAGCGAAGCGAAGCAATCCATCTCTCCGCGAAAAGAAAGAATGGATTGCTTCGTCGCTACGCTCCTCGCAATGACGTGTTTAACCACCTTCCCAACACCTCCACAAACCGATCCGCATCGGCCTCATCATTGTAAACATGTGGCGACACCCGCAGCCGTCCCAGACGCGGCGCGACGTAGACGCCGTCGCTCGCCAGCCCCTCGACGAGTCCCGCCGGCATTCCGCCCTTGAACGCCAGGCTCAAAATATGCGGCGCGCGCAGCCGCGCATCCGGTACGCTGACGCCGGTGGCGCGCACGCCCTCGGCAATCCGCTCCGTCAGCATCGCGAGCCGCTGCACCACGGCCGCTGCGCCCCATTCGGCCATCATCTCCATGCCAATGGACGCCATCTCCAGCGAAATAAAATAATCGCGCTCGCCCATGTCGAAGCGGCGCGCATCGGGCACGTAACTGAGATCGGTGAAATAGACCGAATTCTCGGCACGTACGTCGCGGCGGCCGGCTGAGGTCTGCTCCAGCGGAATGCCGTTCTGATGGCGTTTTGCAACATAGAGAAAGGCGCGGCCATAGGGCCCGAGTACCCATTTGTAGGTCGGAAACAGCACAAAATCCGGATCAAGGCGCGTCACGTCCATCGCCAGCACACCGGCGCCCTGCGTGGCGTCAACCAGGAAGGCCGCGCCTTGCCGCCGCAGCGCCGCGGCAATCTTGTCGACATCGATCAATCCGCCATCCGACCAATGCACCGAGGAGATCGAGGCGAGGCTGACCGGTGGCGCGCCGGACCGTTCGATCGCCGCCAGAACCGCCGACGTCCAGTCACCGTCATCGGGCTGTCGAACCGTATCGACGACAAAACCTTGCGCCTCGGCGCGCGCGTGCCATTCCAGCACCGGGGAGGAGTGATCGCTTTCCAGCACGATCACGCGCGTTCCGCGGGGAATGGTCAAAAGCTTCGCCGCCGTCGCGACGCCGTAACTGATCGAGGGGGTCAGCGCGATATCGGACGCCTCGGCGTTGATCAGCCGGGCGGCGGCAGTCCGCGCGCGTTCGTTCTGCTCGTTGGCAAAGGAAGCCGGAAGCGTCCATGGCGTGCCCTTGCGCCCGACCGCGGCGCGGCCGGCTTCCAGGGTCCGGATCGGCAAGGGGCTGCAGGAGGCGGCATTGAGGTAGCAAATCTCGCGCGGGATATCGAACAGGGCGCGCTGCGAGGCAAGCATCCGGAAGATCTCTCTTGTGGTGACCCGTCCATTATGGCCGATCGTGACCAAGCCAGCCACAAAAGCATTGCTCCGAGTACAACTCTGCCGCGCCTCATGACTTTATTTGCTGAACCTGGGCCATGGCAGGCGCGACCAACGGGCGTTCGCAGAGCTCCACGATATCAGTGGCAACAGAGGCGGCCATGTCACTTTCCTACGAAACCCAGCGACCCATCGCCTCGGACAATATCGTCGCCGGAGCCGTCTACGTGCTTTACGGCGTAGGATATTTCACCGGGATTACAGCGCTGATGGGCGTCATCATCGCGTATGTGAAAGTCGACGATACCGACCCGGTGATGCAGTCGCATTTCCGGTTTCAGATCAGGACCTTCTGGATCGGACTGCTGTACCTTGCGATTGGCATTCCGTTGTCCCTGGTGCTGATCGGCCTCCCGCTTCTTGCCTGGTGGTTCATCTGGTCACTCATCCGCATCGTCAAGGGCGGCCTGTTGAGCATCGAGCACAAACCGATCGCTAATCCGAGCTCCTGGCTGTTCGGATAATACAGCCGGCGGGAAGCTGCCCCCTAAACCTCCAGCCACTCCTTGCGTACGCGGGCATTGGCGGCAAGCTCGGCCGGCGTTCCCTCGAACACGATGCGGGTGGCCCATCACATAGAGGCGGCGGGAAAATCTTCAGCGCGATGGTGAGCTTCTGCTCCACCAGAAGAATAGCGGTACCGCGGCGTGCGATTTCATCGAGCAGGGTGCCGACCTGTTCGACCAGCTTTGGCGCGAGCCCCTCCGTCGGCTCGTCGAAATCGCGACATGGACCCGACGCAAACCGCCACGGGAATTGTTGGGCTGCCATGCAGTATCTTGCGGTTGGCGGCGACAGCCCCAAGGTATACCAGACAGACGCATTGTAATTCCGCCGCGCGGCAGATCGCCCCTCATGTGACTCGGCCGACAAGAAGCCTGGAGCCAACACGAATGAACGAAATTGTTACCGACCCCACCGCCTATGTGCCGCCCCAAGTCTGGACCTGGAATAAGGAAAGCGGCGGCCGCTTCGCCAGCATCAACCGCCCGATCGCCGGCCCCACGCATGACAAGGAGCTGCCGGTCGGCCGTCATCCGTTTCAGCTCTATTCGCTGGCGACGCCGAACGGCGTGAAAGTCACTGTCATGTTCGAGGAGCTGCTGGCCGCCGGTCACAGCGGCGCCGAGTATGACGCGTGGCTCATCAAGATCGACGGCAACCAGTTCGGCAGCGGCTTTGTCGCGGTCAATCCGAACTCCAAGATTCCCGCGCTGATGGACCGCAGCGGACCGAAGCCGATCCGGCTGTTCGAGTCCGGTGCGATCCTGATGCACCTGGCTGAAAAGTTCGGGGCCTTTCTGCCGGCCGGCGGCGAGGCGCGGGCGGAATGCCTGTCATGGCTGTTCTGGCAGATGGGCAGCGCGCCGTTTCTTGGTGGCGGCTTCGGCCATTTCTATGCCTACGCGCCGACCAAGATCGAATACGCCATCGACCGCTACGCCATGGAGGTGAAGCGTCAACTCGACGTGCTCGACCGGCGTCTGGCCGACAATGAGTATCTCGCAGGCAGCGAATACACGATTGCCGACATGGCCACCTGGCCATGGTACGGCGCGCTGGCGAAGGGTCTCGTCTACGGCGCCGGCGAATTCCTGTCGGTGCACGAATACAAGAACGTGCAGCGCTGGACCGATCAAATCGCAAAGCGCCCGGCGGTGAAGCGCGGGCGCATGGTCAACCGGATCTCGGGCGATCCGGCGAGCCAGCTGCACGAGCGGCATGAGGCCAGCGATTTCGACACCAACACGCAGGACAAGATCGGCGTGCCGACCGACGCTTCGCCGTAGTCCGTAGGGTGGGCAAAGGCGCGCTAGCGCCGTGCCCACCATCTATCCGAGACCGCTGACGGGAATGGTGGGCACGCTTCGCTTTGCCCACCCTACAATCCAAAAAATCCCAACCGAGGAAACCGCATGCCGACTTTCGAAAAAGGCGCCGTTCGTATCCACTACGAGGAGGCCGGCTCCGGCTTTCCGCTACTGATGATCGCCGGCGGCGGATTGAACTCGACGATCGCGGGCCTGTCCGGCAGTTACCCGCCGTTCGATTCGTTCGAGGAGTTCAAGGGCGAGTACCGCTGCATCGCGGCCGATTTGCGCAACGCCAATAGCGGGCAGTCTTCCGGCCCGCTCGAAATCGACCGGCCCTGGGATTCCCACACCGACGACCATCTCGGCCTGATGGATCATCTTCGCATCGACAAGTTCATGGTGCTCGGCTTTTGCATCGGCGGCCCCCTGATCTGGAATCTCCTGAAGCGCGCGCCGGACCGCATCGTTGCCGCCGTGCTGGCGCAACCGTCAGGCTCGCGTCCCGAGATGCGCGATTTGTTCTACGACAACAACACCAAAGGCTGGGCGCCGGAGCTCTTGAAGCAGCGGCCTGATATCTCCGCGGAGACAACAGATAAATTCCTGACCAAAATGTACCGCACCAATCCCGACTTCGTCTTCACGGTAACGCGCGACTTTGTGCGCCAGTGCCGGACACCGGTGCTGATCCTGCCCGACGATATTCCGGCGCACCCTTATACGGTCGCCATGGAGTCGGCGATGCT
The DNA here is from genome assembly GCF_018130205.1 of Bradyrhizobium sp. AUGA SZCCT0222. Classification (NCBI taxonomy): domain Bacteria; kingdom Pseudomonadati; phylum Pseudomonadota; class Alphaproteobacteria; order Hyphomicrobiales; family Nitrobacteraceae; genus Bradyrhizobium; species Bradyrhizobium sp. AUGA SZCCT0222. The sequence goes on from NZ_JAFCLX010000024.1 coordinate 100,656, forward strand.
GGCGCCGAACGCGGAAGTCAGCATGTTCCCGTGGAAGGAGCCCAAGGAGCGGATTCCGCTCGCCGTGCGCCAGATCCGCTCGTTCCTCCGCGCGCACCGGCCGGTGGCGGCGTAGGCATTGGCATCGGTCCACCGAACTTGGAAGCGTGTCACCGGAAAGCTCTTCCCGTGCCGCAACTGGTGACGGCTACCTTTCCGCTTACCCGCGAAGTCTTCTGCACATTGTCGTCGAGGTACCTCTTGTCATAGGACACCTCGACGGTGCGAACGCCGTTAATCCTGTCGAGGAGGCTTATCTCCGCACCGCCATCACCTGAATTCGCCGGAACAAACCGGCAGCAATTCGGATTCTCGCCGAGGAAATCGTCCGGATTGGCATAGCGCTGAGACCGGACCAGTTTGGAGATGCTCCCTCCCGGAACATCCTCGGTGACGCCGTCAACAGGATCGTGAATGACCTCATGGATCGCGCCCTTGAAGTAATCCCTGTCGCTCAGAATCCTGCCTTCCAGGACGCACAGCCCGTTGCTGGACGCAACAGAAAGCACAATCCCGAGGCAAGCAAATGCAATGAGCAGGCGACGTAAGGACATCCTTGGATGGCCTACGCCGCAGCCAGCAGATCGTTGTATTCCGGATGCTTGCCCATAAAACCCTGGATGAACTCGCATTCGACCGTGAGCTTGCGTCCCTGCGCCCGAACTGCATCGAGCGTCGCGCGCGCCAGCTTCGAGCCGACGCCTTTGCCGCCGAGCTCCGGCGGCACTTCGGTATGCACCAGGGTGATCGCGCCGGGCGATTTGCGATAGGCGACGAACGCGATCGCGCCTTCGATTTCGAGTTCAAACCGGTTGCCGGCGTCATTGTCGCGGAAAGTGTCGGTCATGCGAACTCCGGTATCGGTGCGTAGGGTGGGTTAGGCGAAGCCGTAACCCGCCATCTTCGTTCTGCATCGGCGGTGGATTACGCGGAGTTTATCATCGGGCGCGCATTCGCGCGACCCGGTGGCTAACCCACTCTACGAAATTACGCATTACGTCGCCGAAAGTTCCGGCGCCGGCGGGAACACGACGCGGTCGTCGGTGCGGCAATAGCGGTCGGCGAACATGCGGCCGATCGGGTGGTAGCGCTCCATGTGCACGCGCATGGTCTGCGTATCCCACAATTCGTCGCGGATGTAGAAATTGATGCCTTCGCCCATGATCAGCGTGCGGTCGCCATTGACGTCGATGGTCTTCCAGATCTTGCACTCCATCGCCCAGGGCGCATCGGCCAGCCGCGGCGCCGCGACCCGGGTCGAGGGCGCAAGTTTCAGGCCGAGATAGCCGGGCTCGCCGATATCGGGCGGAAAGTCGCCGCTGGAATCGTGCATCGCACGGGCCAGCGGCTCGTCGGTGAGGTTGACGACGAATTCGCCGGTGCGCTGGATGTTGACCAGCGTGTCCTTGACGCGCCCGTCGGGCCGCAGATTGACCGCGAACATGCACAGCGGCGGGTCTTCGCAGAACACATTGAAGAAGCTGAACGGCGCCGCGTTGACCACGCCGGTCGGGCCCACCGACGTCACCCATGCGATCGGCCGCGGCAGCACGAATCCGGCGAGCAGCTTGTAGCGCTCGCGCGGTAGCAGGTTTTCAGGCGCGTATTCCATGGCGGGATTCCTGTTTCACGCGTGGGGCGGGTGAGCGACTCACTGCGAGCGCGCCCGCGGAGGCACCCCACCCCAACCCTCCCCCGCAAGTGCGGGAGAGGGAGCGCACCGGTGCTTGTAGTCTGATCGAGACCAACACTGATTCATTTTGAGCACGCTGCGTGTCGCAGAGCACGCTCGTCTCCCTCTCCCGCGCTTGCGGGGGAGGGCGGGGTGGGGGAGCGGCTCGGGGATTACCAATACGCGCCCCCAACCAAGCCTACGGCATGCTCAGTTCGTGCCTTCCGACCACCATCCAGTGCACCTCATCCGGACCGTCGGCGAAGCGCAGATGCCGGACGTCCTGGTACATCTCGCCGAGCTGGCTCCATTGCGAAATACCTGTGGCGCCGTGCATCTGGATCGCCTGGTCGATGATCTTGCAGGTGCGCTCGGGCACCATGGCTTTCACCATGCTGACCCAGATCCGCGCTTCCTTGTTGCCGAGCACGTCCATCGCCTTGGCTGCCTTGAGCACCATCAGCCGCATCGCCTCGATTTCGCAGCGCGCCTGCGCGATGATCTGCAGATTGCCGCCGAGATGGGCGATCTTCTTGCCGAAGGCTTCGCGGGTAAGGCCGCGCGACACCATCAGGTCGAGCGCCTTTTCCGCCTTGCCGATGGTGCGCATGCAGTGATGGATACGGCCTGGTCCCAAGCGGACCTGCGAGATTTCAAAGCCGCGGCCTTCGCCGAGCAGCATGTTTTCCTTCGGCACCCGGCAATTGTTGAAGCGCAGATGCATGTGGCCGCGCGGCGCGTGGTCGTGGCCGAACACGTGCATCGGGCCCAGGATCTCGACGCCGGGGGTGTCGATCGGCACCAGGATCTGCGACTGCTGCTTGCTCGGCGGTGCGTCCGGATTGGTCTTCACCATCACGATCATGATCTTGCAGCGCGGATCGCCGGCGCCGGAGATGTAGTACTTCTCGCCGTTGATCACCCATTCGTCGCCGACGAGTTTTGCCGAGGTCGAGATGTTCTTGGCATCGGAGGAGGCGACATTCGGCTCGGTCATCGCATAGGCCGAGCGGATTTCACCGGCCAGCAGCGGCTTCAGCCACTTCTCCTTCTGCGCCTTGGTGCCGACGCGCTCCAGCACTTCCATGTTGCCGGTGTCGGGCGCCGAACAGTTCATGGTCTCCGACGCCATCGGATTTTTCGCCAGCTCAACCGCGATATAGGCGTAGTCGAGGTTCTTGAGGCCCTGGCCGGTCTCGTCGTCGGGCAGGAAGAAGTTCCACAAACCTACTTCCTTGGCCTTGTCCTTGGCCTTCTGCAGGCACGCAAGCTGTTCCGGCGTAAAGCTCCAGCGGTCGGTCTTCTTCTCGCCAAGCTTTGCGAATTCGACCGACATCGGGTCGACGGTTTCGCGGATGAACTTCTTGACGTGCTCGTAGAGCGGACGGACCTCGTCCGACATCCGGAGATCATTGAGCTCTTCGCCCGGATTGAGGTTGTAGGTCGTCGTTCGCGGGATGTAGGCGTGTTTCATTAGGATCCTCCCATGCGGCGTTTTCCATTCTGCGGATAATCTTTGGAACGCGCCTGTTGGGCCGCAATCTAGACGCCTGCGCGGTCCCTGCACAAGCGGGGAGAGGCACCGCGCGCAGCGCCCTGCCGCTAATGCATGCGGTGATGCCGCGCCGGGGAATCGGATGCGTATCCCCTTAATTGGGCATATTGCTTCATCTGATCGGGGAGCAGGATTTGCGCCGTTTCGAGGTGATATTTCAGATGCGCGTTGCGCAGTTCCGCCTGCGTCTGGCCGATCTTCGTCGTCGCTTCCCTCAGCGCGTCTGATGTGATCGAACGGTTGGCGAATTGCCGGTCGAGCGCGCTTTCCTGCTCGATCAGGTTGAGTCCGATCGGTGTCGCTTCCGCTTTCATTGTTTCAAACAGTGTTTGAATCCGTTGCTTCTGCGCCGCCGACAGCGCCAGCCTGTCGGACAATTCCAGCACGTGCATCGGGCCGGGGTAGCCGTTCAGTTCGGCCGCCAGCGCCAGGCCCATGCCCCTGCCGGCCTTGAGATCATCGATCTGCTGCGCGGACAGCGCCTTGATCGAGCGGCCCTGCATCCCCGCATAGGGCGACTGCGCCATTGCGGTGGTCGAAACGAGGGCGAGGATGGTGATGGCGGTGGCAATGGCTTTCATGAAATTCTCCTGTGAAGTTTCGCTCTTATCGATCCGGATGACGCGTGCACATCAAGGTTCCGTCAGAGCGACGTCATTGCGAGGAGCGAAGCGACGAAGCAATCCATTCTTTGATGCGCGATGGATTGCTTCGCTTCGCTCGCAATGACGAAAGGGATCACCCCACCCGCTGAAAGACGCTGAACTGGAAGTGCTGTTGCGAGCCCCAGGGCGTGGCATGGTCGTTGCGCTGGCTTTGCAGCAACCTGAACCCCGGTCCCAGCGTCTGTGCGAGCCGCGCCGCATCGTAACGCATCACCGGCAGGCCGCTGCATTTCTCCGGTCCGTCCAGCGCGAAGGTCGCGATGATGGCGTGGCCGCCGACCTTCAAACCCTGCTTGAACCGCGCGATGTAGCCCGCACGGTCACTCTCCTCGGTCAGGAAGTGAAACGCCGCCCGGTCATGCCAGATGTCATACGCCCGCGACGGCTTCCATGTGGTGGCGTCGGCCACAAGCCAGTGCGCACGTGAGGCGCGTTCGCCGAGACGGGCCTTGGCGGCCTCCAATGCCGCCGCGGACAGATCAAGCACGGTGACATCAGAAAATCCCTGATCGACGAGGTGATCGACCAGCCGTGACGCGCCGCCGCCGATGTCGATGATCGCCTGACGGGGCGCAGCCCCGATCCCGGCGATCAGCGCCAGCGAAGGGGCAGGGCTTTCCTGAAACCAGCTGACCTCGTTCTCGCGTTTGCTGGTGTAGACGTTCTCCCAGTGCGCCTGGCGGCTTTCGCTTTCCATCGCGTCCTCCGTCCGTCCAGCGGGGGCCAACATCATATTCCGGCCTCGCCTGGCTTGCCATTGAGATTCATCGCTGGGTGGAGAATCCGCTGCAGCCGCGCGCCTTTGACCAGCGCATAGATCGCGGGAATCACGATCAGGGTCAGCAGCGTCGATGAAATCATGCCGCCGATCATCGGCACCGCGATCCGCTGCATGATTTCAGAACCCGCGCCGGTGCTCCACATGATCGGCAATAGCCCGGCCATGATGGCAACGACTGTCATCATTTTCGGCCGCACCCGCTCGACGGCGCCCTCCATGATCGCATCGTAAAGGTCCTGCTTCGTCAGCGCGCGGCCCTCGGCCGCCCGGCGCGCCCGGATCTCGTCGAGCGCCTGGTTGAGATAGATCAGCATCACGACGCCGGTCTCGGCGGCGACGCCGGCAAGCGCGATGAAGCCGACGACGACGGCGACCGACAGGTTGAAGCCCAGCCACCACATCAGCCAGAGCCCGCCGACAAGCGCGAACGGCAGCGACAGCATCACGATCATGGTTTCGGTCAGCGAGCGGAAGTTGAGATAGAGCAGCAGGAAGATGATCATGAGCGTCACCGGCACCACGATCTTCAGCCGCGCGGTGGCGCGTTCGAGGTATTCGTAGCTCCCGCTCCACATCACGTAAGCGCCCGGCGGGAACTGGATGCTGGCCTTCACCGCGGCCTGCGCGTCGGCGACGTAGCCGCCGATGTCGCGGTCGCGGATATCGACATAGATGTAGACCGCGAGCTGCCCGTTCTCGGTACGGATCGAGGTCGGCCCACGCGATGGTGCGACCTTGGCGACTTCGCCGAGCGGCACCGCGCCGCCGCCCGGCATCGGCACCAGCACGTCACGGATGATGGATTGCGTATCGCTGCGCAAATCGCGGGGATAGCGCATGCTGACGCCGAAGCGCTGACGCCCCTCGACCGTCGTGGTGACGGTCTGGCCGCCAAGCGCGGTCGCGATCACGTCGTTGACGTCCTGCACCATGATGCCGTAGCGCGCCAGTGCCGCGCGGTCGGGGACGATGTCGAGGTAATAGCCGCCGATGCCGCGTTCGGCATAGGCCGACGACGTGCCGGGCACCGCCTTGAGCACCTGCTCGATCTGTTTTGCGAGCCGGTCGATTTCGACTAGGTCCGTGCCGATCACCTTGACGCCAACAGGCGTCCGGATGCCGGTCGACAGCATGTCGATGCGCGCCTTGATCGGCTGGGTCCAGGCGTTGGAAACGCCGGGAAACTGCAGCGCCCGGTCCATCTCGGCGGTCAGGCTCTCCACGGTGACACCGGCCCGCCATTCCGCCTTTGGTTTGAGATTGATCACGGTCTCGAACATTTCGGAGGGGGCGGGATCGGTCGCCGTCAGGGCGCGTCCGGCCTTGCCATACACGGAAGCCACCTCCGGAAAACTTCGGATGATCCGGTCCTGGATCTGCAGCAATTCACCGGCCTTGGTGACGGATATGCCGGGCAGTGTCGTCGGCATGTAGAGCAAAGTGCCTTCGTTGAGGTTAGGCATGAACTCGGTGCCGAGCTGCCGCGCCGGCCAGATCGTCACGGCGAGCACCGCCACCGCCAGAAGGATCACCAGCACCTTGGCGCGCATCACGGCCTTGATGACGGGACGATAGACCCAGATCAGGAAGCGGTTGATCGGGTTCCTGTGCTCGGGAATGATCTTGCCGCGCACGAAGATCACCATCAACGCCGGCACCAGCGTCACCGACAACAACGCCGCCGCCGCCATCGCAAAGGTCTTGGTGAAGGCGAGCGGGCTGAACAGCCGGCCTTCCTGCGATTCCAGCGTAAATATCGGCATGAACGACACGGTGATGATCATGAGGCTGAAGAACAGCGCGGGCCCCACCTGTGACGCTGCCTCGATCAGCACGTCGATGCGCGATCGCCCAGGCTCGGCGCGCTCCAGATGCTTGTGCGCGTTTTCGATCATCACGATCGCCGCATCGACCATGGCGCCGATCGCGATCGCGATGCCGCCGAGACTCATGATGTTGGAGCCGAGGCCGAGCAGCTTCATGGCGCCGAACGCCATCAGCACGCCGACCGGCAGCATCAGGATCGCGACCAGCGCGCTGCGGACATGCAGCAGGAACACGATGCATACCAGAGCGACGATCACGCTCTCTTCGAACAGGGTGCGCTTGAGCGTATCGATCGCGGCGTTGATCAGGTCCGAACGGTCATAGACCGCGACGATCTCGACCGATTTCGGCAGGCTGCTGGCGATCTCGGCAATCCGCTTCTTGACGTTCTGAATCACGTCCAGCGCATTGACGCCGAAACGCTGCAGCACGATTCCGCTGGCGACTTCGCCTTCGCCGTTGAGTTCGGTGATGCCGCGCCGCTCGTCGGGACCGAGTTCGACGCGGGCAACGTCTTTCAGCAGCACCGGCGTGCCGCCGCTGGACTTGAGCACGATATTGCCGAGGTCGTTGATGCCCTTGATGTAGCCCTTGCCGCGAATGACGTATTCGAACTCGGACAGTTCGACGGTGCGGCCGCCGACGTCGGCATTGCTGGCGCGGATCGCGTCGCGCATCTTTTGCATGGTGATGCCGAGGTCGCGCATGCGCTGCGGATCGAGGATGACGTTGTATTGCCGGACGAAACCGCCGACGCTGGCGACCTCGGCGACGCCTTCCGCCTTGGCCAGCGCGAACTTCAAATTCCAGTCCTGGATCGCGCGGGTGTCGGCGAGGTTCAGCTCTTTCGACATGACGGCGTATTGGTAGACCCAGCCGACGCCGGTGGCGTCCGGTCCCATCGTCGGCGTCACGCCCGCGGGCAGGCGCGCCGAAGCGCTGTTGAGGAATTCCAGCACGCGTGACCGCGCCCAGTAGATATCGGTGCCGTCCTCGAAGATCACATAGACAAACGACACGCCGAAGAACGAGAAGCCGCGTACCACCTTTGAACGCGGCACGGTCAGCATCGCCGTGGTCAAGGGGTAGGTGACCTGGTCCTCGATCACCTGCGGCGCCTGGCCGGGATACTCGGTATAGACGATCACCTGGGTGTCGGAGAGGTCGGGAATGGCATCCAGCGGCAGATGCGCCAGCGCATAGAGGCCGGCGGCGGTGGCAAAACCGGCGCCGAACAGCACCAGCAGCAGATTGCGCGCCGACCACGCGATCAGGCGGGCGATCATTGTTGCGCCCCCTCGGCAAAACCCTTCAGCGCGGCCTTCAGATTGCTTTCCGCATCGATCAGGAAGTTCGCCGAAACCACCACCGGCTCACCATCGCTGACGCCGTCGCGGACCTCCACATAACCGTCGCCGCGATGGCCGAGCTTGACCTCGCGCGGCTCGAAGCGGCCTTCGCCTCTGTCGACGAACACCGCCCGGCGCCGGCCGGTGTCCATCACGGCGCTCTCCGGGATTGTCAGCACCGGCGCGGAACTGCCGATGTCGATTTCGGCATCGACATACATGTCGTGGACCAGCACCAGATCGGGATTGGCAAGCTCGATCCGCAAGCGCCCGGTGCGCGTCTCCTTGTTGATCTGCGGATAGATGACGTTGATCTTCCCGGTGAATGTGCGGCCGGGAAAACCGCGCGCCTTTACCGTCGCCGGTTGCCCGAGCGCGACCATCCCCATTTCGCGTTCGGCGACGTCGATGATGGCCCAGAGCTGGCTATGGTCGGCGATCCGGAACAGCACGTCGCCCGGCTGGGCGCGCGCGCCTTCGATGGCGTTGCGTTCGAGCACGATGCCGTCACGCGGCGATGTCCATTCGACGGCAATGGGAACCGTCCGGCTTTTCTCCATCGCTGTTATGGCCGCATCGGGCACGTCGAGATTCATCAGCCGCTGCCGCGAACCCCTGCCATAGGCCGCGTCGCTGCCGATCGTCCGGGAATTGATGGTTGAAATGTATTCGGCCGCAGCCGACGAGATCGCCGGACTGTAGACTTCCATCAAGGGCTGGCCCTTGGCGACATGGCTGCCGGTGGTGACGTTCGCAACCTTCTGGATATAGCTTTCGGACCTCATCGAGATCACGGAGACGCGGCGTTCGTCGAGCTGGATGGTGCCCGGCGCGTGGATCGTGCTGCGGATGGTGCGCGGCGCCGCAGGCTCCGACCTGACCCCGGTGCGCTGGATTTTCCCCGGCGACAGTTTTACCGAACCGTCATCGCTGTCCTCGCCCTCATAGACCGGGATGTAATCCATCCCCATCGAATCCTGCTTGGGGGTGGGGGAGGTGTCCGGCAGTCCCATCGGGTTGCGGTAGTATTTGATCTTGCGCTCGGCCGGCGCCGCTGATGGCGCGGCCGTGCCGTGCGCGCTGTGGTCCTTCATGTCAGCGGTTGCGAAACCGGCTATGCCGGTCGCGGCAACGCCGATCAGCGCACCCCAAAGGGCGCGCGAAAGCTGCATCGTCTTCATTGTCGAAATCCTCGAACTCGCTTGGTCAGCCGCGGTAGCGGCATGCTTGGCGGACGCGCGAACGCGCCGCCGGGACGTCAGGCGTTAAGCCGAACGGACCAGGGAGCGGGGAGGTCTTGGCGGGGGATGTTGGCCGAGGCTGTCGGCCTCGGGGTCGCTACCGGGCGCCAGCAACCGGATCGTGACGGGCCGGACTTCAATCATCCCGGCCGGCGATGGCGCGTGAAAATTGGTGACCATGCAGAGCGCCATCAGCGGGCACTGGTCGCAATCCATGGGCACGGATTTGTCCGGGCAGCATGGCATGTCGGCGGCCATTTCCGCCATCTCCGCCGCCACCGGCGCAGCCATGGCCATGCCGTTGCCCGCGTTCGCAGGCCGGGAAAGCGGCGCCAACACGAGCCCGGCGATCACGAAGATCGCCAGCAGCCGGCCGAGATGGAACCATATTTTCACCCGTGCATTTTCTCACGTTCCGGCCACCAGGGGAACCTCGGCTGGATCACTAATTCGCCAGAATACCTTCGTCATTCCGGGGCGCGAAGCGAACCCGGAATCTCGAGATTCCGGGTCTGGTGCTTGCGCACCACCCCGGAATGAGGGTTGAATTTGAGGCGCCAGGTCGATCCGCCAGATTACATCCGGGTAATCCGCGGCGCCTCGACGCACCATGGCTTCTTGAAGGGGGGCCAGTAGGCTCCATACATCCTGACATGTCTGCCACGGCATGCGGCCGCGGCGGCAGGGAGACAACAATGAGCTATTTCAAGACTGCCATTCTCTTGGCCGGTCTTACCGGCCTCTTCATGGGCGTCGGCTATCTGATCGGCGGCGCCGGCGGCGCCATGATCGCGCTTGTGATCGCCGCCGCGACCAATCTGTTCGCCTACTGGAACTCGGACCGCATGGTGCTGTCGATGTACGGCGCCCATGAGGTCGATCGGCAAACCGCGCCCGACCTTTACAACCTCGTGGCCGAGCTTGCCGGGCGCGCCGGCCTGCCGATGCCGCGCGTCTTCGTGATGGACGAGGCGCAGCCCAACGCGTTCGCCACCGGCCGCAATCCGCAGAACGCGGCGGTTGCCGTGACCACCGGATTGATGCACTCGCTCAGCCGCGAGGAGCTGGCCGGCGTGATTGCGCACGAACTCGCGCACATCAAGAACCACGACACCTTGCTGATGACGATCACCGCGACCATTGCCGGCGCCATCTCGATGGTGGCGCAGTTCGGCGCGTTCTTCGGCGGCAACCGCGACAACAATCATGGCCCCGGCATCGTCGGTTCGATCGCGATGATGATTTTGGCGCCGTTCGGCGCGATGCTGGTGCAGATGGCGATCAGCCGGACGCGCGAATACGCCGCCGACGATCTCGGCGCGCGCATCGTGGGTCAGCCGATGTGGCTCGCTTCCGCGCTGGCCAAGATCGCCAATGCGGCGCCTCAGGTGCCGAACATGGAAGCCGAGCGCAATCCGGCGACGGCGCACATGTTCATCATCAACCCGCTGTCGGGACACGGCGTCGACAATCTGTTCACGACGCACCCCTCGACCGAGAACCGCATCGCCGCCCTGCAGCAGCTCGCGGCGGAGTTGGGCGCGGGCGGCACGGCTTCCGCTGGTGCCGGTCGCAACACGCCGCGCCGCGGTCCGTGGGGCCGCCCCTCAGCCTCGCGCGGCCCGTGGGGATGAGCGCGTAACGTCTCTCACTTCGTCATTCCGGGGCACGCGAAGCGTGAACCCGGAATCTCGAGATTCCGGGTTCGATGCTGTCGCATCGCCCCGGAATGACGACGGAGAGATCTGCGACAAATTAACCCGACGGGCAAAATTCCGCTTCCCTCGTCGGGCAAATCAGCGGTTTGAATCGTCGCGTCCCGCCCGACAAGAGGGGCGTGCGCACGTCACGAACGCGCGGCGGGATGCGGTGGACGCTGGTTCACGTCTGACGACGGCGTGGATTAACGTACGGCAAAACCGTGTGGTCCTGGCGCCCGTTGCCGGCGTCAAGCTGTCGGAGAAGCGCAAGCGGAAACGACAGCGACGGAGTCAACCCAGAACTCGTCTCCGGGGAGATCACGGCATAAGCCGTAAAGCCATTGCGCAGGGAAGGCCGGGTGTTCACCGCTGCCCTGTATGCTCGTGTGCAGCCACTTAGTGCAATCCGCACACGGGACCGCGGGTGCAGCGCGCACCCGGTCTTCCCTGCGCCCTCTAATTGGAGAGGGCGGGAAGTGTCCAGCAAAGCTCGGGCGCAATGCGTCGCGAGAATGCAAAGTTGTGTTTTGTATGATGGTGGCACAACAAACACCGCCGTCGTCCCGGCCTTGAGCCGGGACCCATACGCCGCGGCCCATCGGTGAGAACGCTGGCGTCAGATGCTTTCCAAAACAACGAACATCACGCGGTATGGGTCCCGGCGAACGCCCTAGGGCATGCACACATCTCTAAGGCACCATCCAGCGGCGGCGGCGTGGAAGTATTCGAGGCCGTGCTTCATGGTGATGGGACCTGGCGGCTTGGACGAGGGGTAACCGTCCCAGCCGCCGAGCCGGCCGACGATCCAGGCGGCCCACGCGAGGCT
>NZ_JAFCLX010000025.1:0-110995 GCF_018130205.1 Bradyrhizobium sp. AUGA SZCCT0222
GAATGGGCGATTCGTCATGATCAGAATCGTACATCAACTCGCGAAAAAGCCGAGTTTCTTGCCCAGCCTCGACGGGCAAATCACTTCCGATTTACGGAAATTGTGTCAAGCCCCAAAACAAAAAATATTTCTGTTTACCAGAACTCCAATCAGGTGCATATGTTTGCCCATCCCGTCCCACTCAGAGGGCGTCGGCCGTCGTCACGGACGTTGGGCGGGTTGCGGTGGACGCCGATGTTGCGGAGACGTAACGCGACAGAGGCGTACGGCGAAGACGCGTGGTCCTGGCGCCCGTTGCTGGCGTCAAGTTCCTGAGAGGCCAAAAGCCGATTAGGGGCGACGGAGTCAATCGAGAACTCGTCTCCGGGGAGAGCGCGTTATAAGCCGTAAAGCCATTGCGCAGGGAATGTCGGATGTTCTCCGCTGCCCTGTATGCTCGTGTGCAGCCTACTTAGCACAATCCGCACACGAGACCGCGGGTGCAGCGCGCATCCGGCATTCCCTGCGCCCTCTGTTTGCAGAGGGCGGGAAGGTTACTGGCAAAGCTCGGGCGCAATGCGTCGCGAGATCGCGGCCACATATCCTCGTCGTCCCGGACAAGCGAAGCGCGATCCGGGACCCATAACCACAGGGAGAAGTTTTGCGAGCGGTCTCTGTTACCGAGCTTCATCGAGAGATCACGCGGTATGGGTCCCGGCCTTCGCCGGGACGACGTGAGAGATGGCGACTTCATCACCCCCCTCACCGCTCCCTGCCCGCTTCGTCGAGGGCCTGCATGATCGGCGAGAGCAGATACTGGATGACCCGCCGCTGGCCGGTCTTGATCTCGGCCTGCACCGAGAGCCCGGGGCCGAGCGCCTGCTTGCGGTCGCGGACGCGGATGCTGGTCTCCAGCAGGCGGATGCGGGCGGCATAGACGAGGCCGGGCTGGATCGGCCGGTTCTTCTCGTCGCGCTGCGGTCCGTTCGATTGCGATTGCGACAGGTCGATCGCATCGCGGCTGATGCCCTCGACGATCCCAGGCACGAGGCCATGGTCGGTGAAGGGGAACGCCTCCAGCTTGACCCGCACCGGCTGGCCTTCGCGGATAAAGCCGATGTCCTTGTTGAGGACATGGGCCTCGACCTCGATCTCGGCACCATCAGGGACGATGATCATCAGGGCCTGCGCCGGCTGCACCACGCCGCCGATGGTGGTGACGGCGAGCTGCTGCACCGTACCAGTGACCGGCGCGCGCAGCTGCAGGAACTCGCGGCGGCGCGTGGTCTTGCGCAATTCCTCGGCCGCGAGCTGCGCCTTGTCGCGGGCCTGGACCAGTTCGCTCACCGCGGTCTTGCCAAAAGTCTCGCGCAGCTTGCGGATCTCGGCCTCCAGCGAGCTCATCGCCGCCCGCGCCTTCACCGTATTGGCAAGCTGCACGTCGATATTCTGGATGTGTTCGATGCGCTGCTGCTCGTATTCGAGCAGCTTCAGGCGCGCGTAATTGCCCTGGTCGGTGAGCTTCCTGCGGGCTTCGAGCGACTGGTCGACCAGCGGGAGCGTGAGCCGGAGCTTGTGGATTTCGACTTCGGTGGACGCCAGTTCAGCCGCGCGCTGCGCGATCTGCTGGCGCAGGCTGGCGATCTGCGCCTCGTATTCCGCGATGCTGGTGCGGACGAACTGCTCCTCGACCGCGACGGTTGCGGGTGGTGCGTCTTCCGGCGCGGCGAAGCTGGTCGGATGACCGTCGAGATAGGCGAGCAGCGCCGCGTTGCGGGCATGCACCAGCCTCGACGCCAGCAGGTTCTGGCGCGCCTGCGACTCATCGGCCGTCGCCAGCGTCGGGTCGAGTTCGACCAGCGGCTGGCCCTCCTCGACATGCTGGCCGTTGGTGACATGGATGGCGCGCACCTGGCCGATTTCCATCGGCTGGATGGTCTTCACCTTGCTGGACGGGATGATCTTGCCGCTCGCCACGGCCACGACGTCGACGGTGCCGATGATCGACCAGACGAGACCCGCCGTGAAGAAGGCACAGGTCATCAGCAGCAGCATGCGCAGGCCGGGGCTCGCCGGCTTCTCCATGATCTCGAGGGCTGCGGGCAGGAATTCGTGATCGGAGATCGGCCGCTTGTTGCGATCGGCCTCGTTCTGCATGCCCCAGCTCGTCCGCAGCACCGCCCAATGCTTGGCGAGCGTCGGAAAACGACCGGCCAGCCACGCCATCATGTGCCGAGCCCCATTTGCTTGGTGTAGAGCTGCGCGTAGCGGCCCCCCGATTGCAGCAGCGTCGCATGATCGCCGATTTCGGTGATCTCGCCGGCCTCGACGGTGACGATGCGGTCGCACTTGCGGACGGCGGAGAGGCGATGGGCGATGATGATGACGGTGCGGCCGCGGGCGATGCCGGCGAGGTTATGCTGGATGACTTCCTCGCTCTCGGCGTCCAGCGCGCTGGTCGCCTCGTCGAGGATCAGGATGCGCGGATTGCCGATCAGCGCCCGCGCAATCGCGATGCGCTGGCGCTGCCCGCCCGAGAGGTTGCCGCCGCGTTCGTCGATCACGGTGTCGTAGCCATGCGAGAGGGCGAGGATGAAGTCATGCGCGCCGGCGAGCTGGGCGGCGGCGATGACGCGCTCCATCGGCAGGGTGGTATCGACCAGCGCGATGTTCTCGCGCACCGAGCGGTTGAACAGGATGTTCTCCTGCAGCACGACGCCGATCTGCCGCCGCAGCCAGGCCGGATCGACCAGGGCAAGATCGACGCCGTCGACCAGCACCCTGCCCTGCTCCGGAACATAGAGACGCTGCACCAGCTTGGTGAGCGTCGACTTGCCCGAGCCGGAGGGCCCGACGACGCCGAGCATCTCGCCGGCCTGGACCGACAGCGAGACGCCGCGCAGCGCTTCGGGCGCATCGGGACGATAGCGGAAACGAACCCGATCGAAGCTGACGGCGCCCTTGATCGGGGGAAGGCTTGCCCGGTTGGGATTGTGGTCGGGCTCGGCCGGCACGTTCAGCACGTCGCCGAGCCGGTCCACCGAGATGCGGACCTGCTGGAAATCCTGCCAGAGCTGGGAGAGGCGCAGGATCGGCTGCGCGACGCGCCCCGAAAGCATGTTGAAGGCAACCAGCGAGCCGACGGAAAGGTCGCCGGCAATCACCGCCTTCGCGCCGAAAAACAGGATAGCGACCGTGGTCAGCTTGGAGACCAGCTGGATGAGATGGCTGCCCCAGTTCGCCAGCGTGGCCACCTGAAATCCGGTGGCGGTATAGCCCGCGAACTGCTTCTCCCATTTCGCCCGCATCTGCGGCTCGACCGCCATCGCCTTCAGCGTGCCGATGCCGGTGACGGTTTCGACCAGGAAGGACTGATTCTCCGCCCCGCGGCGGAACTTCTCGTCGAGCCGGGCGCGCAGTGGCGGCGTGATGATGATGGAGATGGCGAGATAGAGCGGGATCGACAGCGTGACGATCAGCGTCAGCAACGGGCTGTAGGCATACATGACAGCGAAAAAGACGATCGTGAAGAACAGGTCGATCACGACGGTGACGGCGTTCGAGGTGAGGAATTCCCTGATACGATCGAGTTCGCGCACGCGGGCGACGCTGTCGCCGACGCGGCGGGCCTCGAAATAGGACAGCGGCAGGTTGAGCAGGTGCCGGAACAGCCGTGCCGAAAGCTCGCTGTCGACGCGGTTGGTGGTGTGCGCGAACAGCCAGTTGCGCAGCGCCGACAGCCCGGTTTCGAAAATCAGCACGGCCGCCAGCCCGATCGCCAGCACGTCGAGCGTCGTCAGCGACTGATGGACCAGCACCTTGTCGATGACGAGCTGGAAGAAGATCGGCGAGATCAGCCCCATCAGCTGCAGGAAGAAGGATCCGATCAGCACGTCGCGCAGCGCGCCGCGATATTTCACGAGGGCGGGAATGAACCAGCTGATGTCGAAGGGACGGGTGGCGCCGGCCATCAGCTCGCGCGTCGTCATGAGCAGCAAGCGTCCGGCATATTTGCCGTCGAAATCCTCCGCCGACCACACTTCCGGGCGGTCGCCATCGCCGCGCTGGATCAAAAAGCGCGTTCCGTCCGGCTGCTGGTCGATCTTGAGCAGGATGGCGGCCTCGCCGTCCTTCAATTCGGCGAGCGCCGGCAAAGGCACCTTGTGGAGTTCCGCGACTGCGCAAGGCTTGATCTTGGCGACGATGTTCAGGCGCTTGGCGATCCGGGCCAGGTCTTCCAGGCGGTAGCCCTCACCCGGCGCGCCGTGGTCATGGGCGATCTGGGCCGGATCGGCCGGCACGCCGAGGAATTTGGCGACCAGGATGAAGGAGAGCAGCGATACCGGGAATGCGGGACGATAGCCGTCCACTGCGTCCGCAGTCACGTTACGAGCATCGGCAACTATGTTCATCCGGACGTCACACCCAGCCAGCAGATTCCGGGTTCCGACGGACACTCGTACAGGATGTTGTCAGCCCCCCGCCCTTCAATGACTCGCGCAGAAAGCGAATGCAATGCAATGCATTCGATCCCGACCCGTCATCACGGCGCGCCCTTTCGAGCCACGGCGAAGGGGCTAACGCCATAGGCTTCGCGGAAATAGCGGCTGAAGCGACCGGACTTCCGTGATCTCCCGGTGCATATATCGTGCAAATATCGACTTCCAACCAATTGAAAAGATTGGACTCTCGCTCCAATCCATCATGGGGGCCGCGGCGTGAGCAAGTCTGTCTACGCCGCTTTTTCCAGGGTCATGGCCGCTCCGGTTGGAAGCCAAATCGTCGCATTTTGCATTCTTGATGCACACGCGAACCGAGTACACACCGTGGCAACCCACAAGGGTGGCTCTTTCAACTTGACCGTCCATCCCGCGTCGGTTGCGGTTCGGGTTCGCCGGCCCGGGTCGCGATCGCCGAGAAACTGATCGAGTACGGGTGCGAGCGGCTGTTCGGGCTGCTCGACCGGCACGGCATCAAAGCGACGGTGTTCGTGCCGGGTGCCCGCGCGGCTTCACTCAACCGCATCGGATTCGGACAATGCAGTTTCGCTGGAAGCATTCTTTCCCAATTCACGTCGCAACATTAGCGACGCTGAGGAAACGATGAGTCAGCCGGGCGACATCGCCCAGCTGGTCGAAACCGCTCTCATGCTGCCGAATAACGCCTCGGTCTCCGAACTGCTGGTCCACTGCCAGTTCGAGCCGATGCTGTAGCGATCATTTCGACCGCTGCGATTGGGCCGCGCGTAGCACTGGCACATGTCCGGATTCAAGTTCGCGGCTTGTCGAACCAGATCGCTCAGCCCATCTAAACGTGGGTCTTGCTCCCGCAATGGGAAACATGCTCACCGCCGCTTGCCGATCAGCTTGAGCGCGCCGGCGGCGGCCTTCTCATCCGTCACCAGCACTTTGCCGATCCGCCCCTGCAGCGCCGCCGCGATGACCGGCACCTTGTTGGTCCCGCCCGCAATCAGCATCACGGTCGGCGCCCGTGCCAGCTTCTCGATCGGCAATGCGATGGCGCGCGAATTGATGCCGTGGTTGATCTGCCGGCCGGACTGCTCGAGATACTGGCCGAGCACGTCACCGACGGCGCCGGCGGCGCGCAGATCCTCGATGCCGACATCGGGCGGCAGCCCGTGCCGCACCAGGAGCGAACGCGGCGAGAGGTCGCCCATGCTCAGCAGCGCAAGATCGATCCGCTCGACGCGGTCCAACACCTCCGCATAGACCTCCTGTGCCATGAAGGTGTCACGCGAGCGCCGGCTGCTGGCATAGATCGGGGCCGCCAGATAGCTGCACTTGGCGTGCAGCCGACGCGCAAGTTCGCCCGCGATCTCGAAAGTGTTGAGTTCGAGCCCGCGTGAGAGCCCGCCCATCATCGAGACGATCCACAGATCCGGATACTCCGCGGGCGTCACATGGCGGATGGTTTCGCGCAAGGTCGCACCCCAGCCGATGCCGATGGTGAGTGGCTTCTTCTCTTCCAGGAATTTCGACAAATAGGCACCCGCCGCCATTCCGATCAGGCTTGCCACCAGTTCGGGATTTTCCGGACTCGGGATCACCACCGCGTCGTCGAGCCCGCATTGCTGCCGCAACTGATGTTCGAGCTCGGTACAGCTTGCGAACGCCGAGTTCAGCCTGATACTCACGATGCCGCTGTGCCGCGCCTCCGAAAGCATGCGGTTGACGCGCGCCCGCGTCAGTCCGAGCCGCTCGCCGATCTCGGCCTGGGTCAGGTTCTCCATGTAATAGAGCCAGGCGACCCGCAGGATGGTCTGGTCACTCAAAGCGCAATCTCCTCGAGCAACCGCAAAAGCTCGTCATGGATGTGACCATTTGAGGCGATCTTTTGCAAATCGTCAAACTGCGAAGCCTCGCCTGCGATCGTGGTCACGCGTCCGCCCGCTGCGCGCACCAGCGGCATCGCGGCGGCGTGCGAGACGAGATCGGCCTTGATCGACACGAAGGCGTCGAGCCGACCGGCGGCGATCCATGTCATCTCGAGCGCGCCCGAGACCACGATGCGGACGCCGCGAACCGCCGAGCCGAGCCGCTCGATGATGGCAGCGGCCATCCGCACCTCGTCGGGTTGATAATGCGAGGTCAAGATCACCGATACCACCGCATCGGAAAGCGACCGCGTGCTCGACACCCGCACGGGTTCGCCGTTCACGGTGGCAAGCGCGCCCTGCACGTAGCGGGCGCAGACATCGGCCAGCGGCGATTGAACCAGACCGACCAACGCCTCATCGCCATCATGGTAGGCCGCACTGACCGAATACCACGGCAGCCCGGAGGCGTAATTCACGGTGCCGTCCAGCGGGTCGACGATCCAGCGCGGTCCGCTTGCGTTGCCGCTGAAGCCTCGCTCCTCCGACAGGATCGCCGCCCCTGGTGTCAGCGATCTCAATCCATCGATCACGATCCTTTCCGCGGCAAGGTCGGCGTCGGTGACGATGTCACGTAGTTCCTTGCGTGCGGTCGCAAGCGGCGCGCGCTGCATCGCGACCAGCGTCGCGGCCGCCTCCGCCACCACCGGCTCGGCGCCGCGCATCAGCGCCATCAAATCCGTCCTGGCGGATATCGGCATCAGGCTGCCTTCACGCCGGGCGCACCATCCTCGACCACGAAGGTCGCGAGCCGGCGCACACCGCTGCTCACGTCCTTGACGTCGTCGAGCGCCTCGAAACCGACCGTGCACGATCGCGCATCGAGTTCGACGGTCGCATAGCCACGCTTGTCGTCCCGCGCATAGGTCAGGGCCGGATTGTCGACGAGCGCCTTGGCCAGGCTGCTCTCGCTCGGCCCCTCGGAAGAGATCGAGGTGCCGACGAATTCGGTCGCGATGGTCGCTTCATGCGGCTGCGAATAATCGCGCTTGAGATCGGCGGCAAAGTAAGCGTGGCGGTCGCCCCCGATGACGACCGGGTTGCGCAATTTGTGCGACACGATCGAATCGAGCAGCCGGCGGCGGGCATTGGGGTAGCCGTCCCAGCCATCCATCCAGAAGCGGTTGCCGTCGTCCGCCTTGCGCTTGCCTTCGGCCATCAGAGTCTGCTGCGCCACGACAGTCCAACGCCCGCGACTGTCGCGCAAACGTGCGTCGAGCCACCGCTCCTGCGGCCGCCCGAGCATGGAGCGTTCCTCCTCGGTTCGTTCCGGACAGTCCGGCACCGTGGTCGGGCGCCCTCCCTTCACACAGGCGGGCGCGGAACGGTACTGCCGGTCGTCGAGCAGCATGATGTCCAGCATGTCGCCGAAACGATAATGCTCGTAGATGGTCGCATTCGGCCCGCGCGGGCGGGCGGATGGCGGCAACGGCATATGCTCGTAATAGGCCTGATAGGCGGCAGCGCGGATTTTCATGAACTGCTCCGGATCGCGCGTCGTGTAGGAGCGGTCATTGGCGTAATCATCCGCGACCTCGTGGTCGTCCCAGATCGACAACCACGGAAAGGCGGCGTGCGCCGCCTGCAGGTCGGCGTCGGATTTGTAGAGTGCGTAGCGATTGCGGAATTCGGCAAGCGACGTCGGAATCCCGACGCCGTGCTGACGTACGTGACGCGAGCCCCAGGACTTTTCGTAGATATAATCGCCGAGATGCACGACCAGATCGAGATCGCGCGCCGCCATGTCGCGATACGCGGCGAAATAGCCCTGCTCGTACTGCTGGCAGGAGGCAAAGGCGAAGCGGAAGCGGCTGTTGCCCCCGGCCGGCGCGGTGCGGGTACGCCCGACCGGGCTCACCGCCGCACCGGCGCGAAACCGGTACCAGTAGACGCGGCCCGGCCGCAGGCCTGTTGCCTCGGCATGCACCGAATGCGCGAGCTCCGCCGTCGCCTGCACGACGCCCTTCGTGGCGATACGCGCAAATCCTTCATCCTCCGCGACCTGCCACTCGACCTCGACCGGCGCAGGCGGCATGCCGCCCTCCTCGAGCGGTCGGGGCGCGAGCCGTGTCCACAAAATGACGCGGTCCTCGTGCGGGCAGCCGGAGGCCACGCCGAGCGTGTACGGGTCCGCGTTGAACGCCACCGGCGCACCGCGCACGATCCCGAATGGCGCGGCCATCGCGGCACTGGCCAGTGAGCCTGCGAGGAATCGCCGGCGCGGGATCGTGATGCCGCTCATGACGGCGCAGACGTGGACGTCAGTTCGCGCCTGATATTCACGGCGAGATCGGGCCGATCGGTGGTGATCTGCCGCACCGGCTGGGCGAGCCAGTGGGCGATATCCTGCGGCTCGTTCGTCACCCAGGCACCGAGCCGTTCGCGACCGAAGACTTTCAGCGCCAGCGGCAGGGTCAGCGTCAGCAGCGACTTCTCGACCGCCACGATGCAATCGGGTATCGCGGCGAGACGGTCGAACGCCGGCGAGATGCCGCCCATCATTTCCGCCGACCTGCGGTCCAGCGAGGCCAGCACCCGCGCCTGCGGCGACAGTCTCCGCAACGTCGCGATCACGTCAGGGACAAAGCAGGTGAGCACCGCGCGCTGTTCCAGCCCGCGCCGCTTGACCGCCTCGATGAGCCGCCCTTCGATTCCCGGATAGGGATTGCCGAAGGCGTCGGTCTTGATTTCGATGTGAAGCTCGAGCGGTGAGTCGCGGTACACGTCGAGCACGGCATCGAGCGTTGGGATGCATTCTTCGCCGGCCTCGCGCAGAGGGATGGCAGTCAATTGTTTCAGCGTCCGAACGCCGACCGGCCCGGTGTCATGCGCCGTGCGATCGAGCAGCGGATCGTGGATGACGACCAGCGAACCATCGACGCTCTGATGAATATCGAACTCGACCGCGTCAACACCAAGTCCACGCAGATTGCGAAAGCCGAGCAGGCTGTTCTCCGGCCAAAGGTCGCGGGCGCCGCGGTGTCCAGCGATAAAAACCATGATGGGTCCCCTATTTACTGCTGTCAACGAGCCCTTTGAGGAACCAGCGCTGCAACAGCAGAATCACCAGCGTTGGCGGCAGCATCACGAGCAGCGCGCCGCTCATGGCGATGTTCCAGGCCGGCTCGCTGTCGGCGCGCGGGATCAGGTTCTTCAGAGCGATCACGGCGGTCGCCATGTCCTTGTCGGTGGTGAACAGCAGCGGCCACAGATACTGGTTCCAGCCGAACAGGAACAGGATAATCGCGAGCGCGACGATGTTCGAGACCGACAGCGGCAGCAGGATGCTCCAGAAGAATCGCAGCGGGGACGCGCCATCGAGCCTTGCCGCCTCGCATAACTCATCCGGCACGGTGAGGAAGAACTGTCGGAACAGGAAGGTCGCAGTGGCGGACGCGATCAGCGGCAGGATCAGCCCCGGATAGGTGTTGACCATGTTCCATTCCAGCGCGATCGCCACATCGTGGCCGCTGATCCATTTCCAGAGATCGGCAACATGCAGCATATCGGCGAGCCACTGCAGCGGCAGCGCGGCGTTCGCCACCGCCTCGAACGTCGGCACGATCCGCACCTCGATCGGCAGCATCAGCGACATGAAGATCAGCCAGAACGCCAGCATCCGGTAGCGGAACCGGAAATAGGTGATGGCGAAGGCGGAGAGCAAGGACACCACGATCTTTCCGGCAGTGATGCCGAGTGCCACCACAATGGAATTGAGAAAGCTGCGGCTGAAGTCGGCTTTTACCCAGGCCGTCTGCAGATTGGCAAAAAACTGATCGCCCGGCAGCCACGGCAGCGGCACCTTCTGCACCTCGGCGATCGTCAGCGAGCCCGCGACGAACGCGAAGTAGAGCGGCACGCACACCAACATCGCGCCGGCGATCAGGATCGCGTGGCAGATCATGTCGAGGATGGGTGCGCGCTCCACCATGCGGTCAGACCCCGTAATTGACCTTGTGTTCGAAATAGCGGAATTGCAGCAGCGTGCAAATCAGCGCGAAGGTCATCAACAGCACCGACTGCGCCGCCGAGGAGCCGAGGTCGAGGTTGATGAAGCCATCGACGAAGACCTTGTAGACCAGGATGTTGGTCGCGCCGGCCGGCCCGCCATGGGTGACGGCATCGATGATCGCGAAGGTTTCGAAGAAGCCGTAGATAAAATTCATCACGGCGAGAAAAAAGATAGTCGGCCCGAGCATCGGCAGCGCGATGAGAAAGAACCGCCGTATCGGCCCGGCGCCGTCGACGGCGGCGGCTTCCATCAGCGAGACCGGCACCGCCAACAGGCCGACCACAAGGAAGATGTAGTCGTAGCAGATGTGCTTCCATGACGCGGCCATGATCACGAGCCACAGCGCGTCGTTCGGATTGCGATTGGGATCCCAGGAAATCCCGAGCGCGTGCAACATGTGTGCGAGCGGGCCAACGACCGGATTGAACAGGAACGCCCACAGGATGCCGGCGATCGCGGGCGCGATCGCATAGGGCAGCAGGATGAGCGTCCGGTAGACCGACCGCGCGCGCACCACCCGGTCGGTGGCGAATGCCAGAACGACGGCAATCGCCAGCGTAATCACGTTCTGCGCCACCGTGAACCAGGCCGTCGTCACGAGCGATTGGCGATACTCGCCGCTCGCAAACAGCGTCTTGAAGTTGTCGAACCACACGAAATGGACGGTGGTGCCGAACGGATCGCTCAACAGGACGGACTGCGTCAGCGCCCGCAGCGACGGGATGAAGAAGAAGAACAGCAGGATCAACACCTGCGGCAGCAGCAATAGCGTCGGCAGGCCGGCGCCGCGGCCGAAATTCGCTCGCTTCAGTCCGGGTTCCCGATCAGGCTGGCCACGCTTGGGCGCCCGCGCCTTACCGGCCCGTTCCGTCGCTACACTACGCCCGGCGGCAGGTTCGCCGGGCGACTTGTGCTGCGATCTGGTCAAGCCGGAAGGTCGGTCTGCCGGCGCTTCCGGCCAGATCGGCGAAGTTGCGATCGGGCTACTTGCCTTCATTTCGCTTCGGGGGCCCACTCGGTGCCTTTTCCGGCGTTGAGCTTCTCGAACTGGCGCAGGATCTCGTTGCCGCGCTTGACGGCATCGTCCATCGCCTGCTGCGGCTGTTTCTGGCCGGTGAACACCGCTTCCACCTCGCTGCGCTGCGCCAGCATCGTCTGCACGAAATTGCCAAAGCGGAAGCCGCGCGAATTGTCGTTGGGTGTACCGCGCGAGAGTTGCAGCACCGCGATCTCGCGTGTCGGATGATCCTTATAGTAGCCGCGCTCGCGCGCCAGCGCATAGGCCTTGTTGGTCGCCGGGACATATCCGGTCACGCCATGCCACCACACCTGCGTCTCCGCCTGGGCAACGAAATCGAGGAAGGCCGCGACCGCGTCGTAACGTTCCGGCGTGTGCCCCTTCATCACCCAGATGGCGCCACCGCCAATGGTGCTGTTGAGCGGAGGATTGATATCGCTCTCGTGCGGCAGGAAGGTGGCGCTCCAGTTGATCTTGGCGTTGCGTTCGATATTGCCGTGCGACGCGGTCGAATTGACGAAGGTCGAGCAGCGTCCGGAGGTGAACAATTGTTCCGGGCTAAAGCCCTGACCAGCGATCTGCATGACGCCATCATCGAGCCATTTTTTCAGACGCGTTACTTGCGAGACCACCTTGGTCTTGTTGTAGACGAATTCGGTGCCGAGTCCGTCGAAGCCGTTGGCCAACGTTCCGTAGGGCTGGTTGTTGATGGCACTGTAGTTTTCCAGCAGGCTCCAGAAGAAGTCGCCCGGCAGCACCGTGCCACACTCACTGACGCCCTTGGCCTTGATGGCGTAGAGCTGGGTCTCCAGCTCCTGCCAGGTCTCGGCCGGCTTGTCGAAGCCGGCTTTCTGGAAGTGGTCCTTGTTGTACCAGAAGATCGGCGTCGAGGAATTGAAGGGCATCGCCGACATGCGGCCCTTGTAGCTCCAGAAACTCGCCACCGGCTTGATGAAGTCGGAGAAGTCGACCTTGTAGCCCTTCTGGTCCAGAAGTTCCTGCACCGGCACCACGGCGCCGGACAGCAGCATGGTCATGTAGCCACGTTCGGCGATCTGCACCATTTCCGGCGGCCGCTTGGCACGATAGGCCGCGATCACGCCATTGGTCACTTCGTCGTAATTTCCCTTGGCGACCGCCACGACGGTATATTTATCCTGCGATGCGTTGAATTTCTCGACCAGTTCGCTGAGCCGTTCGCCCAGTACGCCGCTCATGGCGTGCCACCATTGCACCTCGACACGCGCCGCCTGAGCGGGCGCGGCCAACGCCAAAACCCCGAACAATGCCGCAATGAATGCAATCTTCTTCACGGGTGATCCTCCCTCAGCGGTCCAGTGAGCCGGCGCTTTAAAACCCAGCTTCGATCATTTGTATTTCTATAATGACATATGTGTCGCTTTGATGAAAGGGGGGCCGGGTGCAGGGATTTTATTGCGGGGGAGCGCTCGCGCTCGAGCCCGGCTGGTCAGTGTATGGTGGTGTATGGCGCAATCGACCGGAGCGCGGCGGCGCATTGGCCTTGAAGACCCCCACCATATCGCAGGAGTGGCGAGCAACTTGCTCAATCAGCCAAAGGATGCGCTGATGATCGGAGGCGTCGGTCTTGCTCGTGAGTCATGCGTCGATGACGAGATCGGAAAGTGGAACGGCCTGACATGTCAGGCAATGCCCCTCATCCAACTCCGAACAATCGACGAGATGGCGAACCTCGCCGGTCTTTACCGGAACGGCGCAGCTCTCGCATTGGCCGACACGGCAGCCGCTTGGAATCGCAATGCCCGCGCTTTCGGCCACCGCGAGAATGCTGGCCAGCGGCGCCTGCGGCGACCAGTTCAATGTGCGTCCAGAGCGGGCAAAATGAATTTGGCGCGACATGAGGCCATCGAGCGCAGGCGGCGGGGGCGAGCGGAAGCGCTCCTTGAAAATCTCGAAGACCGGCACGCCGCGCGCCTGCAGGCCTGCGGCTACCTCTTCCATCATCGCATCGGATGCGCACATGTAGATGCGCGCGCGCTTGCGCAGCAATTCCGCGTCGATATCCGACACGGTGAACCGGCCGAGCCGATCAAAACGGTCGCCGCTCCGTGGGCGGGTCAGATGCGTGACCAGCGTGAGATTCGGCAGGCGCTGCCGCAGCGCTTCGAGCCGATGATGGAACGGGCGGCTTGCGCCATCCCGGCAGCCATAATGCAGCGTGACCTGCGGCTCCTCGGCGGCGCCCTCGAGCGTATCGAGATAGGACAGGAACGGCGTGATGCCGATGCCGCCGGCAATCAGGACGACCGGAAACTCGTTGCGCAGCGGCAGCACGAAGCCACCCTTCGGCGACTGCAATTCGACGGTGTCATCAGGTGCGAGATCGTGCCTGATCGCCGTCGACACCTGCCCGCCCTCGATGTGCCTGACACCGATACGATAGGCATCGGGTGCCGGGATCGCTGCCCCGGTCAGCGAATACGAGCGGATCGCCTCGCCAATCCGGACGCCGACATATTGGCCTGGCCGGAATGCCGGAAGCGCCCCACCGTCGACCGGCCGCAATGTCAGCCCCACCACATCGGCAGATTCCTCGCGGCGCTCCGCAACGACGAATGAGCGCCAGCCCTGCCAGGCGGTGCTCTCGTCACGTTCGACGTCGCAGGTAAAGGAACGCAGCGCCAGCGATCCGCTGAGCGGATCGCGCCCGCGTTCCGAGATGATGGCGTTGAAACTGGCGCCGACAGGCCGCGTCTCGTCCGGCAGATAGCCCGGCAGGCCGAGATCCGGCGCAGGCTGCCACCAGCCGTAATCGCTCGCCACCACGTCTTGCGCGAGCGCGTCGTTGAAAGCGGCGCGGATCCGGATCGTGCCCTTGCGACTGCGCACCAACATCCAGTCGCCCTCCAGGATATTCTTGCGGCGGGCGAGTTCGGGATGGATCTCGGCGGTCGGCTCGGCGCGCTTGCGGCGCAGCGCGTTGATGCCGCGATGCTGGCTGTGGCAGAAATAACCGCTATTGGCGGAAAACAGCGTCAGCGGAAACGCGTCATCGCGGCGCTCGGCCGGCTCGATGAAACGCGGTACCGCCGGGTAGCCATGGCGATGCAGCAGTTCCGAATAGAGTTCGGCCTTGCCGGTCTGCGTGGCGAAGCCGGTCGTCTGGTATTTGCGATGGCCATGCTTGAGCGGCACGCGAATGCCTTCGGGCCTGGCCCGCAGCGTTTCGAGATCGAGGCCAAGGGGGGCGAGCAGATGCTCAAACCCCTTCTCGACATCGCCGCCAAAGAACAGTTCGCTCATGCCAAGCCGCTTGGCGAGCTGGAAGACGATCCACATATCCGAACGGGCCTCGCCCTGCCGCGGAATCATCTGCGGACGGAGTTGCACCAATTCCTGCGCCTCGGGCGAGATTTCGAAGCCGAGGCGCAATGCCTCATGCTCCCACGGGCTCGACACCGGCAGCACGATATCAGCCATCTCGGCTGTCGGGTTCAGGAACAGATCGCAATGGACCTGGAAGTCGAGCGCCTTCAGCGCCTCGCGCCCGCGCTCCGGCGCCGGATGCGACACCAGCAAATTGGAGCCGAACGCGAACAGCGCGCGCACGCGGTAGGGTTTTGCTGTCAGCGCCGCGTCGTAGAAATCGCTGGAGGTGATCCAGCCGTCGGCCGGCGGCCCGAGCGGCCGCGCCGACAGTCCGAGCGTGCGTGCGCGCGCCTCCGGCGGGATCATCGCCATGGAATGCAGCGACGGCACCGGAAGGCTCGGCATCCTGACATTGCCGCCCGGCGCATCGAAATGGCCGGTCAATGCATAGAGCGTTGCGACCGCGCGTTCGGTCTGGGAGGCATTGGTGTGCTGTCCGAGGCCGGTCCAGCCGTGATAGCAGACCGATGATGCCTTCGAGATCGCAGCCGCGAGTTCCTCAACTTGCGCCGCCGGGATGCCGGTGATGCGCTCGACCGTCGCGGGATCGTAGGGTTCGGCTGCCGCGACATAGTGATCGAAACCGGTGCGGCAGGCGATCGGGCCCTGAGGGCCGCTCACATCGAAGCATCCTTCGAGCGCGGCAGCCGCGAGCCCGCCCTCGGCCGGCACTGCTTTGCCCGCGACCGCGTCCCAGACCAGAAAGCCGCCGCCTTCAAGGCCGATATCGCCGGGGCGCAGGAAGCAACCGTCGCTATCGCGGATCAGGAAGGTCGCATTGGTCCAGTGCCGCACGAAGTCGGCGTCGTAGGCGCGGTTGACGATGAGCCAGCGCGCAAGACCGAGCGCCAGCGCCGCATCGGTGCCCGGGCGGATACGCAGCCACAGATCGGCATCGCGCGCTGAACCGGTCCGGCGCGGATCGATCACCGCAAGCCTGGCGCCCCTCGCCCGCGCGGCGCTGATTGCTTCTGCCTGGGCAAGCCAGACATTGGCGGGGTTGTGCCCCCAGAGCAGGATCAGTTCGGAGTTGCGATAATCCGCCGTGGGCAGACCGCACCCGAAGGTGAAGGCGTGGGCGTGGTCCTTGTGCCAATTGCAGATCTCCGTTGAGAAGCAATTGTTCGGGCTGCCGAAGCCGCGGATGAAGCGCTGGATCCAGTCGAGGCTGTCTGATGTCGACGACGAAGAGCCGGAGGTTACCGCGAACGCAACCGATTCCGCCCCACTCTCTTCCCGGTAGCGCCCCAGCCGCTCGGCGATCTCGGTCAGCGCCTCGTCCCAGGGAATCGGCACGAAGGCGGGATCGGCGGCGCCCTTCGGCGCGGTGCGTCGCAATGGCGTCTTCAGGCGGCGGGCCGAATGCGCGATCTCCGGCGCGGCCCTGCCCTTTGGGCATAGCGCCTTGCCGGTTGGGTGCGCCGGGTTCGGTCGTACCGCGACGAGCCTGTCATCCTCGACGACGTTGATCGTGCCGCAGCGGGAGCGGCAGAGCGTGCAGAAGCCAGGCTTTTCCTGCGTCGACATGGTCAGGCCTCGTTGCCGCACACCCTCACTCGGGAGGCTGCGCGCGTGAGTTCGGATTGGCCTCGTTCACCAGCAGGCTCGCGGCCGCAAGATCCTCGATCGCCGCGCCGACCGATTTGAACAGGGTGATTTCGTCGCGGTCAAGGCGGCCGGCTTTCGCGCCACTTGTCAGTTCATGCAGATCGCCGCAGATCCTGTCGGCGCTCCAGCGGCCGGCGGCGATCGGTTGCAGCAGGTCTCCTGCTTCGGCGAGCGCGCCAGGATAGGTATCGATGAAGACGCGGCAGCGCAAAATGGCCGCGTCATCGCTTTCGCGCATCTGCGGCGTAAAGGCACCGACCAGGTCGAGATGGGTTCCAGGCCGCAGCAGCGCGCCTTTGACCAGTGGCTCGGTCGACGTCGTGGCGCAGCTCACGATGTCGGCCTGCGGCAAGGCCAGGTCAAGGTCAGTCACCGGAACTGCGTTCGCGCCCTGCCGGACAAGCGTGTCGGCCAGAGCCCGCGCGCGCTCCGGATTGCGTCCCCATACCATCACCTTCTCGATCGGACGCACAGCGCGGTGAGCGGCGGCGAGATGACGCGCGACATGGCCGGTTCCGACGATAAGCAGCGTGCGGCTGTCCGCGCGCGACAGATAGCTGGATGCGAGCGCTGACGCAGCGGCCGTGCGGCGATTGGTCAGCGCCTCGCCGTCGATCGTCGCGCGCGGCTGGCCGGTCTGGCCGTCGAGCAGGAAATAAAGCGACGACACCGCACCGAGACCGCGCTCGGCATTTTGCGGAAACACCGTGACGAGCTTGACGCCGACGGCTTCGCCGCGGATCCAGGCCGGCATCGTCAGAAGACGCGCCGGCGCTCCATCGACGCCGACTTCATAGGCCTGCCGCAACGGCATCGGCTCGCCGTCGCGCTTGAAAGCCTCGCGCAATGCCTCGATCAGCTCGGGATAGCCGAGCGCGGCATGGACGTCGGCAGCGGAGTAGCTGCGCAGCATCGGGTTTATTCCTGTCCTACAATATCATGAGAGTGCGGTGATGCCGGTGCATATCCAGATGACCTCGGCATCTTCCTTGCTGATCGACACGATGGCGTGGCCCATCTTGCTGTCGAAATAGGTGCTGTCGCCAACCGCGAGCGTGACGGGGGCGTAGAATTCCGTGAAGACCTGGACAGAGCCGGACAAAACGCACAGGAACTCCTCGCCCTCGTGACGCACCCAGCCGGGGAACTCGTCGAGGCTGCGCGCCCTGATCCGCGCCTTGAATGGCAGGATATGCTTTTGCGAAAGGTCGGTCGCCAACACCTCGTAATCATAGGTGTCGGTGCGGTGCGGCTTGCCCTCGCCGGTGCGCGTGACGCTGCGACGGCCGAACGGCGCATTCTGGCGGCGCTGATCGAACAGCTCGACGATGTCGAGATCGACGCCGCGCGTGATCTTCTGCAGCACGTCGTAGGTCGGCGACATCTGGCCGTTCTCGATCTTCGACAGGGTCGAGCGCGCGACGCCGGTGCGCTCGCTGACCTCTTTCAAAGTCCACCCCTTGTCGATCCGTAACCGCTTCAACCTGTGACCGAGGTCATCGCTTCCCTCGGCCGGCGCGGCGTCGGCCGAGAAGCGGGCCGGTACAACCACTGTTGCCGTGGCCTCCCTCAGCGACGATCGCGTCGCAGTCTTCTTCATCGCGGCTCTCTCCCTTTTTTATCGCGGAAGTAAGGTCCCGGCGGCGGCCGTCGCCGCCGGGACCTTGCCTCACTTCTTGACGAGCGGACATTCGCTTTGGGCAAGAGACTGGAAGGCCTGCTCGCCGGGAACGGTAGCCAGGACATTATAGTAGTCCCATGGCTGCTTCGATTCGGAAGGTTTCTTGACCTGGACCAGCAGCATGTTGTGGACCATGCGGCCGTCCTCGCGCACCTTGCCGTCCTTGGCGAAGAAGTCGTTGACCGGCAGCTCGCGCATCTTGGCGGCGACGGCCTTGGCCTCATCGGTGCCCGCGGCCTGGATCGCCTTGAGATAGTGCGTGATCGACGAATAGACGCCGGCCTGCACCGACGTCGGCATGGCCTTGCGGGTCTCGAAGAAGCGCTTGGCGAAGGCGCGCGTCTCGTCGTTCTGGTCCCAGTAGAAACCCTCGACAAACGAGATGCCCTGCGCGGTCGGCAGGCCGAGGGCGTTGACATCCGTAATGAACACGACCGGCGCGGCGATGGCCTGCCCGCCCGCGATGATGCCGAACTCGTTGGCCTGCTTGATCGCCGTCGTCATATCCTTGCCGGCGGTGGCAAGCAGGATGACCTTCGCCTTCGATGCCTGCGCCGGCAGCAGGAAAGACGAGAGATCGGCTGCGCCGAAGGGATGGCGGACGTTACCCAGGACCTTGCCGCCATTCGCCTTGATCGCTTCGCTCGCGATCTTCTCGAGCGAATGCCCGAAGGCGAAATCGGCGGTAACGATAAAGAACGTATCGTTGCCCTTGTCGATCAGCGCCTTCAGCGGTCCGACCGCGTTTGAATAATTGTCGTAGACCCAGTGAAAGCCGGTGGGCGAACACTGCTTGCCGGTCAGGTCCGTCGTGCCGGGCGACGCGAACAGCGCCACGCGGCTGGTCTCGCGCGTCAACTGCTGTACCGCAAGCGCGATGGCGCTGTTGGTGACGTCTGAGATCGCGTCGACCTTCTCGTTCTCGATCCAGCGCCGGGCAATGCCGACGCCGACGTCGGCCTTCTGAAGATGGTCGGCGCCGATGATTTCGATCGGCTTGCCCAGAACCTTGCCGCCGAAATCCGCTGCCGCCATCTGCGCCGCCAGCAGCGAGCCTGGCCCGTTAAGGTCGGAATACTGGCCGGACATGTCGGTCAGCACGCCGATCTTGACGACGTCGTCGCTGACCTGGGCTGCGGCCTGGCCGGTGATGGCGCCGAGGCAGAGCGCGGCGGCTACACCACACAAGAGTCTGGAAGGCATCTTTCGCATGATCTATCCCCTGTTGTCGGATCCGCTCTTCCGAGCGGGGTTTGGTTCGGTCCTGTTCCACTTCCCCGGATGACGAAGTTTCTTATCGAGACGTCTCATTCCTTCGTCGCGACGGCCACTTTGCGAAGTACGGCTTGTGTCGCCGCTGGTGCCCGGCGCCGGCGATGCCAGAACTCGATCAGTTCGCCGACGATGCCGCGCCGGAAGGCGAGCACGCAGACGACGAAGATCAGGCCGTGAATGACGGTGACCCATTGTCCGAATGCCGCCAGATAGTTCTGCATGGCGACGACGATGAAGGCGCCGACGAGTGGGCCGTAGAGCGTGCCGACGCCGCCGAGAAACGTCATCAGCAATACTTCGCCCGACATCGACCAGTGCACGTCGGTCAGGCTGGCGATCTGGCTGACGATCGCCTTGGTCGAACCCGCAAGCCCCGCCAGCGCCGCCGAGAGCGTGAAGGCAACGAGCTTGTAGCGGCTCGTATCAAAGCCGAGCGACTGCGCGCGGGCGTCGTGATCGCTGATCGCCTTCAGCACGCGCCCGAACGGCGAGCCGACCAGGCGCATGATCAGGAAGAAGCCGCCGAGAAATATCGCCAGCACGAACGTGTAAAGGTTCGCCGGCCGCGAAAGGTCGATCAGGCCGAACAGCATGCCACGCGGAATCGCCTGCAGCCCGTCCTCGCCGCCGGTGAAGGGCGCCTGCAGCGCGACGAAATAGACCATCTGCGCGAAAGCCAGCGTCACCATGGCGAAGTAGATGCCGCTGCGGCGGATGGCGAGCCAGCCCGAGACAAAGCCAAGCACGGCCGCGGTTGCCGTTCCGGCCAGAATGGCGAGTTCAGGGGGCAGCCCCCAGGTCTTCGCCACATGGCCGCAGACATAGCCGGCGGAGCCCAGGAACATGGCGTGGCCGAACGAGACCAGCCGGCCATAGCCGGCGACCAGGTTGAAGGCGCAGGCGAACAGGGCGAAGATCATCGCCTTCATCATGAAGCCGGGATAAACGACGATCGGCGCGGCCGCGAGGCAGGCGGCGACCGTCAGGAAGATCAGGGTTTGCGTACGCGCTGACGGCGCCGGCGCCGACAGGCTCGACTGCGGTTGCCCCTGCGCGGCCTCGGGCTTCGATCCGAACAGCCCCGCCGGGCGGATCAGCAGCACCACCGCCATCACCACGAAGACAACCGTCGTCGAGGCTTCGGGATAGAAGGCCTTGGTCAGGCCCTCGATGATACCGACGAGGAAGCCGGTCAGGATCGAGCCCATGATCGAGCCCATGCCACCGATCACCACCACCGCAAAGACGACGATCAAGAGATCCGCTCCCATCAGCGGGCTGACCTGGTAGATCGGCGCGGCCAGAACGCCAGCCAGTGCGGCAAGCGCAACGCCGGCGCCGTAGGTCAGCGTGATCATGCGCGGGACGCGGATACCGAAAGCCTGAACCAGCATCGGGTTTTCGGTCGCGGCGCGCAGATAGGCGCCAAGCTTGGTCCGCTCGACAACGTACCAGGTGCCGAGGCAGATCACGACCGAAGCGGCGATCACCCAGGCCCGGTAGTTCGGCAGGAACATGAAGCCGAGATGGCTGCCACCCATCAGCGCCTGCGGAATCGAATAGGGCTGGCCCGAAGAGCCGAACCAGTCGCTGAACATGCCCTGCACCATCAAGGCGAGACCGAAGGTGAGCAGCATGCCGTAGAGATGGTCGAGCTTGTAAAGGCGTCGCAACAGCAGCATCTCGATCACGATGCCGATCGCGCCGACGGCGAGCGGAGCCAGGATCAGCGCCCACCAATAGCCGATGCCGAGATAATTGAGCAGAAACCATGCGCCCATCGCGCCCATCATGTACTGCGCCCCGTGGGCGAAGTTCACGATGTTCATCATGCCGAAGATCACCGCGAGGCCGAGGCTCAGCATGGCGTAGAAGGCGCCGTTGATCAGCCCGAGCAGGAGCTGGCCATAGAGGACCGCGGAAGGGACGCCAAGGATCGTGGTCATGATGCCCTTTCGGTCAGAGTCCGAGATAGCTTTTGAGCGAACCGAGCCTGCCTTCGAACGCCGCACCCGGGATTTCCTCGACGATGCGACCGAGCTCCACGATGTAGTGCCGGTCGGCGAGACCGGCGGCGAAGCCGACATTCTGCTCGACCAGGAGAATGGTGAAGCCGAGCGTCTTCAGTTCGGTGATGGTGCGGCCGATCTGGCGGATGATGACGGGAGCCAGGCCCTCGGTCGGCTCGTCGAGCAGCAGGATGCGCGCGCCGGTATGCAGAATGCGCCCGAGCGCCAGCATCTGCTGCTCGCCGCCGGACAGCTTCGTGCCCTGGCTGTCGAGCCGCTCCTTCAGGTTCGGAAACAGCTCAAGGATCTGCGCGACCGTCATGCCGCCGGCAGCGACCTTCGGCGGCAGCAGCAGGTTTTCGCGCACGCTCAGGCTCGCAAAGATGCCGCGCTCCTCCGGGCAGAAAGCGATACCCTTGCGCGCGATGTCATAGGGCGCGGCGCCGATGATCTCACGGCCGTTGAGCGCGATCGAACCCGAACGCTTGTCGAGCAGGCCCATGATCGCCTTCAGCGTTGTGGTCTTGCCGGCGCCGTTGCGGCCGAGCAGCGTCACCACTTCGCCCGCCCTGACACTGAAATCCATTCCGTGCAGGACCTTGGACTCGCCGTACCAGGCCTCGAGGTTGCCGACCGTGAGGATCTCAGGCATGCGCCTGCCCCGTATAGGCGGCCATCACGTCGGCGCGCGAGGAGACCTCCGCATAGCTTCCTTCCGCCAGCACTTCGCCGCGCACCATCACGGTGATCGTGTCGGCGAGTTCGGCGACCACATTCATGTTGTGCTCGACCAGCAGCACCGTGCGGCCCCGGCCGGCCTCGCGGATCAATTGCGTCACGCGCCCGATATCTTCGTGACCGAGCCCCGCCATCGGCTCGTCGAGCAGCAACACCTTGGGTTCGAGCGCAAGCGTCGTCGCTAGTTCGAGCACGCGCTTGCGGCCATAGGAAAGACTGCCGGCCATCGTCTCGGCATATTCCGACAGGCCGAAGCGCGCGAGCAACGCATCGGCGCGATCCAGCACACCACGATGGCGCGAAATCCGGCCGAGCAGATTCCAGGCGAGACCATGCTCAGGCAGCAAAGCGAGTTCGACGTTCTCGCGGACGGTCAGCCCGGCGAACACTGCCGAGATCTGGAAGGAGCGCACCACGCTGCGCTTGGCCATCGCCGGCATGCTGAGGCGGGTGACGTCATGGCCGTCGTGCAGGATCGTACCGGCCGAAGGCGGAAGGTATTTCGTCAGAAGGTTGAACAGGGTGGTCTTGCCGGCCCCGTTGGGGCCGATGACGGCGTGCATGCTGTTGCGGGCAAGGCGGAAGTTGACGCCATTGACGGCGAAGAAGCCGCCGAACTCGCGGCTGAGGCCGCGTGTCTCCAGAGCGTAAACGGCGCCATCCGTCATGCCTGTCCCCTGCTAGGTCTGGATCCCAGATTGGAGAGCCAGGTTAGATCCAGACCGCGCGTCCACCTTTGATCAAAAGTTTCCTATCGTCAACTAATTTCCGATGTGATCTTTTTGCTATTGTCCGGAATTCCGAAATCCGATGGCGGGACCTACCGCCGCGCCTGGACCAGATGAAGGAGCTGTGCCCCGACCTCGTAGTAGGCCGATTTGGCGTTCCGGAAGTTGGGCTTGGTCGGCGACGACGCCGGCAGCGGCAGATCTTTCTCGTCGAGTTGTCCAAGCGCGTGGAGCGCCAACAGGCGTCCGAAGGTCGTGCCGGGCGCAATGCCGCGCCCGTTGTAGCCGCTGAAGCCGATCACGTTTTCAGCGAGCTTGTGGAATCGCGGCAGGTTATCGTCGGTCATTCCGATCAGGCCGTACCATTCAGATTCGAATCTGACGTCGCCGATTTGCGGGAAAAGCTTCTTGAGCGCCCGCTTTGCCCAGGATCGGTGAACCGCCGCACCGGTCCCACGCAGCGCGCCACAGCTTCCGAACACGAGGCGGCCGGCACGATCGAAACGAAACGAACTCAGCACTTCATTGGTGTCCCAGGCCCCCTGCCGTTCGGGAAGAATGGACGCACGGATGTTGTCGGACAGCGGCTGGGTGGCAAAGTTGAAATAAGGCAGGTGGACCTGCTCCATCGTAACTTCGGACCAAGGGCCCGTCGCATAGGCATCGGTCGCCACGATGACGCGATCGGCGACGACGCTGCCATCAGCGGTTTGCAGCTTCCATTTGCCGCCAATTCGCGCGGCGGAGATAACTGCGCTACGGGTGAATATCTTCGCGCCGGCATTCAAAGCGATGCGAGCAAGACCCCGCGCATAGGCCAGGGGTTGGATCGTGCCCGCGCGCCGATCCCACAGCGATCCGGCGTAAGCCGAGGAGCCAATTTTCGCTTCGGTGTCAGCGGCGTTCAGCAACTCCACCGGCGCGCCGCGGCGGCTCCACTGAGCTGCGCGCGCCTCCAGTTCCTTCATCCCTTTGAGGCCGACGGCGCAATGCAGCGTGCCGGCACGCTCGACTTCGCATTCGATGCGATGACGGTCGATGAGATCGAACACAAGCTTCGGGGCGTCGCCCAGCAATCCGAGAAGACGCTCGCCGTAATCGCCGCCGAGCATGTCGGGCAGCACGTCCGGCATCACCCACATACCGGCATTGACCAGGCCGACGTTCCGGCCGGCCCCGCCAAAGCCGATCTCCACCGCCTCCAGCAATGCGACGTTGGCGCCGCCCTCGGCGAGATGGAGAGCGGCCGAGAGACCGGTATATCCACCACCGATGATGGCAGTATCGACCTTGATCGATCCGCGTAACTCAGCCGTTTCAGGCGCCGCCGGTGCGGTCAATTCCCAGAGACCGTGGGATCTGGCGTTATCTAGCATCGTCTGCGACGTCCTCGTCTGTTGCCGCCCGCAAGGTCTGGCTTTTCGAGGCGCGTTGACTGGTTCATTCCAATTCGGCAAGTAAGATGCCGACCGTTTGAAGACATGCCGACTGCGTGACTGCGAGGCCGGGTGGTAATCTAGCGTTGCCAGCGGCGCCGGGCCAAGTCATGTTTGATCAAGACCTCATTCGGCTGGAGAATGACGTGCAGGGCCCACGCCGCTTTTTGCCTTCGCTGCCTCTGCTGTCCGCCTTTGAAGCGGCGGCGCGGACCGGAAGCATCACGGCCGCGGCAAAAGAGCTGTCGCTGACGCAAGGCGCGGTGAGCCGTCAGGTCAAGGCGCTCGAAGAGCAGCTCGAGGTCGAGCTGTTTCATCGCGAGCGGCAAACCATCCGCCTGACCGTGGGCGGCGACGCCTATGCCCGCGAGATACGCGACGCGCTGCGCAAGATCAGCACGGCGTCGCTCAATCTGCGCGCCAATCCGTTCGGCGGCACGCTGACGCTGGCGATCCTGCCGACTTTCGGCACCAGATGGCTGGCGCCGCGGCTTCCCAAATTTCTCGCGGGCAACCCAGGCATCACCATCAACCTGGTCACGCGGCTATCGAATTTCGACTTCAGGCTGGAGCCCGTCGACGCCGCGATCCATTTCGGGCGCCCGGAATGGCAAGGGGGTGAACTGGCGTTGCTGCGGTCGGAGACCGTGATCCCCGCCTGCAGCGCCGAGTTGCGGGAGCGTTATGGTTTCAAGCAAGCAAGCGACCTGCGGAAGGCCCCTCTTCTGCACCTGACGACGCGCCCCGACGCCTGGGAACAATGGCTGACACAGCACGGCGTGGATGCCCATGCCGTCCATGGCATGCTGCTGGACCAGTTCGCCACCGCTTCCCAGGCGGCGATTTCCGGGCTCGGCGTCGCGCTGCTTCCCGAATTTCTCATCGAGGAGGAGTTGAGCACCGGCAAGCTGGTGCGCGCCCTCGATCTGCCGATGAAAAGCGCCGAGGCCTATTATCTGGTCTGGCCGACCGACCGGGCGTCCCATCCGCCACTTGTTGCCTTCCGGGAATGGCTTCTTCTGGAAACGGCGCCAGACCGCTGAAGCGTCGCGCTCAGACAAGGTCGGGTCTGCGACTCATCCTCAACTGTCAGCCGTTTTGGATTTGGCCCATGGTCATTCGGCGCTGGAATGACTTATTGAACTTCTATCGTTTGAAAATGCCGGACCATTGTCCTCTCTATGAGGCGGGACATCGCCTTCCGGCCCTGACGGAGAACGATGGTGACGTCTCAAGCCAATCGCTGACAGCCGCCTTCTCTGAAATCAACGCGAGCCCTCGGAAAGAGCCCCTCATGTCAGACAAACAATCCGCCAAAACCAAAGACCTCTCGCTCAAGGCCGACGTCGACGCGCTCCTGATTGAACTCGGTGTCGATCCTGTCAGCTATACCGGTGGCACGCTGGTCGCGAGAACCCCGATCACCGGTGAAACCGTGGCGCATGTCAGGGAGATCGACACCGCCGGCGCGACCTCGGCGATCGAAAAAGCTCAGGCGGCTTTCCTGCAATGGCGTCTGGTCCCTGCTCCCAAGCGCGGTGAACTGGTGCGGCTGCTCGGCGAAGAGTTGCGCGCCAGCAAGCGCGCGCTCGGCCGGCTGGTTTCCATCGAGGCGGGCAAGATCGAGTCCGAAGGTCTCGGCGAAGTGCAGGAGATGATCGACATTTGCGACTACGCCGTGGGGCTTTCCCGGCAGCTCTACGGCTTGACGATCGCCACCGAGCGCCACGAGCACCGGATGGCGGAGACCTGGCATCCGCTCGGTGTCACCGGTATCATTTCCGCATTTAATTTTCCGGTCGCGGTCTGGTCATGGAATGCCGCGCTGGCATTGGTCTGCGGCAACAGCATCGTGTGGAAGCCGTCGGAAAAAACACCGCTCACCGCTTTGGCGACCGACGCGCTGTTCGCCCGCGCCCTGAAGCGCTTCAAGACCGATGGCGGCGCAGCGCCCGACGGGTTGTCTGCCGTGCTGGTCGGGGGGCGCGAGATCGGTGAGGCCCTCGTGAACAACACCAGGGTTCCCCTGGTCTCGGCGACCGGTTCGACCGCGATGGGACGCGCCGTCGCGCCGAAGCTCGCGCAGCGTTTTGCCCGCGCCATCCTGGAGCTCGGCGGCAACAATGCGGCGGTGGTCACGCCGACCGCGGATCTCGACCTGACGCTGCGCGGCGTCGCCTTCGCGGCCATGGGCACGGCCGGCCAACGCTGCACCACGCTGCGCCGCCTGTTCGTTCACGAGAGCGTCTATGACAGCTTCGTGCCGCGCCTGAAGAAGGTCTATCAGTCCGTTTCCGTCGGCAATCCCCTCACCGGCAATCTGGTCGGCCCTCTGATCGACGGCCTCGCTTATGAATCGATGCAGCGCGCCCTCGGCGAAGCCAAGGCCGCCGGGGCGGCCATTGTCGGCGGCGACCGCGTCGCCGTCGCAGGCGCAGACACGGCCTTCTATGTCCGGCCGGCGCTGGTCGAGATCGGTGGACAGACCGGAACGGTCGAGCGCGAGACTTTTGCGCCGATCCTTTATGTCATCAAATACAGCGACTTCGATGCGGTGATCGAATTGCACAATGCGGTTCCGCAAGGACTATCGTCTTCGATCTTCACCAACGATCTGCGCGAGGCAGAAGCCTTCTTGTCGGCGCGCGGCTCCGATTGCGGGATCGCCAACGTGAATATCGGCCCTTCAGGCGCCGAGATCGGCGGCGCATTCGGCGGCGAGAAAGAAACCGGCGGCGGACGTGAGTCCGGGTCGGATGCCTGGAAGGCCTACATGCGCCGCGCCACCAACACGATCAACTATGGCCGCACGCTGCCGCTCGCCCAGGGCGTCAAGTTCGACGTGGATTGAATGGAAATCGCCGTGAACGCGCCGCTTCCGACATCATCGCATTTCCGCCCGGCCTCCCGGCTTTCGTCGATCGGGGTGTCGGAAATCCTGAAGATTACCGGCCTCGCCACCGATCTGAAGCGCCAGGGCAAGGATGTCATCATCCTCGGCACCGGAGAGCCCGACTTCGACACGCCCGCTCACATCAAGGACGCGGCGGCGCGCGCCATGCACGACGGCGCGACCAAATACACCGCGCTCGACGGAGCGCCAGAACTCAAATCCGCTATCCGAGCCAAGTTCCAGCGCGACAGCGGGCTTGAATTCGCCCAGGACGAGATCACGGTTTCCAGCGGTGCGAAGCAGGTTCTCTATAATGCGATGATGGCCAGCCTCGATCCGGGCGACGAGGTGATCATCCCGACACCATTCTGGGTGAGCTACGCCGACATCGTCCTCATCGCAGGCGGCAAGCCGGTTCTGGTGCCGTGTTCGGAAGCCAACGGCTTCCGGCTCACCGCCGGCGATCTCGAAGCGGCGATCTCGCCGCGCACCCGATGGGTGATGCTGAATTCGCCATCGAATCCCACCGGAGCCGCCTATCGCGAAGCTGACTATCGGCCGCTGCTCGACGTGCTGTCGCGACACCGGCATGTCTGGCTGATCGTTGACGATATCTATGAGCACATCGTCTACGACGATTTCCGCTTTGTCACACCGGCCGCGATCGAACCGGGGCTTCGCAACCGCATCCTGACGGTCAACGGTGTTTCCAAGGCCTATGCGATGACCGGCTGGCGCATTGGCTACGCCGGCGGGCCAAGCGCGCTGATTCGCGCCATGGCCGTCGTGCAGAGCCAATCGACGTCCTGCCCATCATCGATCAGCCAGGCAGCGGCCGTGGAAGCCCTCAACGGTCCGCAAGGGATCGTGCGCGACCATTGCAGGTCGTTTCAGGAGCGTCGCGATCTCGTCGTTTCCGCATTGAACGCGATCGAGGGCATTACCTGCCGCGTGCCCGAAGGCGCGTTCTATACGTTCGCCAGTTGCGCGGGTCTGATCGGCAAGAAGGCTCCTGACGGCGGCATCATCACGAGCGACACGGCCTTTGCGGAATATCTGCTGCGCGCCGTCGGCATCGCGGTCGTTCCCGGCTCGGCATTTGGCCTCGCGCCGTATTTCCGCATCTCCTACGCAACGTCGGCCGCCGAACTCATGGAGGCTTGCCGGCGCATCGCGGCAGCATCCGCGCAACTGTCCTAGGACAGTGAACCGGTCGCCGAATTAGCTCATCCGTTGTGAGCAGAGGCACAAACCTTCGCGTGAACGCTTGTTGACCCCTTCGCTGCGCAGGCCCGCAAAATGATCATAAATCTGAGGACCCGGGCTTAGCCTCGCACGTGCTCACCGCCCTCGCTTTTACCGGCGCGACGCGTCGCAGTCGCCCAACAACAGGCATCTTGTCAGGTTCCGTCAGTGCGCAGCCACCGGCGCTGCCACACCCGCGGTCGACGCCGGCCGGATCGTCAGGAGCAGGAGCAGCCCGGACAGAAGGTAGAGCGCAATCACGAAATACATGCTGTAAGTATTGTCACCCGTGCTCCTGACAATGAGCCCGTTGATCGTCGGACTTATCGCCGGACCGAGGTTGCCGAGGCTGCTGATGAGCGCGAGGCCACCGGCGGCAGCTCCGACCGAGAGGTATTCGCTGATCAACGCAAAGAACAGAGGCGTAGCCGACGCTATCCCGATCACGGCGAACGACAGCGCCAGGAGCGATCCGACCAGGTTGCCCTGCAGCAGCGTCGTCGCGAAGAGGCCGATCGCAGCAATCACCACACATGCTGCAAAATGCCAGCGCCGCTCGCGCCACTTGTCGGAATGCCGGCCGATCAGGATCATGCCGATGACACCGACCGCGTTAGGGATCGCCGCGTAGATGCCGACGAGCAACAGATCCTTGATCCCCCAACTCTGGATCAAGGTCGGCAGCCAGAACACCATCGTATAGGTAGCACCCAGCAGGAGCAGATAAACGAGCGACAGGGCATACACTTTCGGATCCCGCAGCAAGCCGCCGAATGTGCCGGCGGGTTCGCTTCCGACAGCCTTCACGCTATGCGCAAGGCTGTCTTCGAGCAGCTTCTTCTCGTCCTTCGAGAGCCAGGCAGCATTCGCGGGCTTGTCTTCCAGAAGGAAATACACCAGGAACCCAAGAATGACCGCCGGCAATCCCTGCACCAGGAACAGCCATTGCCAGCCGTAAAGCCCGCTGACCCCGTCGAAATATTTCAAGGTAGCGCCGCAAAGCGGTCCGGCAAGCACGGAAATGATCGTGGTAGCGGACATAAAGATCGCAATGACCTGGCCGCGCCGCACCGACGGATACCAATAGGTGAAATAAAGAATGACACCTGGGAAAAAACCTGCCTCGAAGACACCGAGCAGGAATCGCAACACGTAGAACTGCAACGGCGTGGACACGAACATCATGGCCGATGCGGTCAGACCCCAGAGCACCATGATACGCAACAGCGTCTTGCGCGCACCGATTTTCTCCAGCAGAAGGTTGCTTGGCACTTCAAACAAAAAGTATCCGATGAAAAATATCCCCGCGCCCAGGCCGTAGACGGCATCGTCGAACGGCAGAGTTTGCTTCATTTGCAGCTGCGCATAGCCGATATTGATGCGATCGAGATAGGCGATCATGTAAGCGATCAGCAGCAGCGGGATAAGGCGCCAGCTAACCTTCGAGAAAACCGCCTTGAGTTCCCCGCTCTCCAACGCCAGCGATTGCGGCGAAGACGTCTGCGCGCCAGTCGGATGCATGATCGTTCCCCTTCCAAGGATTTCCTATCTTTAGTCGAGTCAGCTCGTTATGCGGATCGCCGGGATGCATCGGCAGTCGGCGCGCCGCCGGGAGCTTGCTCGACCGGAGGCAGCGCCTCGATTTCGTGCAACGCGGCCCGCAGGTGCTCCACCAGTTCGTAGGACTCTTCCTGCGACAGCACGCGGCGACAGGCGGTGAGGCCAAACTCCAGCAGGCCGGCGTAGCTTTGCACCGTGATGTTCAGCGCGCTTCCATGATACGGGATCGACACCGGGTGGTAGTGCACCATCCGCGCTCCGGCCATGTAGAGCGGCATCGACGGGCCCGGGACATTGGAGATCAGGACATTGCCGGCCGCTGGCGCGCGACCCGCGAAATTGGAGCGGCCGAGCAGCGAGGCGAGCCCGGTCATCAGCCAAGGCGAGCCCGTGATCGGCACGTTCACCCCGAGAACCGGTTTGAGCTCCCGTACCACCGCCTTCGCGGCCTCGGACGAGGCATGGATCGCCTTGAAGCGCGCCGGCAGCTCCTTGATGTCGGTCGCCAGGTCGACGCGGACCATGGACACTTGATTGTTCATCGCGCTGTCGCCTTCCGCGCGAAGGCTCACGGGAACCACCGCGATAAGCGATTCCTTCGGGAGCAGATCGCGCTCCTTGAGGAAGCGATCCAGCGCGACACTGCACACGGCCATGACGATGGTGTTGACGGTGCCGCCGACCCGCTTACCGAGTTCCTTGATGTCCGCCAGCGGCAGCGACAACGTAGTGTAGGAGCGTTGGTTCGTGATTGATTCGTTGAAGATCGTCCTTGGGGCAAGGCCCAGATTCAGGGAGCGT
This sequence comes from Bradyrhizobium sp. AUGA SZCCT0222, assembly GCF_018130205.1. NCBI lineage: Bacteria > Pseudomonadati > Pseudomonadota > Alphaproteobacteria > Hyphomicrobiales > Nitrobacteraceae > Bradyrhizobium > Bradyrhizobium sp. AUGA SZCCT0222. Next base: position 30,786 of record NZ_JAFCLX010000025.1, read on the forward strand.
TCGCCGCCGGCCGTACGCTGGCTTGCGACGACGGTTGCCGCTGCGGCTAGCGCCTTTGCAGCGGTAGGCAACAGATCCGCCAGCTTGCGATACTGTTGGGCCGAATTGGCAACTGCCGCTTGCAACAATTCGGTGACGCCAAGCTGGTAGGAAACGCCGCCGCGCTTGCGGCGGGGCGGCGGCACTTCGCGCATCTGCGGCGAGACATCATAGAGTACCTTTGCAAGCTCGACCCCGGCCTTGCCGTCGACGCCGCTGTGGTGCGCCTTGGAATAGAACGCGACCTGCCCGTTCTCGAGGCCCTCGATAACGTACATTTCCCACAATGGCCGGCTGCGGTCGAGCAGCGTGGAATGCAGCCGCGCGATCAACTGCTCAAGCTGCGCCATCGTGCCGGGGCGACGCAGCGTAACGCTGCGCACATGATAGTCGAGATCGATGTCATCGTCCTCGATCCATACCGGTTCGGCGAGTTCGAAAGGCATCTGCGCCAGTTTGCGGCAAAGTACGGAAGCCAGATGCAGGCGCTTGCCAAGCATGGTCTTCACTTCTTCGTAGTAGTCGCCCTGATATCCCTCGGGAAGTTCGAACACCATCAGGCTACCGACATGCATCGGCGTCTCCGGCGTTTCGAGATGCAGGAAGGAGGCGTCCATGCCACTGAGTTGATCCATCCTCATCGCTCCTTTGCGGTGTCGGGGGAATGCGCGCATCCCGCATTGAAGTTTTTCATCCTGCTGCTCCCACGCGCCTCACGTGTTGGCGCTCCTCTTCGTCGTACAAATCCTTCTTCGAAATCTTTCCCACGGCGGTCTTCGGCAACTCGGGGCGGATTTCGAGCGCCTGCACCATTTCGTGTTTGCCGAGCTTGTCCTTCAGGAACGCCTGAAGCTCGCCGAGTGAAGGCGTCACCGCACCGGCTTTCAGCTTGACGAAGGCCTTGGGTGACTGGCCGCGGTAGTCGTCATGGATGCCTATTACCGCGACCTCCTCGACCGAGGGATGCATGTAGATGGCTTCTTCGAGCACGCGCGGATAGACGTTGTAGCCGCTACACAGCAGCATGTCCTTGGTGCGATCGACGATGAATATGAACCCGTCCTGGTCCATGTAACCGACGTCGCCGGTGCGCAGGAAGCCGTCGGACGTGGTAACATCGGCCGTCGCCTGCGGATTGTTCCAATAACCCTTCATGACGTTGGCGCCCTTGACGCAGATTTCCCCGCGCTCGCCGAGCGGGACATACTGCGCCGGCCCGTCGAGACCGAGGAACCTGATCACGATGCCGGGCGCCGGCATCCCGCACGACCCGGCTTTCCGCATGCCACCGGGCTGCGCCGGCGTAAAGGTGCCGCTCGGCGAGGTTTCGGTCATGCCCCAACCTTCGGTCAGATGGCAGCCGGTGATATCCGCGAACCGTTGCGCCACTTCGAGCGGCAGCGGCGCCCCGCCCGAGCCGCAATATTTGAGCGAGCGAAGGCTGTGATTTGGCGTCTGCGGATGGTTGATCAGCGCCGTGAACATAGTCGGCACGCCGCAGAACACGCTAACCTGGTTGCGCGAAATTTCCGCCAGCGCCGCCTCCGGGTCGAAACGCACATGCTGGATGATTTCGGCGCCGGCGAGGATGCCGAACAGCACGTTCACCGTCAGCGCGTAGATGTGGAAGGGCGGCAGCACGGCGAGCATTCGTTCCTGCCCCTCGACCAGCACCGGCGGATTGCCGCGCGTCGTCTCCCAGAACTGCTGGCAGGCCGCCGACAGATTGCCATGCGTCAGCATGGCGCCCTTGGGCAGGCCGGTCGTCCCCCCGGTATATTGCAGCACTGCGATCTGTTCGCGCGGATCAGCGATCGGGTGCTGTTCCGGCGCGCCGTCATTGTCGAGCAGGTCGGCAAAGCGAATGCGACGGTCGTCCCACGTCACCTCGCTCACCTGCCTGGCCGCCTTCATCTCGCCTGCGACGACGTCCGGCGACCCCGTCATCTCGGCCAGGCTGCCGACGACCAGCTTCCGCAGCCTTGTCTTGCCGAGCATGGCCGCCATCTGCGGATATAGCGTGACATGGTCGAGCGTGATCAGGAAATCCGTCCGGCTATCCTCGATCTTGTGCTCAAGAACCTTGGCGGCATCGAGCGGCGAATAGTTGACCACCGTACCGCCCGCCTTCAGCACGCCGAAGAAGGCGATGACGTAGTGCGGCGTGTTGTGCAGGAACAGGCCGACATGCACGCCCGGCCGGACGCCGAGTTGCTGAAGCCCGCGCGCCGCGCGATCCACCTGGTCGCCGAGTTCGCGGTAGCTCATACGCTTGCCCATGAACTCGAGAGCGGGCCGATCCGGCCATTTCGCGATGGCGTCATCGAGAATCTTTTGCACCGGCATCGAAACGATCTCGGCGTCCCACCTCACCCCCGCGGGGTAGGATTTGATCCAGGGCATGTCGTTCATCTTGCGCTTCTCCCAGAAACGGCCGACCGGCGCCAAGCTACTTCGGCTGCAATAATTTCTGCAGGTTGCCGAGATTTTCCTGCAAACGGTCCTGAACGATCTTCCAGGCGCTGTTGCGCGACTGCACTTCCATCGCGGACAGCTCGCTGAAATTCGCCAAGGCCTTTTCAACGCCAAGCTTGGCCGCTTCAGCCTGCCTGGCCAGACCATCAGCGCCCGTCACATCCTGGATCGCAGCCTGCCATTGCGCGAGTGTCTCCTGCAGGATCTCGTTGCGCCGCTCGACAAGCGCTGTGACCCCCGCATAAGCCTGCCGGTTCGCCTCGACCAGCGTCTCCATGTCCTTGCGCTGCCATTCGATCAGCGCCGCGATATCGAGGCCGGGCGTTTGGAATTTCTCTGCCAGTTTCCTGAGATCATCGGACCACATCCCACCGGCCGGCTGCTTGCTGTCTGCTTCCATGAAAACTCCTCCTCTTCGATTGAACTCAGGCTGAGCACGTCGCGGCGGATGCCGCCAACGCTACGCGGCGAATGGGCCAGCATGGGACCCATCTGCGCCATCCTGTTGATGCCGCCGCGGGTCCGGAAACAGCAGGCGTTTTAGGCCGCTTCGGTCGAACGGCCGCCACTCGCCTTCCGGCATCGCGAGCCGGTCCGCAACCGCATAGAGCGCGACGGGGTTGTGCCCGAGCCCGCAATGGCTGCCTTCCACCTCGACATTCCCGCTCGTCGCGCTCTCTTGTTCACGACAGCCCTGCCACGCGACGATGCCATCGCTACGGCTATAGATCGCGGTGCTCGGTACCGGCGGCGGCAGCTTCATGGCTTCGCGCCCGGGCCAGTCTTCCGCCCGGCGCCCGCTGAGGGTTTCATAGAGCTGCCAGGCGTTGCTTGCTTTCGGTTCGTTGGCGAAGGGGCTGCCGAGCGTAATCACCTGGCGTACCAGCGATGGCGCCCGTCGCGCCGCCTCGCGTGCAAAGACGCCGCCGAGGCTCCAACCAATCAGGCTGACCTTGCGCTGATAGCGCGCAGAAAGTTCTGCTAGCCGTTCATCGATGCCGGCTTCTACGCCCGGATGTGGACCACGGTTCGGACCCTGCTTCCAGCCATGAGCTGCGTAGCCCAGGTCTTTCAGAAGCGTTCGCAGCGGTCGGGTCGAGACATCACTTGCCGCCAGGCCGGGCAACACAAGCACGGGATGGCCGTCGCCACGCGGCGCCTGCCGCAGCAACGGGTATGTAGCGAAGAACGCCTGCAACTCCCAAATGCCGCGCAACTCGAGCGCCAGCAACAGCCGCGACGGCGGCCCGACGGGTTCGGTTGTCCGATCCATCCCAATCCTCCCCTCTGAATGCCGCGCTCATGGCGCTGCTCACATCAAGTCTTTGGCTTGATCGGGATCGGAACGCTCAGGTTCGGATCAGACCTTTCGTGCAGCTTGATTTGAGGTCACGGTAACGAGCGCCTCCGACCCTCGAAAGGTGCGAATGACCCGCTTGCCCGGTGAGTTTGGGACACAGAAGGCGACGCGAAGCCCTGTCGGAATGTTGCTGCACTGCAATCGTTCAACGAGCGGCGACTGCCAGGGCCCGGATTCAAAATTGCGAAAACAACCCCATGCAAAGCAGGAATGGGCCCCGACTCGGCACCCGAGCTGCTTGCGTCCGGGGCACGAGAAGAAAGGAACATGGTCCGTCCGCGCGGCTCATCCCGCCCATCTAGATGCCAAGCGATAGCCGGAAATCAGAGGGTGACTTGCCTGTCCACCGCAGAAACGCGTGGCGGAAGTTGGCGGCGTCGCTGTATCCCAGCCGATTGGCGATTTCCTCATTGGTCATTTTCGTCTTGCGAAGGTACTCGATGGCAAGACGCATCCGCACCTCGGCCAGGATATCGCGGTAAGCCGTCCCCTCCACCTCCAGCCTGCGCCGCAGCGCCCGCGGATGCATCGAAAGCTTCTCGGCAACCACCTCGATGCCGGGGTACCGGCCGCGCAGTTCGATCAGCATCCGCCGAACGTCCGCCGCGACGCTGCCTCCGCGGTTGACCTCGGAAAGGATTTGCTCGCACATCTCGCGCGCCATGGCGTGGCTGCGCGGGTCCGCGAGTGACACCGGACCATCGGCTGTCGCCAAATCATAGCCATAGGTGTTGCTCCGCTGCGTGAACAGAACCGGACATGCGAACAGTTCGGCGTAGACAGCAGCATGTTGCGGTGCCGCATAGACGACGGAGACATGCGCGTATTTGAAGGATGGCCCCACCACATCGCGGGCAGTCGACAAATGCGCCGCCAGTGCGAATTCCACCGCAAACCGATAGGCGTCCTCGGTGGGGTCGATCCAATGCCGTGGCTCGACGGTGCACAGCACGGTCGTCTCGTCATAGACATTCCTGGCATCGCAGAACGGGCCGATCACACGGATGTAACGGTTGGCGAAATCGCGGGCGTCTGCGTAGGTTGGACTGCTAAGCAGCGCGTATCCGTACATTCCATATGTCGTGACGTGCATGCGCTGACCCGAGCGGAGTGCGACGGCAGAATCTTTCGACAGGCGGAGGGCATTGCGAATTACCCTATCGAGTTGTCGATACGAAATCTGAGTGGTGTGTGCCTCCAACTGAGAGCGATCGAGTCCGGTACCGTCAAGTGTTTCGGACGCATCGACACCTTGCGTATTCAACTCCGAAACGATGGCCGCGATCGAATGCGGTGAATAAATGCGCTGCACGAAGTCGGGCCGCGACTGGTAGCATGATTCACCGTCCTGTTTTCGTGACTTGGCTCCCTCGTTCATGGCCGTGCCCTACCCGCTCCGCTTCCCCGTTGCCTGCGGCCGGACGAAGACACTACTCATCGCTCGCGGCGCAGACAACGCCTTCTTGCTTCCGTCACTTACGGCAGGACCATTTCCCTTTCGTGAAGGCGCCTGACATGGCGGATTGCATGCTGCGTCGCACCAATACCATTGCCGAGCGATGCAGATAACAGGGGTCTTCCGCAAAAGGGCCCTAGCGATTTGCGCCTTGGTCAATGGTGTCCGGTTTGTCGTGGTGCCTTCACTCTGTCCAACGCTGGATACGATTTTATCGAAAGAAGAGCCGAAGGCTCTCTTCGAACAGTCCAGGTCAAGAAGAGATGATCTTTCACCTTTTGCCGAACAATGCTTCGGATCAGTGGCTTTCCGTCACGCGCAGGAATTTGTCCGCAACAAGCACCCAGGATGACGGCCAGCACGATGACGGTGCCATAACGATAGGCTTCACGTGGTCTTCCGCGCCGAGTACCTGGAGCCCCGTCGAAATAGCACCTGAAGAATAGAGAGCGATATCTTAACTCTTGATTGCGCGAATTGAGCATTCGGCAAGATCATTCTCGATGATCTAAGCGTGCCCCAGATGAACAGGAACCCCCGTCTCGGTACTGCTGACGTTGGCTCTGTCGCTATTTTCTTTGATCTCCCGGTGCACACATCGTGCACACGCCGCCTTCTAACTATTTGAAGTGCTCCAATCCATCATGGGGCAAGTTTGAGCTAGCCAGCCGGAGATAACCAAATCTAGCGCCGGGGCCTCAACGTCCGCTTTGCGCCAACGATTGTCCTACGGTTGCGCGGTGAGCGGATCATTGAGCGGCCGACCGGCCCGCGGCCAGTCGACGGCAATCAGACGGCCGGTCCCGGAGAGTGTGATGAAAGCGGTTCGCATCCCCTCGCCGCCGAAGCAGATGTTGGTGCAAAAGACTTCAGGCGCTTCACGGAACTCGACCAGATCTCCATCCGGCGAAAACACGCTGATGCCGCCGCGCACCAACGTCGCGACGCAGATATTGCCACTGGCTTCCACGGCAAGTGAATCAAAACGCTGGTAACCGGGAATGCCATGCAACAGCTTGCCGCCGTTCGGTGACGGCCATGGCATTTTTTCGACCTGCCCCTCCCCGGTGATGTCGAAACCCCAGATGCGGCTGGTTTCCGTCTCCGTGACATAGAGAGTGCGCCCATCAGGAGACAGGCCGACGCCGTTTGGCGTCATGATCGGAAAAATGACTTCCCTGATCAGCGATCCGTCGGTCCGCGCATAATAGACCGCACCCCGGTCCATCAGGCCGCCATAGGTCTTGCCGAGATCGGTGAACCAGAAACCTCCGGCCGCATCAAACACGATATCGTTCGGGCCCTTCAGCGGAATACCGTCACAGCTGTCATAGAGAACGCGCGCGATACCGGTCTCGATATCGACCTGCTCGATGCGCCCGGTCGAGTAGTCGTCGGCGCGGCCGGTTGGGCGAAGGTAATCGCGATCGTCCTTATGCCAGGAGAAGCCGCCATTGTTGCGGACGTAGCATTTTCCGTCTGGGCCGATGGCCGCGCCATTCGGTCCGCCTCCGAGTTCGGCAATGCTGTGCTGCTTTCCCGACGGTGACACCCGCGTCAGGCGGCCGCCCGCGATCTCCACCACGATGACACTGCCATCGGCCAGCGCGATCGGCCCTTCCGGGAAAGCCAGACCTGACGTGATCTCCCTGCCCCTGAGTTGCATGGCTGTCCTCCCGTCACGCCGGCGCAGGTTGGCTTGCGCCCAAATAAGCTTCGACGGCTTCGGTTCGGCTGGCAGGCGTGTCGAGGTCGGATGCGGTGCGATGACCGACGATGGTTCCGTTGCGGACGAAACACATCGCGTCGGCAACTTTCATAGTCATGCGGAAATTCTGTTCGACCAGGATGATGGCAAGGCCCGACTCCTGCTTGATCGTGACGAGGCGCTCGAACACGCGCCGGATCAAGAGTGGTGCAAGACCGAGCGACGGCTCGTCGAGCAGCAGCAGCCGCGGCGCGCTCATCAGGCCGCGTCCGATCGCGAGCATCTGCTGCTCGCCGCCGCTCAGCATCCAGGCCGGCGAATGAACCCGGCCAGCGATTTCAGGAAACAGCTCCAGCATTGCCTCGCGGCGCTGCCGCAGCGTGCGACCGTCGAGGTAGAAGCCGCCGAGCAGCAGGTTTTCCGCAACCGTCAGCGAGCCAACGATCTGGCGCCTTCGGGAACATAGACGATGCCGCGGCGGACGCGCTGCCGGGCGTTCAACCGCGCCAGATCCTCGCCGGCAAAGGACATTTTCCCCTCGGCGGGAATAAGGCCCGCGATCGCCTTGAGGATCGAGGATTTTCCGGCGCCATTGGCGCCGAGCAGCGCGACCACGTGGTTACGCGAAGATCCACGCTCGCTATTGATACTGTCAGCTCGCCTTCTCCCTCACGTATCGGCCAGGCGCGGCTTCACCGGGAGAATAGAGGTTGCTGCCCAGTTGCGTGCGCGCCGGCAGTTGCTCTTCCGCCCACGGCTTGAGCCAGGCAATCCAGTCGTTCCACCAGCTGCCGGGCTTTTCATCGGCGCCGGCCAGCCAGGTCGCCGGGTCGTCGCATCGATCGGTCGACACCCAATAGCTTCGCCTGTTCTTCGACGCCGGATTGATCACACCGGCGATATGTCCGCTCGCACCGAGCACGAAACGCGTGTCGCCGCCGAACAGACCTGTTGTTCGATAGGCCGACCGCCACGGCACGATATGGTCCTCGGCAGTCGCCAGAACATAGGCCGGCAGGTCGACCCGCCCCAAATCGACTGGCGTGTTGCACATCGTCAACCTGTTCGGTTCCCGGAGATTGTTCTCCAGGTACATGTTCCTGATGTACCAGCAGTACATCGGTCCCGGCAGATTGGTTACGTCGGCATTCCAGAACAGGAGATCGAAACGCTCGGGCGATTTTCCCTTCAGATAATTGTTGATCACGTTCGGCCATATCAGCTCTTTCGAGCGCAGGGTCTGGAATACGAATCCGAGTTCGGCACCGCGGTAGATACCGCCATTCCCAATGGTCTGCTCACGCTGTCGCACGCTCTCCTCGTCCACGAATACGCCGAGATCACCTGGTTCGCGGAAATCGAGCATGGTCGTCAGCAGAGTCACGCTGGCGACCGATTCGTCGCCCCGCGTCCGCAGGATAGCGAGCGCAGACGACAGGATGGTTCCCCCGACGCACCAGCCGACAACGTTAACCTTGTCGGCGCCGGAAATCGATCGGGCGATCTCGATGGCGCGCATGGCGCCATGCTCGACGTAATCATCCCATCCAAAATGTCCGCAAGAGGCATCCGGATTGCGCCAGGAAACGATGAAGACCGTCATGCCGTGCTCGACCGCAAACCGGACGAAGGAATTGGCCGGCTGAAGGTCGAGAATGTAGAACTTGTTGATGCAGGGCGGCACGATCAGCAACGGCCGAACGGCCACCTGCTCCGTCGCCGGTTCATATTGAATCAGTTGAAAAAGATCGTTCTCGAACACGACCGCGCCCCCGGATGCCGCGACGTCCTTTCCGACCTCGAATGCGCCCTCGTCCGTGATCGTCAGGCTGCCCCGGCCCAGATCCAACATCAAATTGTCGAGGCCTGCCTTGAGGCTTTGGCCTTCGGTGTCCGTTGCAAGCTTGATGATTTCGGGATTGGTGGCGAGAAAATTGGTCGGACTCATCGCCTCGACGAGTTGGCGCGTGAAGAAGCGCAGCCGTTGCTTTTCCTTTTCGTCCAGATCCAGCGCTTCTACGAAGTCAGTGCAATAGCGCGAATTCAGCAGATAGCATTGCTTCAGCAGACTATGGAGCGAATTGTCCCGCCATTCCGTGGCGTTGAACCTGCGATCGCCGCGCGCCGGCTCGACGCTGCCTTCACCCTGCACGCCTGCAGCCGATTTGATGACCTGTTCCGTGAGTTGGTACAGACGCATCAGGTGGTCAGCCTGCAATTCGGCGATGCGCCCCGATGAATTCAGCGTTGCACCAAGGCTCGCGCCGTCACGATCGCCGTTCGGTGTCCAACCCAGCGACCGCCAGAGGCTCGCGCCTGCCTTCATGAAACCTTCGACAAATTCGTCAGGCATATTGAATGGCCGATCCATCACTTACCCTCGCTCAGCAAGATTGAATGTTTCGTTCGTTTCCTCTTCGGGCAGCTTCTGTCTGGTGCCCTTCGCTCTCGTATACGCCGAGACCGTGTCAGCTATCCGGCCGGACCCGTCGCAATGGCCGCTTGTTGTCGTCAGGAGCCGGAGCGAACACTTGTCCCCTCCCTGATCCCGTCAACGTTGACGGAAAGGCGTTTGATCTTGTCGTACAGCGTCTGCTTCGGGATGCCCAAAAGCGTTGCCGTCGCCTGAACATCGCCCTGCTTGCGCCGCAACGCGTCCTCAATGATCGACCGCTCGATGTTTTCCAACTGTCGAGGCAACGACACATCGGATGCACCCAACCCGGGCTTGTTGATGGCCTTGCCGTCGAGCACGCCAAGCACGAAGCGATCGGCGACGTTACGGAGCTCCCGTACGTTTCCCGGCCACGAATAGGCCAGCAAGATGGACAGCGTCTGCTCGTCCAGTATCGGCGCGTCGCGCTCGAACCGTCTGGCGGCGTCCAGCGTGAAGTGCTCGAACAGCAGGGGAATGTCTTCGCGCCGCTCGCGAAGCGGCGGCAGTTCGATGAATGCGACGCCAAGGCGATAGTAGAGATCGGCGCGAAACAGCCGCTTCTCGCTCAACTCGAGCAGATTCGTCTTGCTCGCCGCAACGACGCGGCAATCCACCGAGATCGGCTTGTTCGTTCCGACGCGTTCGATCGATCGATCCTGCAGCGACCTCAGCAACTTCACCTGCACGCTCAGCGGCATGCTCTCGATTTCGTCGAGGAACAGCGTTCCGCCATTCGCATATTCGATCTTTCCGATACGCTGGCGGGTGGCGCCGGTGAACGCCCCTACCTCATGGCCGAACAACTCGCTCTCGACCAGCGATTCGGGGAGGCCGCCGCAGTTCACCGCGACATAGTGGCCGCCGCGTCGCCCGCTGTGATTGTGGAGACAGCGCGCAACCACATCCTTGCCGGTTCCGGTCTCGCCATAGATCGTGACGTCGACGTTCGTCGCGGCCAATGTGGAAACGAGCCGGCGCACTTCCTGTATTTGCGGCGAGCGGCCCAGGAGGCTAGCCTCGATTCCCTGGCGGTCTGCGAGGGCCGATCGGAGCGAGCGCACCTCCAGGGTCAGTCGCCTCTTTTCGGTCGCCCTGCGTACCACCGAGACAAGTTGCTCCGACGAGCACGGCTTCTCGATGAAGTCGTAGGCACCGTTTCGCATCGCCTGCACGGCCATGGAAATATCTCCATGCCCGGTGATCAGGATCACTGGCAGATCCTGATCCAACCGGTGCAGATCGGACTGCCATTCAAGGCCGCTCTTGCCGCGCAGGCGCACGTCGCAGACCACGACGAACGGCATGTCGGCACGGACGGACACGCTGGCGCTCTCGACCGAGGCGAACCCCGAGACGGAAAACCCGGCAAGTTCAAGCGCCTGAACGCCGCCGATCCGGACATCGTTGTCGTCCTCGACGTAGATCACGCCGATCGATTGGTCATCGCTCATGCGAAACCTCTGATGTGCCAGCCAATGGAAGGATCACCGCAAATTCGGCGCCGCATGGCGTCAGGTTTCGCGCGCGCAGTTCGCCGCCAAAGGAGTGCGCGATGTGGTTGGAGAGCATCAGACCAAGACCGAGCCCTTTGCCCGCAGGCTTGGTCGTCACAAAAGGTTCGAACATGCGCTGCAGGACATCGGGCGCGATTGCAGGACCGCTGTTGCTGATGACGATGCGGCAGCGTGCGGTCTGCCCCTGTTCCCGGCTCGCGCGGATCAGGATCGACTTCCGGTCGGCGCTCTCCACGGCGTCCAGCGCATTCGCCACGATGTTGCACAACAGCTGCTCAAGCCGCGTCTGATCGGCGATGACGCAGATATTCGCGTCAACGTCGGTTACGACGGTCACTCCCCCTTCCTTGACGCGCCCGGCGAGTATCTTGAGCGATTCGGCCACGGCATGTTCGACGGGGACCGCCTCAAGCGGGCTGCTCGACTTGTATGCGAAAGTCCGCAACTGACCGGTCAGGCGTCCGAGTCGGCGCACCAATTCGCCAATCCGGGTCAGATTTCCGCGGGCATCGCCGATCGACCCGCGGTCGACGAGCAGAACCGCATTGTCGGCGGCCGTCTGCAGGGCGGCCAGAGGCTGGTTCAGTTCATGCACGATTCCGGCCGACATCTGGCCGAGGGCGGCGAGCTTGCCGGCATGGACCAAATCATCCTGCGCGGCCCGCAGTTCGGCGGTTCGTTCCTGCACCCTGATCTCGAGCATGTCGTTCGCCGCCTGCAACGCCGCCTGGTTGGCCAGGCGTTGCTTGATCGCTCGCCTGCGCTGCTCGACCAGACCAGCCGCCAGCAACGCAACGATGCAGGCGAGGCCCGACATCGCGCCGATGATCAGCGCAGTCTGCCGCGTTGGCGCCTCATCGTCGAGCAGGACCAGCTTCCACAGACCGCGGTTGATTGGCCGTTCGCTGAGGGTGTAGGCCACGCCGTTTTCTGCGGTGACGCGTGCAGCGCCGTCCGAGAACTGAGCGACGAAGGTCCATCCGAGCGGCGTCAGTTCGTGGTTTCCGTATGGCTTGGATCGCGAAATCTCTTCGTGCATCTGAGGCGACAGCGGCGCCATCGGATGAAAGCGCCACGCGTCCCGGGACGAGAGTATCGTGACCCGGCGCTCGTCGAGCAGAAGGATATCGCTCTCAATGTCGCGCCACGCGCGCTCGAACGAATCCAGGTTGACCTTGACGGTGGCAACACCCCTCGTCTCCCCGCCGTCCTTCAGGGCGTAGGAGAGATAGTAGCCGGCGCGCGCGCTGGTAATGCCGACGCCGAAGAACGTCCCTCGACCCTTCGAGAGAGCCTCGCTGACATAGGGACGGTACGACAGGTTTTGGCCAAACGGTGTACCCGGCTGCTCGAAATCAGCCGCGGCCAGTGTATCGCCGGAGACGCCGAGGACGTAGAGATTTTCGGCTCCCGCAAGCAGATTGATCGACTTCAAGTACTGGCTGACGGCTTCCCGCAGTGCGGGATCGCCGGGCGCGCCGAGCAGCCGGAAGACGCTGGGGGACGTCTCGAGCAAGGACGGCAGGTATTCAAATCTTGAAAGATGACCGTCGAGCCGGGCGGCCTCCACGGCCAGCCGCTGCTGCGCTGCCGCGCGCAAATGCTCCAGTCCGCGCTGGAAAGCCACGGCGTATCCGAGCCAAGAAGCGGCCACGACCAGCCCGGCTGCAATTGCTCCGCGCACAAGCCAACGCGTGGAACCGGGCGCCACCGAACTGATTGCGGGACTCCCCTTGATGTTCACCAGCGATGGAAGGTCCGTCATCTCGGGAACCAGACAAATCCGAGGAGCGCCGGCCACGACGGACGACCGCTCATGCATAGTCTAACTCTATGGTCTTGCCCCGGAATACGCGATAGGAAAATCCGGTGTAGGCGATAATGACAGGCAACGTGACGCAAACGCCGATCAGGATGATCTTGAGCGATTCGGGGCTGCTGGCGGCCTGCCAGACGGTAAGCCTGTCGATCACCACGAACGGATAGATGCTGTAGCTGAGGCCGAGGAAGCTCAGGAAGAAGACGAGCACCAGCAATGCGAAGGGCAGCCAGCACAGGCTGCCGCGTACGGCCGGCGACCCGAGCAGGAGGCGCGCCGTCAGCAGCGCAATGCCCGTCGTGATCGGGATCGACGCCACCGCAATCATCGCCGGCAAGGTAAGCCACCTGACACGAACGGTCTCGCTGATCCACGGCGTTGCCATCGAGATCAGTATCAAGCCCACGACCATGGGCGGCCAGGCGATCTTGCTCCACTCGATCGCCTTGTCCTGGAGCTGGCCATCCGTCTTCATCACCAGCCATGTCGCACCGAGCAGCGCGTATGCCATCGGCAGCGCTACCGCAATGGCGCCTGCAAAGATCGGATAGTTCCAGCCCTCACCGAAGCCGCTGATATAGCGACCAAGCATCCAGCCCTGGCACATGGACGCAAGCATTGACCCCGCGATGAAGAGGCGGTCCCACATCGCCTTCCGGCTGGCCTTGCCCTTGACCCTGAAATCGAAAGCTGCGCCGCGCAGGATCAGGCCAACCAGCATGAGGGCAGTCGGCAGGTACAGTTCCGACAGAACCAACCCATGCGCCTTGGGGAAAGCGACAAGGAGCAGGCCGACGCCAAGAACCAGCCAGGTTTCGTTGGCATCCCAGAACGGACCGATGGATGCGACCATGGTATCCCGCTCTTCGGGCGTCGCCCGATGCATCAGCATGCCGACCCCGAGATCGTATCCGTCGCTCACGACGTAGACGAGCAGCGACACCCCCATCAACCCGATGAAGATCAGCGGGAGCAGTTCGTCGAACGACATCGAAATCATGCGAATTCTCCCCGGCGCTGATATTCCTGCGGGCTCTCCGCCAAGCCTTCCGATGTGATCATGCCCGGTTTCTTTTCCGATGTTTCCGACATGTGCTTCAGCACGCCGACATAGGCCACGAGCAGCGCCAGATAGACCGCAATGTAGATGCTGAGCGTCAGGGCAATGCTCGACGACGGAACACGAGAGGCGACGTCGCTGGTTCGAATGAGGCCGGCGACGATGAAGGGCTGGCGTCCGATCTCCGTGACGTACCATCCGGCAATGGTCGCGACCCAACCTGAAAAGGTCATCGCGGCGAACAGCTTGAGCATCGGCCGCGGCATCCGGGCGAAATCCCAGCCATCGCGCCAATGCCGCCACAAGCCGATCCAGCTGACCAGCAGCATCAGGATGCCAGTCCCCACCATGATCCGGAAGCACCAGAACACCGGAAAGACCGGCGGATGGGCCGATGGAAACTCGTTCAGCCCCTTGATTTCGCCGTCAGCATCGTGCCGGAGGATCAGACTCGCGAGTTTCGGCACCGCCAGTTCGAAGCGGTTCGTTCGCGTCGCGTCATCCGGGATCGCAAACAACAGAAGCGGGGCTCCCCGCGTTGTTTCCCAGATACCTTCCATCGCTGCGATCTTCTGCGGCTGATGCTGGAGGGTATTGAGCCCGTGAAGATCACCCGCCACTATTTGCGCCGGCATAGCCAGGGAGGCGAATACCAGCCCGGTCCGCAGCACGCGCGACGCACTGGCCGTCGCGACACCTTTCAGGATCTGCCAGGCGCTGATCCCGATCAGCAGGAACGCGCAGGTCAGCGCGGATGCCAGCATCATATGGACGAAGCGGTACGGGAAGGACGGGTTGAAGATGATTTCCAGCCAGCTCCGCGCGTGAAACTGGCCGTCGACGATCTCGTAGCCCGCCGGCGTCTGCATCCATGAATTCAAGGCAAGGATCCAGAATGCGCTCAGCATTGTGCCGAAGGCGACGAGGAACGTCGACCCAAGGTGGATCATCTCCCCGACCCGGCGGTGGCCGAACAGCATCACGCCGAGAAAACCCGCTTCCAGAAAAAATGCGGTCAGCACTTCATAGCCGAGTAGCGGGCCGGCGATATTGCCGACGCGCTCCATGTAGCCCGGCCAGTTCGTGCCGAACTGGAAGCTCATGGTGACGCCGCTGACGACCCCGAGCGCGAATGTCAGGGCGAATATTTTCGTCCACAGCCGGTAGGCGCGCAGCCAATCGAGCTTCTGCTGCGGGTCGGTCGCGCGCAGGTGCTTCAGCCGAAAAAACAGCAGAACCCACCCCAGCGCGATCGAAATCGAGGGAAACAGAATGTGGAACGTGATATTGGCGGCGAACTGGATGCGCGCAAGGACCACGACGTCCATCAGCATTCCCTCCAGGTTCGGCGCAGTGCCTCACCCCCAATCAAGTGCGCAACGGCCGACACAGCACCCATCCCATCCATGCCCTGCAATCAATGGAGCTTCACGTGCGGCTCGGTGCGCCGGGTGATCAGGCGGGCCAGCGTGTCGAGCGCCACCTTCACCGAACCATGCAACGCGTGTTCGTGCATCTTGTAGAGCGACAGGTACATCATCCGCGCGAAGATACCTGCGAAGACCAGATTGCCGCCCACGAGCGCTCCCATCATCGAGCCGACCGTGCTGAATTCGCCGAGCGACACCAGTGATCCGAAGTCCCTGTAGCGATAGGGCTTGAGCGGCTCACCGCGCAGATAGCGCGGAATCTGTGAATACAGGTGAGAGGCCTGCTGGTGAGCCGCCTGTGCGCGAGGCGGCACATTGCCGCGCTCGCCCCACGAGCAGGCCGCGCAGTCACCGATGGCAAAGATGCCGTCGTCGCGCGTTGTCTGCAGCGTCGGCCGAACCACGAGCTGATTAATGCGGTTGGTTTCGAGTCCGGCGATATCCTTCAGGACGTCGGGCGCCTTGACCCCCGCAGCCCAGACGATCAATTCGGCGGGGATCGTCCGGCCGTCCGTCAGGTTCACCTGGTCGGACCCGACCTCGGAGACCTTGGCACCGACCAGCACATTGACTCCGAGCTTGCCAAGCAACTTGTCCGTCTCTTTCGAAACCCGCTCGGGCAGTGCGGGCAGCACCCGTTCGGCGGCTTCGATCAGCGTGATCCTGATGTCCTTTTGGGGATCGACCTGATCGAGGCCATACGCCACCACTTCGCGCGTTGTTCTGTGGAGCTCGGCCGCAAGCTCGACGCCGGTCGCACCGGCCCCGATGATTGCGACTTTCAACTGGTGCGCTCCCAGAGGCTCAGATTGGGCATGCGCGCGGATACATGCATTGACCATTCTTTCGTGGAACCGACGTGCGTCCGACTGCGATTCGAGCTTGATCGCGTGATCCACGACTCCGGGCGTGCCAAAGTCGTTGTTCTGGCTTCCGACGGCGACCACGAGGACGTCATAGTCAAAGGCCCGCTTCGGGGTAACCTCGCGGCCCTCGGCGTCGAAATACGGCGCCACCTGCACCTGACGGCGATCCCGATCAATCCCGATCATCTCCCCGATCCGGTAGCGAAAGCCATGCCAGTAGGATTGGGCAAGATAATCGACCTCGTGGGCTGATATATCCATGCTACCGGCGGCAATTTCGTGCAGCTTCGGCTTCCACACGTGCGTGCGCTTTCGCTCGATCAGTGTGATGTCGAGCTTTCCCTTGCGTCCGTACTTGTCGCCCAGGCGCGTCGCCAGCTCCAATCCGCCGGCTCCGCCTCCGACGATCACGATGCGGGATTTTCCCAACTGTGGCTCACTCATGATGGCCTCGACCGATCAGTTCACAACCCGCCCAAACGCGTCCTCCTGATCAGCCTCTCTCGGAGACTGCATCTGCGACGGCGACGGCGGCCATGTTCACGATTCGCCGGACCGTCGACGATGGCGTGAGAATGTGGGCCGACTTTGCCGCCCCCAGCAGGATGCCGCCGACCGTCAGTCCCTGGCCCGCGGCCATCCGCAACAAATTGTAGGAGATGTTGGCGGCGTCGAGATTCGGCATCACCAGCACATTCGCCGGACCCACGAAGCCGGAATCGGGAAACTCGTGATCAAGTACAGACTGCGACAGCGCGGCATCCCCGCGCATCTCGCCTTCCACGGCCAGATCGGGCGATCGCTCGCGAATGATTGCGCGCGCCTCCCGCATCTTGTGCGCTTCCGGGACCGCGGAGCTGCCGAAGCTCGATTGCGACAACAGCGCAACCCTCGGCGTGACGCCAAACCGCCTGACCTCGGCAGCCGCCAGCAACGCAATGTCGGCGACCTGCTCGGCGGTCGGATTGAGATTGCAGTGGGTGTCGCAAATGAAAAGCTGATGCTGCTGCAGAATGAGCATCTGCATCACAGCCAGCGTCTTCACGTTCTCCCGCGTCCCGATTACGCTGCGTATGGCGGTCAGGTGATCGGCAGTCCTTCCGATGACCCCGCACAGCATCGCATCGCCGACACCCCGCTCAAGAAGGATCGACGCGAGCACCGTCGCGTTGCTTCGCGTCTCCGAGAGCGCCAGCGCGGCCGACACGCCATCGCGTTTCCGACGCGCATGGTACACGTCCGCGCATTTGGAATAGACCTCCGTATCGTGCGGATCGATGATCTCGCAGTCGCTGCCTGGGTTGAGCCTGAGACCGAACGCCTTGATCCGCTCCTCGATCGTCGATGGCCGACCGAGAAGCATCGGTTTTGCAATCCGCTCGTCAACAACCACCTGTGCCGCACGCAGCACGCGCTCGTCCTCGCCCTCCGCCAGAAGCAACGACCTGCCGCTTCCTTTCGCCACCGAGAAGACCGGCTGCATCGCGTTGCCGGAATAGTAGACGAACCGGCTCAGTTGCTGGCGATAGGCTTCCATGTCGGCGATTGGGCGCCTCGCGACGCCGCTGTCGGCGGCGGCCTTGGCGACCGCCGGTGCAACTAGCTCGATGAGGCGCGGGTCGAGCGGCTTCGGAATGAGATAGTCACGGCCGAAGCGAAGCTTCTCTCCCTTGTACGCGGCGGCCACCACCTCGGGCACTTCCGCCATGGCCAAGTCCGCCAACGCGCGGACGGTCGCAAGCTTCATCTCCTCGTTGATCGTGGTCGCTCCGCAGTCCAAAGCGCCCCTGAAGATGAATGGAAAACAGAGCACGTTGTTGATCTGGTTGGGGTAGTCGGAGCGTCCCGTACCGATGATCGCATCCGGACGAACCGCCAGCGCATCTTCCGGCATGATTTCCGGGATCGGGTTGGCCATGGCGAAGATCAGCGGATCTCGCGCCATCTTCTTGACCATATCGGGCGTGAGCACGTTTCCGGCCGACAGGCCGAGAAAGATGTCGGCATCCCGGATAATCTGGTCCAGCTTTCGCGCGTCCGTCTTAACGGCATAGCGCGCCTTATTGTCGTCCATGCCTTCGGTGCGCCCGGCATAGACCACGCCCTTCGCATCGGTCACGATGATGCAATCCTGCGGCAATCCGAGGCTGACGATGAGATCGAGACAGGCCAGCGCCGCGGCGCCGGCACCGGAGCAAACCAGCTTGACGTCCGTGATGTCCTTCTTGACCAGCTTCAGGCCGTTGAGGATCGCCGCTGCCGCGATGATCGCGGTGCCGTGCTGGTCGTCGTGAAAGACCGGAATCTTCATGCGCTCGCGCAGCTTCTGTTCGATGTAGAAGCATTCCGGCGCCTTGATGTCCTCCAGGTTGATGCCGCCGAAGGTCGGTTCCATCCTGGCGATCGTCTCGATCAGCGCGTCAGGGTCCTCCTCGGCGAGTTCGATATCGAATACGTCGATCCCGGCGAACTTCTTGAACAGGCACGCCTTGCCTTCCATGACCGGCTTGCTGGCCAACGGGCCGATATTGCCGAGACCAAGCACGGCGGTGCCGTTCGTGACGACAGCCACGAGGTTGCTGCGTGCGGTCAGTTCATCGGCCTGCAACGGGTCCTTGGCAATGGCCAGGCAGGGTTCGGCTACCCCGGGTGAATATGCGAGCGACAGATCACGCTGTGTTGCCATGGCCGTGGTCGGCACGACGGAAATCTTTCCAGGCCTCGGCAGGCGATGATATTCAAGAGCGGCTTCTCTCAGATTCTGATCCATCGTATTCCCCGATATTACCCTTGGTTCGAGAGGCGATGCCGCCCCTCCTGATCTTGCGCGGCCGGCAGCTTTCAGGCGCTTCCGCCACGTGTGCGCATCGATGCCATCCCTTCCTCGAAGCGCCGGCGCAGTATTTCGATCGTCTGCTTCTGGGACTCGGTCGCGGTCTCGGCGAGCTGGCGCATGTTGGCAAGAGCTTGCTCGAATCCCTGCCGGGCGATTTCAGTACGGCGGCCGGTTGCGGTTTCGCTGCTTGCCTCGGCAGCGATCGCCTTCATGGTTTCCTGGAAAACCTCGGTCTGGCGTGCCATCAGGTTTCGCCAGCTCTCATATGCCGAGCGGTTGACCTCGGTGAGCGCGTCGATGTTCTTCTTCTCCATATCGATCAGTGACATCATGTCGACGCCGCTGATCTGGCAGGATTCGATGAGCTTGGCGAAGTCGAACCCGGGAAGACCCCAATCGGCGCCACCAGGCATTGACTTGTTGTCGGACATGTTCCCCTCCTTCATTGGTCGTTGGTGCAGTCATGGTCGCGATGCTTCCTCACGTCGATCAGGTGCGATCGGTGCGGGTCGTCCTTCGGCGTCGAGCGCGACGAACGTAAAGATGCCTTCGGTCACCTTCACACGGTCCCCCAGGCGGCGGCGCAACGCCCAGGCCTCCAGGCGGATCGCCAGCGATGTCCGCCCCACACGCTCGGCCGCGGCGTAAACGCACAGAACGTCTCCGACATGGACCGGCTTGATGAAATGCATCGCCTCGATCGCAACCGTCGCGACACGCCCCTGCGCACGCTGGCCGGCATGGATGCCACCCGCGATATCCATTTGGGAAAGCACCCAGCCGCCGAAAATATCGCCGCTCGGATTTGCATCCGCGGGCATGGCGAGCGTTCGCGTCGTCAGATCCCCTTGTGGCTGCATCGACATGGCGGCGCCTCAGACCATGCTCTGCCCACCGTTTGCGGATATCGTCGAGCCCGTGATGAAGCCGGCATCGTCGGATGCGAGGAACAGCACCGTGCGCGCGATTTCGTGCGGTTCGCCCAGACGGCCGACCGGGATCAAGGGAAGGATGTTCTTGGCCACGACCTCGGGGTTGATCGCCTTGACCATCTCGGTGGCGATGTAGCCGGGACAGATGGTGTTGACGGTGATGCCGGAGCGAGCCCCCTCCTGGGCCAGCGCCTTCACGAAGCCCATGTCACCTGCCTTGGCGGCGGAGTAGTTGACCTGGCCCATCTGGCCCTTCTGGCCGTTGATCGAGGAAATGCAGATCACGCGGCCGAACTTGCGCTCGCGCATTCCTTCCCACACCGGCCTCGTCATGTTGAACAGCGAGTTCAGGTTGGTGTTGATGACGGCATACCATTGGTCCGGCGTCATCTTGTGGAACATGCCGTCCTTGGTGATTCCAGCGTTATTGACCAGCACATCCACCGGGCCCAGATCGGCCTCAACCTGCTTGAGACCTGCGACGCAGGCGTCGTAGCTCGACACGTCCCATTTGTAGACGTTGATGCCGGTCTCGCCCTTGAACTTCGCGGCCGCCTCATCATTGCCGGCATAGCTCGCAGCCACCTTGTAGCCGGCCGCCTTGAGCGCGATCGAGATCGCCTCACCTATGCCTCGCGTACCGCCCGTCACTACCGCAACTCTGGACATGGTCTCCTCCTGATTTTGATCGGTTGAACTTGTGTTTGCCGGCTCTCGGGGAGCCGTTGTCGTTCGCGGTCGGCCCGGTGCCGTCCGCGCCTCGCTCCGGCCGGAACGACCGGCCCGTCCGCCGGTCTAACGCTCGACCGTCAGGGCGACGCCCATGCCGCCGCCGATGCACAGCGTGGCAAGCCCCTTCTTCGCGCCACGTTTCTGCATCTCGAACAGCAGCGTCGTCAGAACGCGCGCGCCGGATGCGCCGATCGGATGCCCGATGGCGATGGCGCCGCCGTTCACGTTCACGATCGACGGATCCCAACCCATGTCCTTGTTGACCGCTATGGCCTGCGCCGCGAAGGCCTCGTTGGCCTCAACGAGATCGAGATCCCCAACCTTCCATCCGGCCTTTTCGAGCGCCTTGCGCGACGCCGGAATTGGTCCCGATCCCATCACCGCGGGATCGACGCCCGCGGTCGCCCAGGAGACGATCCTGGCAAGCGGCGTGAGGCCACGTTTTTTGGCTTCATCGGCGCTCATCAGCACCAGCGCGGCCGCGCCGTCGTTGAGACCGGAAGCATTGCCGGCGGTCACGCTGCCCTCCTTGTTAAAGGCGGGCTTCAGCTTCGCGAGCGCGTCCTGTGTCGTGCCCGGGCGGATATATTCGTCCTGTTCGACGACGACGTCGCCCTTCCTGGTCTTGACGGTGACGGGAATGATCTCGTCCTTGAACCGGCCGGCCTTCTGCGCATCCTCGGCCTTGTTCTGCGAACTGGTGGCGAACGCGTCCTGCTCTTCCCGGGTGATCTGCCATTTGGTGGCGATGTTCTCCGCGGTGACTCCCATGTGATAGCCGTGGAACGCATCGAGCAGGCCGTCCTTCAGCATGGAGTCGATGAACTTGGTGTCGCCCATCTTGGTGCCGTTCCGCATGTGCGACAGATGCGGCGCCATCGACATCGACTCCATGCCGCCGGCGACAATGACCTTTGCATCCCCGTTGGCGATCTGCTGCAGTCCGAGCGCCACCGACCGCAGGCCCGAACCGCAAAGCTGGTTCATGCCCCACGCCGTCTTCTCCTGCGGAATGCCGGCCGCCATGGCGGCCTGCCGCGCCGGATTCTGCCCCTCGCCGCCGGATAGGACCTGGCCCAGGATCACTTCATCGACTTCTTCCGGCGAGACCTTGGCGCGCTCCAGCGCGCCCTTGATCGCCACAGCCCCGAGCTCGTGGGCGGTCAGCGAGCCGAACGCTCCATTGAAAGAGCCAACCGGCGTCCGCGCGGCGGATACAATCACTACATCAGTCATATTCAACTCCTCGTTTCGTGTTCCCTGCGCTTCCCAAGCCGTTGCCAAGCGCCGTAACAGGCTCCAGGCTGACAGCCTCTGCCGTTTTCAAGGTCAAGCGACGACTGGCCGGGGTGTGCCTGCCTCTATCTCATCATCCGCAATCTTTACGGACTCCGGATCATCAGCTTCGGCATCGCTCTCCTGGTTCAGACGTTGATGGAGCATTTTTTCATCAAGCGCCCCTTCCCATTTGGCGACAACGACTGTCGCAACGCCATTTCCTATGAGATTGGTGAGCGCGCGCGCCTCCGACATGAAGCGGTCAATGCCAAGGATCAAGGCGATGCTCGCGACCGGAATCGTTCCGACCGATGCAAGTGTTGCGGCTAGGACGATGAAGCCGGATCCCGTGACACCAGCGGCGCCCTTGGACGTAAGGAGCAGAACGCCAATGATGCCGAGCTCTTGCCAGATCGTCAGGGGCGTGTTCGTCGCTTGCGCCAGGAAGATCGCCGCCATTGTCAGGTAAATACAAGTGCCATCGAGATTGAACGAATAACCGGTCGGAATAACCAATCCGACGACCGACTTTTCGCAGCCAAGATTTTCGGTCTTGGCGATCATGCGCGGCAGCACTGATTCCGATGACGAAGTGCCAAGCACGATCAGGAGTTCTTCCTTGATGTAACGGATGAACTTGAAGATCGAAAAGCCGCTAAGGGCTGCAACGGAGCCGAGCACGACGAAGACGAACAACAGGCATGTTACGTAAAACGCCAGCATGAAGTTTGCCAGCGAGATCAGCGTCGCCACGCCATACTTGCCGATCGTGAACGCCATTGCGCCGAACGCTCCGATCGGCGCAAGTTTCATGATGTAACCCACGATCTTGAAGAACACGTGGCTCACGACATCAATCAGCCGCAGCACGCCCTCACCGTGTTGGCCGAGAGCTTGCAGGCCAAATGCAAACAGGATTGCAAAGAACAACACCTGCAGGATTTCGCCATTGGCAAAAGCGCCGACGACGGTCGACGGGATGATGTCCATCAGGAACTGGACCGTGCCCTGCTCCTTCGCTTTTGCGGTGAAGGCCGCGATCGATTTTGTGTCGACGGTCGACAGATCGAGGTTCATGCCGACGCCAGGCTTCCACAAATTGATGACGATAAGCCCGATGATCAGCGCAGCCGTCGTCAGCACTTCGAAATAGATCAACGCCTTCAAGCCAACCCGTCCGACCTTCTTCATGTCGCGCATGCTGGCGATACCATGCACAACCGTGAAGAAGATGATCGGCGCGATGATCATTTTGATGCATTTGATAAACGCATCGCCGAGCGGCTTCATCTGCTCGCCAAGCTGAGGATAAAAATGGCCCAGTAATACGCCGGCTGTGATTGCAGCCAGAACCTGCACATAGAGGTGCTGATACCATTTTACGGAATGGGGACCGCCTGTCGTTGCTGCTGTTGCCATATCTTATTCCCTCCCTAAAGACTGCTTCTCAGTCCGCATTCACAACCCCGGGCGTAAGCCTGCTGCGATACCAACTGACAGCGCCGCCATGCAGCGGAATGAAGTTATTGCGCGTGATGTTCGAGGGGATTGTTTCCGCCGCTGCCGGATGAAATTCGATCATCTGCTCGTTATTGGCGAACACTGTATTGACGATGGCTGTGACCAGATCGTCCGGCAGATCCTTGTGCGCAACGGCAAAATTGAACAGCCCGACCGTGTCGTAACGGCGCCGCAAGGTAGGATACGAACCCGCAGCGACAACGGATGCGGAGAGTTCCGGCATCGTCAGGCGCAGCGTTGCGATCTCTTGCCGCGTGAGAGGCAGGTAGCGCACCTTCGCCTTTCGCTCGATATCGATAAGCATCGGAGCCGGTACGCCGGCGCCGACCGCGAGCGCATCGATGCTTCGCGCCACCGACTTCTCCGCGAGCTCCGCCCAATCACCATGAACCAGGGTGGCGTCGATCTTCAGCGCCTTGAGGAACTCGGGAAAGTAAGCGGCGGTGGTGCCGCCCTCGGGGCCGACACCGATGCGTTTGCCGGCGAATTCGGCAAACGATTGAATCGGCGAGTCACTGAGCACCTGAAACTGAAACGGCGTATCATACATCGCGAACATGGCGCGCATGCTTCGGTATTGCCGCCCACCGGTCCAGGGCGCGACGGCGTTCCAGGCCTGCAACGCCACGCCTTGTGTGACGAAGGCAAGCTGAATTTCGCCGGCCTCAATCAGCTTGATATTGTCGACCGGGCCGCCGGTCGGTCGCGCCACCACCGCAATGCCGAGTTCTCGCGAGAGCAATCGAGCCAACCCTTCGCCATAGACGTAATAAGTGCCGCCTTCCGACGCGGTGCCGAGAGTGAGCGTCTGGGGCCAATGCGCCTCCGCCGCCGACGCCAATTTGGGCGGAAGCAAAACAAATGCGAGAAGGATCACAATCCGCCACGTTGTTGAAACCATGACTGCCTCCTTCATTTCAACCGCACCCTTGTTCTGGCAATTGGTTGGACTTCAGCGTCACTTTTTCTTTTGTGGCGGAAGGTCCGTGCAATGGCCCTCGAACACCTCGGCCGCCATGCCGATCGACTCGCCGAGGGTCGGGTGCGGATGAATGGTCTTGCCTATATCGGCCGGCTCGCAGCCCATCTCGATCGCAAGGCAGATTTCGCTGATCAGGTCGCCGGCATGGGTGCCAACGATGCCGCCGCCGACCACGCGATGGGTCGCCGTATCGAACAACAGCTTGGTGAAGCCCTCGTCGCGGCCGTTGGCGATGGCGCGGCCCGAGGCCGCCCATGGAAACACCGCCTTGCCGACCTTGAGACCCTCGGCCTTGCACTGCTCCTCGGTCTTCCCGGCCCAGGCTACCTCAGGATCGGTGTAGGCGACAGACGGAATCTGCCGCGCGTCGAAATACGACTTCTCGCCATGCGCTACTTCCGCGGCGACATGGCCTTCATGCACCGCCTTGTGCGCCAGCATCGGCTGGCCGACGACGTCCCCGATCGCAAAGATATGCGCCACGTTGGTGCGCATCTGCCTGTCGACGTCGATGAAACCTCGCTCGGTCACGGCAACGCCGGCCTTCTCGGCGCCGATCTTCTTGCCGTTCGGGCTTCGGCCGACCGAGACCAGAACGAGATCATAGACCTGCGGCCCGGAAGGCGCCTGCTCGCCCTCGAAGCTCACCTCGATCCCGGCTTCGATCGCCTTCGCGCCCACCGTTTTGGTCTTCAGCATGACCTTGTCGAAACGGCCCGCGTTCATCTTCTCCCAGACCTTGACCAGGTCGCGGTCGGCCCCCTGCATCAGCCCGTCGAGCATTTCGACAACGTCGATGCGTGCGCCAAGCGTCGAATAGACCGTCGCCATTTCGAGACCGATGATCCCGCCGCCGATCACCAGCATGCGCTTGGGGATCGATTTCAACAGCAGCGCACCGGTCGAATCGACGATGCGCGGATCGTCGGGCAGGAACGGCAGTTTCACGGCCTGACTGCCGGCGGCGATGATGGCGTTCGCGAACCTGACGGTCTTCTTGCCGCCCGGCGAAACGACTTCGAGATGATGCGGGTCGAGGAAAGTCCCGACGCCGGTCACGACCTCGACCTTGCGTGCCTTCGCCATGCCGGCGAGGCCACCCGTCAGCTTCTTGATCACGCCGTCCTTGAAGCCGCGCAGCTTGCCGAGGTCGATCTGCGGCGGGCCAAAGGAAATGCCGTGGTCGGGCAGATGTTTGACTTCGTCGACTACGGAAGCCGTATGCAGCAGCGCCTTGCTCGGGATGCAGCCGACGTTGAGGCACACGCCACCGAGCGTGTCGTAACGTTCGACCAGCACGGTCTTCATGCCGAGATCGGCGGCGCGGAAAGCGGCCGAGTAGCCACCGGGACCGGCGCCCAGCACCAACATATCGCATTCGATGTCCGCCTTGCCGGCATAGGACGCGGCGGAAGGCGCGGCCGGCGGCGGGCTGGCGGTCGCCGCCGGCTTCGATGCTGGCGCGGGCTTCGGCGCAGCGGCCGCGCCTTCTGCCTCCAGCACGAGGATGGTCGATCCTTCGCTCACCTTGTCGTCGATCTTGACCCTGACTTCCCTCACGACGCCGGCGTGGGAAGACGGAATCTCCATCGACGCCTTGTCGGATTCCACCATGATGAGGCTGGTGTCGACCGCGACGGTCTCGCCGGGCTTCACCAGGACCTCGATGACGGCAACGTCCTTGAAGTCACCGATATCGGGGACCTTCACTTCGATCTGCTGTGCCATGCTGCTTCCCCCGATCTCAGAACAGCACGCGCCGCAGATCGGCGAGCACGCTGGCGAAGTAAACGTTGAAGCGCGCGGCCGCCGCACCGTCGATGACACGGTGATCCCAGGAGAGCGACAGCGGCAGTGTCAGCCGCCAGTTCGATATCTTGCCGTCGGAGGAGTGCTGCTTCCAGTAACCCTTGCAGACGCCCATGATCGCGACTTCGGGCGCGTTGATGATCGGCGTGAAATAGATGCCGCCGATGCCGCCGAGCGACGAGATCGAGAACGTCCCACCCTGCATCTGGTCGGGCTTGATCTTGCCTTCGCGCGCGAGCTTGGCGAGGGCGTTCATCTCCTTGGCGATTTCCGGCACCGATTTCTTGTCGGCGTCACGGATCACAGGCACCATCAAGCCGTTCGGTGTATCCGCGGCAAAGCCGATGTGCCAGTAGTTCTTGTAGACGAGCGTGTCGCCGTCGAGGCTCGCATTGAATTCCGGGAATTTCTGCAGCGTTGCGACCGCGGCCTTCACCATGAACGGCAGCAGCGAGAGTTTTACGCCACTCTTCTCCAACTCCTTGTTCATCGTCACCCGGAATTGTTCGAGATCGGTGATGTCGGCCTCGTCGTGGGTTGTGACGTGCGGGATGACGACCCAGTTGCGGTGCAGGTTGGCCGCGGAGATCTTCTTGATGCGGCCGAGTTCCTTGCGTTCGACCGGCCCGAACTTCGCAAAATCGACCTTGGGCCAGGGCAGAAGGTCGATGCCGCCGACACCGCTTGCGGCCGCTGCTTGCGGCTTGGCAGAGGGTGCCCCGCCTTTGCCAAAGGCCTCGACGTCTTCACGCAGAATACGGCCGTGATTGCCCGAGCCCTTGACCTTGCCGAGATCGACACCCCGTTCGCGCGCCAGCTTACGCACGGCCGGGCCGGCATAGGCGAGCTCGAAGCTTTTTTCGTCAAAGGCGCCGGCCACCGCCGTTCCAGCGGCGGTGGCCGACGAGGACGCAGGCGGCGACACGGGAGGGATGTCGGCCTGCAATGCTGCCCCAGTTGCGAGCGATAGGATGATCGAACCCTCGCTGACCTTGTCGCCGGTCTTGACCTTGATCTCGCGCACGGTGCCGGAGAGCGGCGCCGGCACTTCCATCGTCGCCTTGTCCGACTCGAGCGCGATCAGCGGATCCTCCGCTTTCACGCTGTCGCCCGCCTTGACGAAGATTTCGATGACCGGAACGTCCTTGAAGTCGCCGATATCGGGGACGCGCACCTCGGCAACACCCGCCGGTGCGTTGACCGGCGACGGCGGAGCGCTGACAACCGGGCGCGCCTCGGTTTGTTCAGCGCCGGCGCCCTCGAACTGCACGATCACCGTGCCTTCGCTGACCTTGTCGCCAAGCTTCACGACCACCGACTTCACCACGCCATCGCGCGGCGACGGCACCTCCATGGTCGCCTTGTCGGACTCCAGCGCAACCAGCGGATCCTCGGCCTTCACCTTGTCGCCCGGCTTGACGAAGACCTCGATGACAGGGACGTCCTTGAAGTCACCGATATCGGGAACCTTGATGTCGATCAGACCACTCATCGCTCTGTCCTCGGCTCCGCTGGCTCACACGGTCCAGGGCGCAGCACGCCCGGCGTCGATTTTGTATTTGGCGATGGCTTCGGCCACGATCGCCGGCTTGATCGCGCCGTCGTCAGCGAGCGCCTTGAGCGCGGCGACGGCGACGTAATGCCGGTCGACCTCGAAGAATTTTCGCAGCTTCACGCGATAGTCGCTGCGGCCAAAACCGTCCGTGCCGAGCACGACGTAACGACGGCCGGCCGCCTGCACATATTCCCGGATCTGGTCGGAGTAGCTGCGCATGTAGTCGGTCGACGCCACGACCGGCCCCGGATGGCCTTCAAGTTGCGCCTCGACCCAGCTCTTGCGGCGCGGCTCGGTCGGATGCAGCAAATTCCAGCGCTCCGCCGCCATGCCGTCGCGGCGCAGTTCGTTGAAGCTGGTCGCGCTCCAGACGTCGGCGGTTACGCCGAAATCCGCCTTGAGCAGATCCGCGGCCGCGATCACTTCGCGCAGGATCGTGCCGGAGCCCATGAGTTGGACGCGCAGACCCTTCTTCGCGGTCTCGCCGTTCTTGAGGAGGTAGAGCCCCTTGAGGATTCCTTCTTCCGCCCCCTTGCCGGCCTCGGCCAACCCCGGGTGCTGATAGTTCTCGTTCATCAGGGTGATGTAGTAGTAGACGTCCTCCTGCGTCTCATACATGCGGCGCATACCCTCGCGGACGATAGTCACGACCTCATAGGCAAAGGTCGGATCGTACGAGATGCAGTTTGGGATGGTGGCGGCCAGCAAATGGCTGTGGCCGTCCTCATGCTGCAACCCCTCGCCGTTCAGCGTGGTGCGGCCGGCGGTGCCACCGAGCAGGAAGCCGCGGGCACGCATGTCGCCGGCGAGCCAGGCGAGATCGCCGACGCGTTGCAGGCCGAACATCGAATAATAGATGTAGAACGGGATCATCGGCACGTTGTTGGTCGAGTAGGACGTCGCTGCGACGATCCAGCTCGACATCGCGCCGCCTTCGTTGATGCCCTCCTGGAACACCTGTCCGCTCTTGTCCTCGCGGTAATACATCAATTGATCGGCGTCCTGCGGCCGATAGAGCTGGCCGACCGACGAGTAGATGCCGAGTTGACGGAACATGCCTTCCATGCCGAAGGTGCGGGATTCGTCCGGCACGATCGGCACGATGTGCTTGCCGATCGCCTTGTCGCGCACGAGCGTGCCGAGCATCTGCACGAAAGCCATCGTGGTCGAAATTTCGCGCTCGCCGGTGGCGTCGAGCAGCCGCTGGAACGTCGATAGCGGCGGAATTTGCAGGGAAGCGGATTTGCGCCGGCGCTGCGGCAGACTGCCGCCGAGCTTTGCGCGCTGGGCGTGGAAATACTTCATCTCCGGGCTGTCTTCCGGCAGACGGAGGAACGGAACCTTGCTCAGGTCCGCATCCGAGACCGGCACCTGGAAGCGATCGCGAAAGCCGCGCAGCGCATCCTGCGTCATCTTCTTCGCCTGATGCGCGATCATCTGGCCTTCGCCGGATTCTCCCATGCCGAAGCCCTTGACGGTCTTCGGCAGGATGACGGTCGGCTGGCCCTTGTGCTTCACCGCTGCGGTGTAGGCGGCGAACACCTTCTCCGGATCATGGCCGCCGCGCGCCAGCGCCCAGATATCGTCGTCGCTCATGTCGGCAACGAGTTCCTTCGTTTCCTCGTATTTGCCGAAGAAGTGCTCGCGGATGTAGGCGCCGCTCTTGCTCTTGAAGTCCTGGTATTCGCCGTCGACGCATTCGTCCATGAGCTGGAGCAGCCGCCCGCTCTTGTCCTTCTGCAGCAGCCGATCCCAGCCCGAGCCCCACAGCACCTTGATGACGTTCCAGCCCGCGCCGCGGAAAACACTTTCGAGCTCCTGGACGATCTTGCCGTTGCCGCGAACGGGCCCATCGAGCCGCTGGAGGTTGCAATTGATGACGAAGATCAGATTGTCGAGGTTTTCGCGGCCGGCGAGCGAAATCGCGCCGAGCGATTCCGGCTCATCGGTTTCGCCGTCGCCCATGAAGGCCCAGACCTTGCGATTGGCGGTTTCGGCCAGATGGCGGTTCTCCAGATATTTCAGGAACCGCGCCTGATAGATCGCCATCAGGGGCCCAAGCCCCATCGACACCGTCGGGAACTGCCAGAAGTCCGGCATCAGCCAGGGGTGCGGATAGCTCGACAATCCGCCACCCGCGGTCTCCTGCCGGAAGCCGAGCAATTGCTCCTCGCTCAAGCGGCCTTCGAGAAAGGCGCGTGCATAGATGCCCGGCGAACAATGCCCCTGGACGAAAATGAGGTCGCCGCCATGCTTCTCGGTCGGCGCGTGCCAGAAATGGCCGAAGCCGATGTCGTAGAGTGTCGCCGCCGACTGGAAGCTCGCGATATGGCCGCCAAGCTCCGAGCTTTCCTTGTTGGCGCGCAGAACGATTGCAAGCGCATTCCACCGGATGATCGAGCGAAGCTTGTGCTCGATTGCGCGATCGCCTGGCAGCGCCGGCTGCTGATCCGGCGGGATCGTGTTGCAGTAGGGGGTGGTCAGCGTCTGCTGAATGCTGAGGCCGCCGCTGCGCGCGGCGTCGATCACAGCGTTGACGACGAACCCGGCGCGGTCATTGCCGCGATGGCCCTGGACCGCCGACAAGGCATCCAGCCACTCCCGGGTTTCCAGCGGATCCAGATCATGCGCGTCCGCGACCTTCATTACCTTCTCCATTGCAGGCCAAGCCGAAAACAAGCGTCAACGTTCATTGCGCTCCGCGTACTGCGGAAACGCGCAATGCCGCACAGGCGAAATCGCCCGGCGCTCTAGGTGATGAGTTGAATACTGGCTGGCATCTGAACGTCCCCTCGCTTTGTCTGTTCTTGAGCTTCCGCTTCTTTTGCGGATGCTTCTTTTGCCGATTACCTAAGCAGCATTCGTGCCAGACCACGAAAAGCGCAGCCAATCGCGCGCATGCCGTTCATTTTGCTTGAGATTGCGATACAAGCGGTCGCGCCCTCGGGGGCGATCGGCTCGAATCTGTCTGAAGCTCCGGAAAACCAACCGGACGGATCACCCGAAATGTCGGACCGGCGCGGCGACGGGTTCCAAATGCACGGCTCGAAGTCGGAAACCGGCCTGCGCGATCGAGGCAGCAGCGCCCGCGCAACGCAGCGACCGGTCGCGAGGGGTCGCTGGTGGGAAGACGAAGAATCGAATTGACGAACTTCGTTTGGATAGCCGAATGTCCGCGAGCTGCCGCACTCACGAGGCTGACCAAATGACCGTCATACTCGATCTCCTCAACAGCGATCCGCGAGCCGGGATGCGGCCGGACAAGCCGCGTCACCCCGAAAAAGCCAAACGACCCGACACGCCCTTGCAGAGCAAGCCTGCGTGGATCCGCGTCAAGGCTCCCGGCTCGGCCGAATGGGCCGAGACGAAGCGCATCGTGCGCGAGAACAAGCTCGTGACCGTCTGCGAGGAAGCCAGTTGTCCGAACATTGGCGAGTGCTGGGCGAAGAAACACGCGACCTTCATGATCATGGGCGACACGTGCACCCGCGCCTGCGCTTTCTGCAACGTGCGCACTGGCCTGCCAGGTGCCCTCGATACGGATGAACCGGTCAAGGTCGCCGAAGCGGTAGCCAAGCTGGGACTGGAACATGTGGTCGTCACCTCGGTCGATCGTGACGACCTTGCCGATGGAGGTGCGGCGCATTTCGCCGCGACGATTGCGGCCATCCGCGCGGCAAGCCCAGGTACGACGGTCGAAATCCTGACCCCGGATTTCTTGCGTAAGCGCGGCGCACTCGAAACGGTGGTTGCAGCGAAACCCGACGTGTTCAACCATAATCTGGAGACCGTGCCGTCGAAATATCTGACGGTGCGGCCGGGCGCGCGCTATTTCCATTCGGTCCGGCTGCTGCAGCGCGTGAAGGAACTCGACGCACAGATCTTCACCAAGTCCGGCATCATGGTCGGCCTCGGCGAAGACCGGAGCGAGGTGCTGCAATTGATGGACGATTTGCGCTCCGCCGACGTCGATTTCCTGACCATCGGCCAGTATCTCCAGCCCACGCGCAAGCACCATGCGGTCGCCCGCTTCGTTCCCCCTGACGAGTTCGAGGCCTATCAAAAGATCGCCTACGCCAAGGGCTTTCTGCTGGTGTCGGCCACGCCGCTGACACGCTCCTCACACCACGCGGGCGATGACTTCCGCAAGCTGCGCGAGCGCCGACGCGGCTTTCCCTGAGGAGCGTTGCAAAGCGAGTACCATCGAAACCGCGACCGGCTCTTGATCCATGGATCGCCCCTGATCTTCCTTGCAACTCTCGCTTGGGTTGACCGACGCGTGACCTATCCGGGACTGCGACAACACGCTCGCTAGTTTTGAAGCCTTCTAAAGTGGAAAGAATAACCGGACCTGTCGAGATTGCCGCCGAGCCAGACGAGGCCTTTGGCGGAATCAATTGAGATCATGCGCGAAGTCATTGCCGAGTTCAGAAAGCCGGTGATGCTGTACTCGATCGGCAAAGATTCAAGCGTCATGCTGCATCTGGCGATCAAGGCGTTCCTTCCGGCCAAGCTTCCCTTCCCGCTCTTGCACGTTGATACAACCTGGAAATTTCGCGAAATGATTACGTTTCGCGACGAAACCATTCGCCGAATCGGAAGCGATCTGCTCGTTCACGTCAATCAGGATGGCTTGGCGCGCGGAATTGGACCGATTGCTTCCGGCTCCTCCGTGCATACCCGGATAATGAAAACCGAAGCGCTCAGGCATTCGAGCTGGCTTCGACGCAGCCTTCGGCGGCGCCCGCGGAGACGAAGAGCGAAGTCGGGCTTTGCTCGCCAGGTCGTCTGGCTTCGTCTTCACTCGGTGCCGATTGGTCTCTCTCGTTCAAGCGCGAGAGCTACGAACTAATGCAGGATCTGGTCGAGGAATGTCCTCGCCCGCTCGGACGCCGGATGATTGAAGAAGTTTTCCGGAGCCGCTTGCTCGACGATCTTTCCCTCATTCATGAATACGATCCGGTCCGCGACCTCGCGGGCGAAGCCCATCTCGTGGGTGACGCAGAGCATGGTCATGCCCTCTTCCGCCAGCTTCTTCATCGTCTCCAGTACTTCCTTGACCATTTCCGGATCAAGCGCCGACGTCGGCTCGTCGAACAGCATGATCTTCGGCCGCATGCAGAGCGCGCGCGCGATGGCGACGCGCTGCTGCTGTCCGCCCGACAACTGCCCCGGAAACTTTTCGGCTTGCTCCGGGATTCGAACCTTGGTCAGGAAGTGCATGGCGATGTCCTTCGCCTCTTCCTTCGTCATGCCGTTCACCGTCATCGGCGCCAGGATGCAGTTTTCCAGGGTCGTCATGTGCGGGAACAGGTTGAAGCTCTGGAACACCATGCCGGTATCCCGCCGGATGGCGTCGATGTTCTTGCGCTGATCATCGAGCTCGGTGCCGTTCACATAGATCAGCCCCTGGTCGTGCTTTTCGATATGATTGATGCAGCGGATCAGGGTCGATTTCCCCGAACCGGACGGGCCGCAGATCACGATCTTCTCGCCACCGGCGACCTTGAGATCGATCTCGTTCAAGGCGGTGAAATCGCCGTAGTACTTGTAGACCGCCTCCATCCGAACCGCAGCCACCTCGCCTTGGCGGGGCTGCTTCTGTACATCGTCAATATCGGTTGCCATCCATGCGTTTCCTTAAGTGGCGCGCGAACCGGAACTGCTCGTCGCGACCGGAGTTTGGTTCCTCGCACAATCTCCCCTCGACACTTTCATGCTCTGGCCTCGAGACCGGCTTGCGTCGGCGGCGCTGTGGCGTTGGCTCTTCGCGATCTTGCCGCGCTCGAACGGCCAAAGTGTTTTTCAAGGCGGCGCTGAGCCACATCCCAGACCGAGGTGAGGATCAGGTAATAGGCGGTGGCGGCCGCATAGACTTCAAGAATCTGAAAATGCTCCTGCATCAGCATGTCGCTTCGGCGCATGATTTCCTCGACCGAGATGACAGAGGCGAGCGACGTCGCCTTCAGGAGCGAATTGATGGAGTTGCCGAGCGGCGGGATCATCAGGCGAAAGGCTTGCGGAAGCGTAATACGCCGGAACGTCACCCATCTCGACAGACTCAGGGCCCAGGCGGCTTCGCGCTGCCCGGCAGCCACCGCCATGAAACCGCTGCGAACGATTTCCGCAAGATACGCGGCTTCATTGAGGATCAATCCAACCAGGGCGCAGGTGATCACGCTGAACTTGATGCCGAGCTGCGGCAGGCCGCTGTAGATCACCACGAGTTGGATCAATAACGGCGTGCCGCGAAAGAACCAGATGTAGAACCGGGCAAAACCGCTGAGCACAGGATTGGATGACATCCGCATCAGCGCGATGCCCATCCCCAGAATGAGCCCGCCGACGACGCCCGCAACCGTCAAGCCGATGGTGACGAGTACGCCCTTCATCAGGAAGAAATTGAAGAAGTAATCGACGCAGGCCGCCGGATTGAAATGGGTCATCGGCTCATCTCCATGTGTCAGGCTGGACCGGGGCCGACGATTGCAAGCGCCTGGCTGAGCGAGTTCATCTGCCAGCTGCTGGCTTCGAAGGCGGATGGCTTTCCGATCAGATACCGTTCGGCAGCAATTTTTGTGCCGCCGTCGGGAGCTACGATATCGATGAAGGCTTCGTCGGACATGATGACATCCTCAAGTCGGGCGAATGTCGCCGGCGCGGCGCGCCGCACCGATCGTCGTTGCGATGGCGTCGTAAAGTCCGGGCAGGACCGGCAGCAGCGGTGGCCGCGGATCAGCGTTACGGAACAGGCCTAGTGCTTTGAGGCCCGCTTTCATGCGCGTATGCATGTCAACGATCGGTGCCGGACCGTAAATCGCCTTGACGATCGGATAGAGGCGCTCATTCACGGCGCGCATCGCCTTGAGGTCGTCGGCGACCGACGCCTGCCAGAGTTCGATAAACAGATGCGGCGCCAGGCTGACGAGCCCGGACAGGATGCCGTCGCCACCGACAGCGAGCTGCGGCAAGAACCAGTTGTAATTCGAAGGCAAGACCGCGACCTCCGGATCGGCTTTTTTCACGGCCCGCCGGTTCTCGTCATAGGCGAGCATCGTATCGCTGCCTTCCTTGACGGCGATCACGCGGTCGATGGCCGCGATTTCGGCGAGCGTCTGCGGCGAATAACCAGAACCGGACGCCACCGGATACTGGAAGATCGACACCGGGATTGCGATTGCCTCGCTGACCGCCCGCACGAAGGCGACCGGCGCACGCGACGTGGCGGATGCACCGCCGCCGAGCGCGGGAGGCGGGAACAAGACCGCACAATCCGCACCGGCGGCCTCGGCGAGCCGAGCCTGGCTGATGACGTCGGCGGTCGAGTGCGCAATGATGCCGGCAAGCAGCGGTTTCTCGCTGATATGGGCTCGGGTTCGCGCGATCACCGCCTGGCGCTCTTCGTCCGACAGCGAGGCGCCCTCACCCGCATGCCCGTTGACAAAGACGGCCGCGATGCCATCCGGGCAGGCGCAATAATCGAGCAGCCGGGCGTAGCCTTCCCAGTCGATCGTCAGGTCGTCGTTGAATGGCAGCACGGTGGCGACCGTGACGCCGCGCAGATCGGGTTTCTTCATCCGATCACTCATGATCGCTCGCGCCGTGGAAGCGCGCTGTGCCTGTGACGAGCTACTGCGATCATATGCGCGCCCTTTTCCTCAGCCGGCGACCTGCCTTGATGAAACCATTGCCCCTGGCCAGACCAGGCCGAACTTCGCTACCAATGCCCGCGCGGCCGCGTCCTGCGGGGCCGGCAATGGCAGACGCGGCGGACGGGGCACGCCGACAGAAAAGCCCATATGGCCGAGCAGCGCTTTGGTGCCGGCGACGTAAGCTTGGCCGCCGACGAATTCGATCACCGGCAAATAATCGAGATAGAGCTTGCGCGCCGCATTGATCTCGCCTTCATCGGCGACGAGGCTGAAGATGCGCGCCATGGCCTGGGGCGCCACGTTGGAGGCAACCGCTACCCAGCCCTGCGCGCCCTCCACGAAAGATTCGAAGCCGAGGATGCCGCCGAATACGGTCATCCGGTCACCACACAGCCGGATGATGTCGCGCACGCGCGTCACCTCGAGCGTCGACTCCTTGATGTAAAGACAGTTGTCGATCTCGGCGAGCCGCGCCACCAGTGCCGGCTTGAGATCGACATTGGCGGTCGCGGGATTATTGTAGACCATGATGGGCAACGAGATCGCATCAGCCACTGTTTTGTAATGATGGACGAGTTCGTCGTCGGTCGGCGTCGAATAGAACGGTGGAATGATCATCACGCCGTCGGCGCCCAATTTTTCGGCACGACGGCTGAGGCGCACCACCTCCCGCGTATCCTCCGCGCCGGTCCCGATCAGCACCGGCACACGACCCGCCGCCTGGGCGATCACCGTCTCGGCCACCAGAATTTTCTCGTCGTCGTCGAGCGACAGGAATTCGCCAGTCGAGCCGAGCGGAATCAGCCCGTGGATCCCCTGCTCGATCTGCCAATCGACGAAGTCCCGCAACGCCTCGGCATCGACCTCGCCGGCCGGCGTGAACGGCGTGATCATGACTGTGTAGGTGCCGCGAAATGTCTTCATCAGGACTTCCAGTTGCTCAACGTGAACCCGAGCAGCGGCCCCTGTCGCGGACCACCGCAATGCTGCAAACGATTGCAGTATTGGCGCTGATTTGGGCAAAACCCATCTCAAATTTAGGCTTGCACGCGCAAATTTCTGCCCATACTGTTTTGCAATCGTTTCCATTCTAACGGCAGGATTGATGAGCGTCACGCTCAAAGATGTGGCACTGGCGGCCCGCGTTTCGATCAGCACAGCCTCGCGCGCGCTAGGCGGCAGCGGATTGACAAGCGAGCGTACCCAGCAGCGCCTGACGCGCATTGCGCGCGAGCTCGGATACCGTCCCAACCCGATCGCACGCGGACTGAAAACCGGACAGTCGCGGCTGGTGGGGCTTTTGGTTCACAACCTCGCCAATGCGTCGTTCCAGGTGATGGCCGAGGTGGTGCAGGCGCGGCTGAAGGCGCTCGGCTACCAGATGCTGCTGTGCATCGCCGGCGACGATCCGCAGCTGGAAAGCGATACGCTGACGACACTTGCCGACCATCGCGTCGATGGACTGATCGTCGTGCCCACGGGCAAGAACGGCGCCCGCCTGACCGCTCTGGCAAAGGAAATCCCGATCGTCTGTCTGGTGCGCCGCGACGACGGGACAGATCTCGAGACCGTACTCGCCGACGATTCCGAAGGCGCCTTCGTGGGCACGCGGTACCTGATCGGGCTCGGGCACCGACGGATCGGCCTTATTGTCGGCCGTCCAGACACGACATCAGGACGGGAGCGACTGTCGGGATATGTCCGTGCGTTGCGCGAAGCGTCGATACAAGTGGACGACGCGTTGATCCATGCCGGCCATTTCGAGCCGGAAACCGGCGCCGCCTCCTGTCGCAAGCTGCTGGATCTCGCCGAGCCCCCCAGTGCGATCTTCGTCGCCAACCACGAAGCGACGCTCGGCGTCCTGCGCGTGATCGCCGAACGTGGCCTGTCGATTCCCGATGATCTCTCGTTGCTCTGTTACGAGCATTCGCCCTGGTTCGAGTGGCATCGCCCGGCCATCAGCATCGTCGACAACGGCGCGAGCGACCTTGCCAACCTCGCCGTCGACCGCCTGCTGCACCGCATGGACGCCAAGGGCAACGGCGCCGATGGCGTGCGCGAATATCGCGTCGGCGCCCGGCTGGTGAAGCGCGATTCCTGCCGCCCGTTCGATCCGTCCCCACGCAAATCCTCCGCAACCAAATCGTCCAGAGCGAAGGCCTGACCGATGCCCTATGTCGAAATCCTTGCGCCGCCTGCGTCGCCTCAAAGCAAGGCCGCGTTGGCCAGATCCATCACCGACGGCCTGATGTCGAGCTTCGGCGTCGGCGCGGAGACGATCACGCTCTATTTCCTGCCGATCGCTCCCGACGACTATGCCCATGCCGGAGAGATGGGATCACAAGGCACCGGCCAGCGTATCCTGCTCAAGGTGCACGCTTTCCGCCGCAGCGAGGCCGAGCGCCGTGCCGCCGCGGCTGCGCTGACGCGAAGCGTCTGCAACGCCTATGGCGTGCCGGGGGCCGATGTCGCCGCGTACTTCTTCGACCGCGAGAAGGACGAGGTCGCCCACGATTCCAAGCTCGCCAGCGACTGAGGGAAGCGACACGCCATGGACCGTTTCTACACCGAGGACCAGAAAGCGCTGCGAGACACCGCGCGTCGCTTCGCGCAGGCCGAGATCCTGCCGCGCGCTGCCGCGATCGATCGCGACGACCGCTTCGACCGTTCGCTTTACAAGGGCATGGCCGACCTCGGCCTGTTCGGCATCTGCCTGCGCGAAGGCGCGGGCGGCGCAGGGCTCGACGCGGTCGCCGCCTGCATCGCCATGGAAGAGCTGGCGCGCTGTTCGGGCGCGGTGGCCAACGCTTTCGCCATTCCTGTCGAAGCGGTGCTGTTTTTCGACCAGCACGGCACCGAGACGCACAAGGCGCTGATCCCGCAAATCCTGAACGGCGAGATTATCCCCGCCACCGCCGTCTCCGAACCCGACCACGGCTCCGATGTCGCCGGCATCAGGACATCAGCCGTGCGCGACGGCAACGGCTGGCTGCTCGACGGCACCAAGGCCTGGGTGACACTCGGCGGCGTCGCCGACCGCATCATGGTGTTCGCGCGTACCGGCGCCGAGTCCGGACACCGCGCCATTTCCTGCCTGCTCGTCGATGGCAAATTGCCGGGCATCGCGCGCGGCAAGAATGAAGAGCTCCTTGGCATGCACGGCCTCGAGGATTGCCAGATCACCTTCTCCGGCGTGCGCCTGCCGGCCGACAGCGTGATGGGGCCGGAGAACCAGGCCTTCAAGATGGCCATGAGCAACTTCAATTTCAGCCGCTTGATGATGGCGTCGATGGCGCTCGGCATGGCACAGGCCGCGTTCGAGGATGCCACCGCCTACGCCAGGGACCGCAAGCAGTTCGGCCAGCCGATCATCGGTTTTCAAGCGATTCAGTTCATGCTGGCCGACATGGCGACCGACATCGCCGCCGCCCGATTGCTGATCCACCACGCCGCGCGCCTGCACGACGCCGGCGAGCCGATCGCCAAGGAAGCCGCGCAAGCCAAACTGTTCACCACCGACATGGCGATGAAGCACGTCTCCAACGCGCTGCAGATTCATGGCGGCAACGGCTATTCACGCGACTACCGCATCGAGCGGTTGTTCCGCGACGTGCGCCTCGCGCAGATCTATGAGGGCACCAACCAGATCCAGCGCCTCATCATCGCCCGCCAGGTCGAGAAGGAAGCTGCATGAATTGGAGCGTACACCCGTGCTGAGCATCATCACCGCAACGCAGGCCGCGAGCCTGATACGCGACGCCGATACGCTGATCGTCGGCGGCAATGGCGGCACCGGCGTGGCGGAAGCCGTTCTCGATGCGCTGGAGCAGCGTTTCCTCGGCGGCGGCGGGCCGCACGGGCTAACGCTGATCAACATCACAGGCGTCGGCGCGGTGACCGAGAAGGGTCTATGCCATCTCGCGCATGAAGGCCTGATCGCGCGGGTGGTCGGCGGCAATTTCGGGCTGCAGGTGCCGTTCATGCGCCTGGTGCGCGACGAGTTGATCGACGCCTACAACTTCCCCCAAGGCGTGATGAGCCAGCTCTGCCGTGCCATGGCCGCAAAGCATCCCGGCGTGCTGACCCATGTCGGCCTCAACACCTACATGGACCCGCGCCAGGACGGGGGGCGCATGAACGCACGCACCACCCTGCCGCTGGTCGACCTTGTCGAGCTGCATGGACAATCATGGCTGCTCTACCGCGCGCCCTCGCCTCCCAACGTCGCCATCATCCGCGGCACGTCGGCGGACGAGGACGGCTATGTCAGCATGGAGCACGAAGGCACGACGCGCGAGGATCTCTCGATCGCGCAGGCCGTGCACAATGCCGGCGGCACGGTGATCTGCCAGGTGAAACGGATCGTCAAGCGCGGCTCGATCCATCCGCAGATGGTCAAGATCCCCGGCTTCCTGATCGACCACGTCGTGCTCGAACCCGGGCAGATGCAGACCTACGGCACGGCCTACGATCCCGCCCGCTGCGGCGAGACCCGTGTACCGGTCGCGATGATCGTGCCAGAGCCGCTCACCGAACGGCGGGTGATCGCCCGCCGCGCCGCCTTCGAGCTGCGCCCGCGCGACGTGGTCAATCTCGGCGTCGGAATCTCCGCGATGATCCCCAATGTCGCGGCCGAGGAAGGGATCGCGGATCTGATCACCCTGACCGTGGAATCCGGCGTGGTCGGCGGCGTACCGGGCCATGCGCGGGAGTTCGGCACCGCCATCAATCCCCGCGCCATTCTCGATCAGGCCTACCAGTTCGATTTCTACGACGGCGGTGGCCTCTCTTGTGCCTTCCTCTCGTTCGCGGAAGTCGACGAGACGGGCAATGTCAATGTCACCCGTTTCGGCGACCGCCGCGACGGCTCGGGCGGCTTCATCGACATCACCCAGAACGCCAAGCGGCTGATCTTCAGCGGCACCATGACCGGCGGCAAGTTCGACATCGCCGTCGAAAACGGGCGGCTGGCGATCCGCCGCGACGGCGCCTTCCGTAAATTCGTGCCGCAGGTCGGCCAGATCAGCTTCAGTGCTGGTCTGGCCGCGCAGCGCGGCCAGGAAGTCTCCTACGTCACCGAACGGGCCGTGTTCCAGCTGGAGGATGGCGGCATGACGCTGACCGAGATCGCCCCGGGCGTACGCCTGGAACAGGATGTGCTGGCGCATATGGGATTCCGGCCGCGCATCAGCCCCGACCTCAAAGACATGGACCTGCGCATCTTCCGGCCCGGGCCGATGGGAATCGGCCAGAGCTTCGTTGAGCTGCCGGCTCGCCCGCGCAAGGTCGCCTGAGAACACGCCATGGAAACCACAGCCACCGCGCCGATCAATCTCCGCTTTGAAGATATCGAATCCGGCACGCAGTTCGAGAGCGCGGCACACACCGTGACGCCAGCCGATATCGCGGCCTTCGCCGACGTCACGCGCGATCATCATCCGCTGCATGTCAACGCTACTTACGCGAAATCCCGCGGCTTTCCGGCAGTGATCGCGCATGGGCT
The DNA here is from genome assembly GCF_018130205.1 of Bradyrhizobium sp. AUGA SZCCT0222. Lineage (NCBI taxonomy): Bacteria > Pseudomonadati > Pseudomonadota > Alphaproteobacteria > Hyphomicrobiales > Nitrobacteraceae > Bradyrhizobium > Bradyrhizobium sp. AUGA SZCCT0222. Next base: position 71,750 of record NZ_JAFCLX010000025.1, read on the forward strand.
GTATGGCCTGTCACTGATGGAAGGGCTGAAGTCGGAGCTGAAACTCTATGAAGAGACGTCAGTCGCCTCGCTCGGCTGGGACGGCGTGTGCTTCAAGGCGCCGGTGGTCGCCGGCGACCGCTTGCGCGTGCGATTCCGCTTCGTCGAGAAGCGGCCGACCCGCAACCCCGCGCGCGGCGTCGTCATCGAAGCACTCGAGCTGATCAACCAGCGCGACGAGGTGGTGACGGAAGCCCGCCATACCTCGCTGATCCTGACCCGCCAGCCCGATTGCGCATCCGCCACGCCGGACGCGTCATAACGAGACAACGAAAAGACGACCAGACCCGGGAACGCCGCCTCACCTATTCACTTTCACTTAAGGGGTTCACGTCATGCGACTTCTCAGTATCTTCTCCGCCCTGGCCGTGCTGATCGGCCTCGTCCCAACAGCCCACGCCCAGAGCTGCACGCTAAAAGTGCCGACATCGAGCCTGATCGAAGCCGGCAAATGGCAGATGTCGATCAATCCGACCCTGCCACCGCAGCAGTTCATCGACGACAAGGGCGAACTGCAGGGGCTCAACGTCGAACTGGCGCGCGAAATCGCCAAACGCATCTGCATCGAGCCGGTGTTCCTGCGGATGGATTTCCCGCCAATGATTCCGGGTCTGCGCTCCGGCCGCTTCGACGCCATCAACACCGGCCTGTTCTGGACCGAGGAGCGCTCGAAGATGCTGTACCTCGTGCCCTACGCGCAGCAGGCGATCAGCATCTACACCGATCCTGCATCGAGCCTGAAGCTGGAGAAGTTCGAAGATCTCGCCGGCCGCATCGTCGGCGTCGAGTCGGCGACTTATACCGAACGCAAAGCGCGCGAGTTCAACACCGCGATGGTGGCGAAGGGCCTCAAGGAGATCGACCTCCGCACCTTCACGACGGTTACCGCGACCTCGGCAGCCTTGCGCGCCGGGCAGCTCGAGGCTGCGCTCAACATCAACGAGACCGCCAACTCGCTCGAGCAGCGCGGCATCGCCAAGATCTGGGTCAGGGACATTGCCGGCACCGACATTACCTTCGCCTTCCGCGACAAGCTGCTGGCGCAGGCGGCGGCAGACGCGCTGACGGCCATCCGCACCGACGGCACCTATGACAAGCTGTTCGACAAGTTCGGCATGACCAAGCTGAAAGCCACCACTTTCGTCATCCGTGGCGACGGTCCCACCAACTGACAGCGAGCGCTGCTGCGAACGCAGCAGCGCTGCATTGTGGCGACGAACCCGATGGACCGGAGCGCGACATGACATTCGACACCATCATCCGCGGCGGCACAGTGGCGACGGCGTCCGACACCTTCGCCTGCGATGTCGGGATATCGGACGGACGGATTGCAGCCCTCGGCCACGGCCTCGGCGATGCGGGGCAGACCATCGATGCTACCGGCCGGCTGGTCCTGCCCGGCGGCATCGACAGCCATGTCCACTTTTCCCAGCCGAGCGGGCCGGGCATCGTCATGGCCGACGATTTCGAAAGCGGCACACGCTCCGCCGCCTTCGGCGGCAACACCACGGTGCTGCCGTTCTGCCTGCAGGAACGCGGACAGAGCCTGCGGCAGGCGGTGCGGGACTATCACGCCAAGGCTGACGGCAATTGCTACATCGACGTCAGTTTCCACCTGATCATTTCGGACCCGACCGAACAGGTCCTCGGCCAGGAGCTCCCGGCCCTGATCAAGGATGGCTACACCTCGTTCAAGGTATTCATGACCTATGAAGACCTGGCGCTCAGCGATCGCCAGATCCTCGAGGTGATGTCGGTTGCCCGCGAGACCGGCGCGCTGGTCATGGTCCACGCCGAGAATTTCGACGCCATCCGTTTCCTCACCGATCGCCTGGAGCGAGGCGGACGTACCGCTCCGCATTTCCACGGCGCATCCCGGCCGATTGTCGTCGAACGCGAGGCCACCCATCGCGCCATCGCCCTCGCCGAGCTGATCGACGTGCCCGTGATGATCGTCCACGTCTCCAACCGCGAAGCGATGGAAGAAGTCCGTCGTGCCCAGCAGCGCGGCCTCAAGGTGTTCGGTGAAACCTGCCCGCAATATCTCGTCCTGACCGAGAAGGACATGGAGGGGCTCAACATGGAGGGGACCAAATACGTCTGCAGTCCGCCGCCACGCGATGTCCCAAGCCAGGTCGCCTGCTGGGAAGGATTGCAGCAAGGGATCTTCAGCGTTTTCTCCTCCGACCATTGCGCGTTCCGTTACGACACGACCGGAAAGCTCGCCCCGAAAGGCCGCACCAGCTTTCGCTGGGTGCCGAACGGGATTCCCGGCGTCGAGACGCGGTTGCCGATTCTGTTTTCGGAAGGCGTGGTCAAGGGACGAATCGATCTGAACCGGTTCGTTGCCCTCTCGGCGACCAACCATGCCAAGACCTATGGTCTCTACCCGCGTAAGGGCACGATCGCGATCGGCTCCGATGCAGATATCGCGATCTGGGATCCGACGCGCGAGGTGACGATCAGCCAGGACATCCTGCATCACGGCCCCGATTACACGCCCTATGAGGGCCTCCGCGTCACCGGTTGGCCCGTGACCACACTGGTGCGTGGTGAGGTGGTCGTCGCGGATGGCACCCTGGTCGGCCGCAAGGGGGCCGGCCAGCATCTGGCACGCGACCCTTCGCAGTTCGCCTCCACTCGCGACTAATGCGACCGGCCTGACCTCGAAACAAATCGACCCATTGGCGAAGATGTTCGCTTTGATCGAACGCACCGACGACAGATCGGCAATCGCGAGGTCACGTTTCCGTGGCCCCCGCGATTGCGGTTCGTCCTCGACGGCGTCAGGCGAAGAAGTCCATCGGCCGCGATGCTTCGGCCTTGCGCCAGTTGAGATCGGCATCACCGACCCTGGCACCGAACGCGGACATATCCTGCCGCATCAGCGCGAGGAGATGCTCCGCATCGCCTGAGACAGGAGGGTGCGCACTTGCCGCGCCATTGTCGCCGGCATGCGGAGGCGGAGTCGATGCCCAATCGCCGGCGGCGATCGCTCCCACCCTGTCCGCAAGCGGTGACGCACGCAGCCCGAGCCAATCGCCGATCGAACGCGGGGGGCTTCCGGCCAGGATTTCGAGCGCTGAAGCCAGGTTCGAGGCCGGTGGTGTTGCGGTCGGGGAGTCCACAGCGGGGACGGCCGGCTGCTGCGGGGCCGACGCGTGGGTCAGCACGGCATCGACATATTGCATCGTGCTGCCATCGGTGCGGGTGTAGAGCCCGCGATTGACGATCGCCGTACTGCCGAACTGCCATTGAGCTTCCGTCGGCGTGGCCACGAGGTTGATCGAGCGCACATTCGCTTGCAGCAGCGACAGGATCTCCGCGTTCTGGGCGATGCCATCGCCATTGCGGTCCTGCCACACCCGGAAGTCCGAGAACCTGACGTCGCTGGCCGAGAGGATATGGTCTCCATTGCTGTCGAAGGCGCGCAGGCCCTCAAGATCGGAGTGAGCGCCCGCGACGTCGTCGATGAAGCTCAGCTCCTTGATACCGCTCACAGTCCCGTTGCGGTCGCGGTCGAGGAACAGGAAGGCTTCCGTAGCACCGATCCAGCTGGTGTCGTCGGCAATCCCGTTACCGTCGATGTCGAACCTGGCCGCGGACTGGGCGGCGGTCTGTGTCTCGACGCCCCTGCCATCCAGATCGAGGATGATGGGTGCCGCGAGGATGACGGTCTCGCCGTTGCGGAAGATCAGCTTCTCGATGCTCGATAGCGTATCGACCCCATCGTTGCCGTTCGCCGACGTCTGGTTGTCGGTGACCTGGACGGTGCCGCCCGTCGTCACGATCGAGTAGGTCGATCCGACGCCGTTGTAATAGGCCGTATCCGTGCCATTGCCGCCGTTGATCGCGTCATTGCCGGTCATGCCCCAGAACGCGTCATCCCCGTCACTGCCATTGAGCGTGTCGTTGCCGACACCGCCGGCAAGCCGGTCAGCATCGTCGCCGCCGGTGATCGTGTCGTTGCCGGCGCCGCCATAGATGCTGTTCGGGGCACCGTTGTTGCCAACAAGCGTGTCGACACCGGTGGTTCCCTGCACCCAGCTCTGGAAGGCGCTGGAGACGGTGAGCTGGACCGTAGAGGTCGCTGTCGTTACGCCATCACTGATGACATAGGTGAAGCTGTCGGCGCCTTCGTAACCGAAGTCCGGCGTGTAGTGGATACCATCCACGTCGAGGACCACGGTTCCCTTCGGCGCAGCGCCGACCGAGATGATGGTCAAAATATCGCCGTCAATGTCGCTGTCGTTGGCGAGCAGGCTCTCGCGCGCGATCAGCAGCGTATCGCCGTTGGTGACGGAGAGCGGACCGTCGATGGCGGCAACGGGCTTGTCGTTGACCGGCGCAATCGTCAGACGGAACACGTCACTCGCGGTGAGCGTGCCGTCGCTGGCCGTCACCTCGATGTCGAACGCTCCGTTGAAGTTCAACGGCGGCGTGCCCGTGAACCGGGTTCCACTGAAGGTGAGCCAGGCTGGCAACGGATTGCCGTCGGCCAGTCTGGCCGTATAGGTCAGCGGATTGCCGTCGACATCGGTGAACCGGCCGGCCGGGATCGTGATCGACACGGCGACATCTTCCGCCGAAGTCACGTCGGAGAGCGGCACCGTCACGGCCGGCGCGTCATTCACCGGCGTGATGGTCAGCCGGAAGGTGTCGGCCACCGTGAGTGAACCGTCGCTGGCGGTCACCTTGATGTCGATCGCACCCTTGTAGTTTGCCGGCGGCGTGCCGGTGAACTGCGTGCCGTCGAAGCTCAGCCAGGCCGGCAGCGCGGCGCCAGTCGAGAGCGTCGCCGTGTAGGTCAGCGGCGTGCCGTCGACATCCGTGAAGCTGTCTGCCGGGATCGCGATCGAAACCGGAGTGTCCTCCTCAAATGTCACGTCAGGCAGCAGCGTGGTCAGAACCGGCCTGTCGTTGACAGATGAGATCGTCAGGCGGAAGACGTCGGTGGCCGAGAACGTGCCGTCGCTGGCGGTCACCGCGATGTCGATCGCACCGTTGAAGTTCGCCGGCGGCGTGCCCGTGAACTTGGTTCCGGTGAGCGTGAGCCAGGATGGCAGCGCACTGCCGTCCTCAAGCGTCGCCGTATAGGTCAGCGTATTGTCAGGGTCGGTGAAGCGGCCGGTCGGGATCGTGATCGACACCGCGGCATCTTCCGCCGAGGTCACGTCGGACAGCGGCACAGCCACCACCGGCGCGTCGTTCACCGCCGTGATGGTCAGCGCGAAGGTGTCGCTCACCGTCAGCGCGCCGTCGCTGGCCGTGACCTTGAGATTGATCACGCCATTGAAGTTCGCAGGTGGCGTACCGGTGAACTGGGTGCCGTCGAAGCTCAGCCAGGCCGGCAGAGCGGCGCCGGTGGAGAGCGTCGCCGTGTAGGTCAGCGGAGTGCCTTCGGCATCCGTGAAGCTGCCGGCCGGGACCACGATGGAGACCGGGGTATCCTCCACAATCGTCACGTCTGATAGCAGCGCGGTCAGCACCGGCCTGTCGTTGACCGGCGAGATCGTCAGCCGGAAGACGTCGCTGGCCGTGGCCATGCCGTCGCTGGCGGTGACCTTGATGTCGATCGCACCGTTGAAGTTCGCCGGCGGCGTGCCCGTGAACCTGGTCCCGGTGAGCGTGAGCCAGGACGGCAGTGCCGTGCCGTCCTCAAGCGTCGCCGTATAGGTCAGCGTATTGTCGGCGTCGGTGAAGCGGCCGGTCGGGATCGTGATCGACACCGCGGCGTCTTCCGTCGTGGTCACGTCGGACAACGGAACGGCCAGCACCGGCGCGTCGTTGACCGGTGTGATGGTCAGCACAAAGACGTCGTTCGCCGACAATGCGCCGTCGCTCGCCGTGACCCTGATGCTGAGCGCGCCGTTGAAATTCGCCGGCGGCGTGCCGGTGAATCGCGTCCCGTCGAAGCTCAGCCAGGCCGGCAGCACAGCGCCGCTGGAGAGCTTCGCCGTATAGGTCAGCGCATTGCCGTTGACATCCGTGAAGCTACCGGCGGGGATCGTGATCGACACGGCGGAGTCTTCGACCGCGGCGACATCGGACAGCGGGATCGAAACGACAGGTGCGTTGTTCACCGCCGGGATCGTCAGCCGGAACACGTCGCTCGCCGACAGCGTGCCATCGCTGGCCGTCACCGTGATGTCGAACACACCGCTGAAGTTGGTGGGTGGCGTTCCGGTAAAGCGCACGCCGTCGAAGCTGAGCCAGGCGGGCAGCGCACTTCCGTCGGCAAGCGTCGCCGTCAAGGTCAACGGATCGCCATCGATGTCCGTGAAGCTGCCGGCCGGGATCGTGATCGTGATCGCGACGTTCCTTGGCGAGACCACGTCAGCCAGCGGCGTTGCCACCACCGGCGCGTCATTGGCCGGCGTGACGGTCAGCCGGAAGGTATCGCTCACCGAGACCGAGCCGTCGCTGGCCGAAACCTCGATGTCGATATCTCCGTATTGATCCATCGGCGGGGTGCCGGTGAAGCGCACGCCGTCGAAGCTGAGCCATGAAGGCAGTGGACTTCCGTCGGCCAGGCGGGCGGTAAACGTCAGCGTGTCGCCGTCGATATCGGTAAACGCCGTCATGTCGAGCGCCACATCGAGGGGTTCGCCCTGGACGCCAGCCTGGTCCTCGAGCGGCCGGATCTGAACCGGCGCGTCGTTGATCGCCCGGACGGTCAGCCGCAAATTGCCAGTGACCGACAGCGAGCCATCGCTGGCCGTGACCGCAATCTCGATATCGCCGTTGAAGTTCTCCGGCGCCGTTCCGACGAGCTGACCGCCCGACACGGAAATCCAGGACGGCAGCGGTGAACCGTCCGCGAGCGCCACCGTAAAGGTCAAGGCGTCGCCATCGGCGTCCGCGAACGCATCGGTCGGGAGCGGGATCGAGAACGCCTGATCCTCGTCCACGGCGACATCGCTGATCGGGCTCGCGATAGCAGGCGCGTCGCCGACCGGCGCGATCGAAACGAGAAGCTCGCGGACACTCTGCGCCGTTCCATCCGAAGCGGCAATTTCGAGCTGGATCGCGCCATTGAAGTTGGCGGGCGGATCGCCGCTCAGCGTCCTTGTCAGGTGGTCGTATTGCAGCCAGGACGGCAGCGCGGTGCCATCCTTGCCCCGGATTTCGACCAACAAGGCGTCGCCATCCACGTCGGTGACGAAGCCCGCCGGCAGGGTCGCGATGAAATGCTGATCCTCGGTGCCCTTGAGCACGGGAACGGCTGATATCAACGGGGCGTCGTTGCCCGGCGTCACGACGATATTGACGCGGGTCGTCGCGCTGAGGCCGGCGCTGTCCTCGATTTCGTAGTCGAACCAGGCCGGTCCGGTGAAATCGGCATCCGGCGTGATGCGGAGCTGGCCGAAGCCGAGATCCGTGACGGTGACGCCCGTGGCGTTCATGATCCGGGTGAGGACGAAGGCCTGCTTGTCGGCATCGCTGTCATTGGCAAGCAGCTGGCTGGCAAACAGCGTCAGCGGCGTGTCTTCGCCGATTTCCAGCGCGTCCGGGCGCGCGACCGGCGCGTCGGCGACCGCCAGGACGTTGATCGTGACGGTTGTTGAGACCGCGAAGTCCTGCTCGTTCTTGATCGAGTAATGCAGCACGAGTTCGCCGTTGAAGTCGGCGGCCGGCGTGACGCGATACTTGCCGTTCGCAAGCAGCTCCGCACCTTCGATACCGACAAAAATCAGCGTCGATCCCTCGGGCGCGTAGTCGTTCGCCATCAGGGCGGCCGGATCGATGTCGATAAAGCCGTCTTCGAGCACTTCGAATCCGATATCCGACACCGGGATCGGCAGCGGGACGTCGGGCGCAACGAGCAGCGTCACATAGCCGACGCTGGTGGCGCCATGGCTGTCGGTGACGCGGTAGTGGAAGCCCGCATCGCCGATGTAGCCGGCATCCGGCGTAAAGACGGCCGTGTTGCCTACGCGAATGACCGTGCCCTGGTCGCCGTCGAAGATCTCGACGATCTCGAAGCTGTCGCTTTCGACGTCACGGTCGTTGGCGATCAACGCGGCGAAGTCGATAACGAGCGCCTGGTCCTGTTTCGTCCTGAAGACGCCCTCGGGATCATTGCCCGTCCCTGCCCCGTCGGCATTGGCGATCGGAGCATCGTTTACCGCGGCGATGTCGAACCTCACCGTTCCGGTCGAGGTCTTGCGTCCGTCGGTGACGGTATAGCTGAAGCTCACCGGACCACTGAGGTTTTCGTTCGGAACGAACTGCCAGCGCCCGCCCGGCAACTCGACGATGCGCCCGCCATTGGCGCTCCGCGACAACGACTGGAATGTGATGCTGTCGCCGTCAAGGTCGCTGTCGTTGCCGAGCAACTGCGCCGTCGTGAATTCGAACGGCGTGTCCTCGTCGATCTCGAACACGTCAGTCGCGGCGATCGGAGCGCGGTTGGTAGAGGCGACGTTGACCTTCACCTTGCCGGTGCTTGAGCCGTGGGTGTCGTCGGTGACGATGTATTCAAACGAAGCGACGCCTTCGAAATTGTGGTCCGGCGTGAACACGATATGCGTGCCGTCGAAGCTGACCGTGCCGTGCCTCGCGTTGACGACATCGACGAAGCGGACCGGATTGCCGTCGACATCGAAGTCGTTGGCCAGCAGGGTCTGCGGGTCGATCAGAAGCGGCGTATCCTCGACGGCCGCGACAATATCCTCGACGGGGGTCGGCGGATCGTTCAAGGCCGCAACATGCACGATGGCCGTACCGGTCGACGTACCCTCGCGGTCATCAGTGACGACATAGCTGAAGCCGTCATCGCCGGAGAACGAACCCGTCGGCGTATAGACGGCATAGGCGCCGGCGTTGCCGTCGAAGGCCCGCGTCAGTGTTTCGCTCTGGCTGGCGCCCTCCAGCGTCCGCGTGAAGCGGATATCGAGGCTCGCGGCAAAAGCCAGCGGCACGTCGCCCGAGAGTATCCCGGTCGCGCTGTCGATCGTGAGCCAGGACGGCAAGGCCGAGCCGTTAGCCAGCGTCGCGCTCCAGACTGCACCGTCGAGTTGGCCAAGTCCGGCCGGCGGCACGATCTCGACATGGGCGAGCTCGATGACGAGCGAACCGTTGCCCGGCTGGCCCAGCGAGACAATGCGCAGCGCATCGCGGTCGCGATCGAAGTCGTTGCGCAAGAGGTCGGTCACTGCGAAGCGGGTGATTTCGCCCTCGCGTCCCGTCAGGGCGTCGGTGGCCGCGTCCGGGCGCTCGCGCGTCGGCTTGATGTCGTAGAAGATCAGCGCCGGCTTCGAGGAGGTGCCGCCCTTCTCGTCGGTCGCGTCATAGCGGAGCACGACGGTGCCGTTGAAATCCGCCGGGACCAGCAGGCGAATCTGCTCGGGCGAGAGCACTGCAGAGGCGCTGATCTCAATGATGCGGAACGTATCGTCGACCACGGCTTCGGTGATCACCGACATGGCCGGGTGGCCGTTACCCCCTGCGATATCGAGGCGGACCGGCACGGCGCCGATCCAGGAGGGCGACGGGATGCCGGAGAAGGTGAAGGTCGAGGCGTCGAACGTCAGCCAATCGGGGAGCGGCGCGCCGCTCTCGCGCGTCGCCGTAATTGCACCCGCCCCCTTCAGGTCGAGCGCGAACAAGCCCTGGTCTGCGAAATAGGCATTGCCTTCCAGCGCCTGGTTGATCGCATCCATCTGGCTTTCGAGATCGCCTTGCGGATCGATGACGAATTCCAGCGTGAAGCCACGATCGCTCGACGCATAGGTCCCATCCGGGAGCACGCGCGGCGCCGGCGTGAATACGACCTGCAGGCGCGCCAGCTGTGCATCCTCATCCGGCTCAAAGCCGGAAAGGCTGACCGTGCGCGTGGCGGCATCGAACGACAGCCACTCCGGCAGCGGACGGCCGCCGGCGATCGAGGCCGAAATCGTCCCGTTCCTGGTGTCGAACAGCGCGAGCTGGCTGTCATAGGTGACGCCGGCCGGCAGTGCGGCCGGATCGAGCGTCACGCTGTCCGTGAAGGTCAGCGGATCGCCACCGCCCTCGGCCGGACGCGTGAAGGTGATCCGAACGTCGATCGGATCGGTGGTCCCTTCGGGGGGTATCCCGACGAATTGCAGCGTCTCGGCGTCGAAGCTGAGCCAGGACGGCAGCGCCGTGCCGTCGGCCAGAGCCGCCGTAACAGTGGTGTTTTCGTCGAGGTCAGCAGCGCTGAACTCGTAATTGACCGAGAACGGAGACCGGATTTCGTATCCTTCAAGGACATCCGTCCGGGCGTCGAAGCCTTCCGAAACGTTGCTCTCGGTCAGTTCGAACCGCGTATTGAACACCCGCCCGTTCGCGGGATCGCTGATCCAGACGTCGACGGAAACCGGATCCATGCCCGCCGGAGCCACTCCGGTGAAACGCATGGTGCCGGGATCGAAATGGAGCCACGACGGCAGCGCCGAGCCGTCGGCCATGGCCGCGCTGACCTCGAAATCAGCGGAGAGGTAGCGGTGATCGACGATGCCAAGCACGGTGGTGCGCTTGAAGAACAGCACGTCGCCGTCCTGATCGATGTCGTTGCCGAAGGCCTCGCCGGGGATGACAAAGAGCGGCCCGTCTTCCAGTCCGCTCACGAAGTCATTGCGCACGATCGGAACCTCGTTGCGCGGCATGACCGTAATGGCGACATAGGCGGTCGCGGTGCCGCCACGGCCGTCGCTGATCGTGTATTCGAATCCGGCCGCGCCGTTGTAGTCGGCGGTCGGCCGGAACTCGATCATGCCGTCCGCGCGCAGGCGGACCTTACCGCCGTCGGCGAACCGGGCGATGCTGTCGATGACGAGCGTGTCATTGTTTTCATCGGTGTCGTTGGCAAGGATCGTCGCGGGGTCGATGACGAGGACCTGATCCTCGAGCGTCCTGAACCCGTAGTCGTTATGAGCCTTCGGCGCGTCGTTGAGTGGCTTGACCTTGAAGTCGTAGGTCAGGGTCGCCGCCGCGCCGCGCGCATCGATGACATCGTATTCGATGCTCGCGAGACCGAGCGACCAGGGCGTAAACGTGATGGTGCCGGTCGCCTCGTCGAAGATAACGCCGCCATTGTTGCCGGGATTGCCGTCGATGCCGCCATGCAGGCCGACGAAGGTAAAGCTGTCGCCCTCGATGTCGAAGGTGTTGGCCATCAGGTCGGCAACGGTGACGGTCGTGTCCTGACCGAGGCGGATCCAGCGATAGGTGTCGCGGTCGCGCGGCGCGTCGTTGACCGGCGCGATCGAGATCTCGACCTTGGCCGTCGAGGTGGCGCCGCTGGCATCCGTCAGCGTGTAAATGAATCCGGCCGCGCCGAAATAATCCGGGCGCAGCGTGAACTCGATATAGTCGCCGTCGATCTTCGCGCTGACGTTGCTGGCTTCGAACCGGTAGTCGGCGTGCTTGTAGCCGTCGATCGCCTCTCCGGCCAAATTGGTCAGCGGCGCGATCGAAACGATGCGCAGCTCTTCGAGGTTGGCGTCGCCATCGACATCGAAATCGTTGGCGAGCAGCGTATCGATCCGGATGCGCAGGATCTGATCCTCGACCCCATGGACCTGCGCGTCGTTAACCGCCGTCGGCGCGTCGTTGACGGCCGAGAGATTGACTTCGACCCGGGCGGTGGACTCGCGGCCGAACTGGTCGCGCACCGTATAGGAGAAGAATGCGTCGCCGTTGTAGTTCGGCGCGCCGAGGAACTCGATCCTGCCGTCCTCGCGCACATGCACGGAGCCGTTCACCGCCTGGCCGACACCCACGAGCGTGAGGTTTGCGATATCGATGTCGCCGTCGTTGTCGAACAGGGTGGCCGGGTCAATGATGACAGGCACGTCCTCGATGGCGAGGTGCACGATATCGTCGGCGGCGTTGAAGCGGCCAAGCTGCTGCAACTCGTCGATCCGATCACGGGTCCAGACCGTTCCGTTGCCGAAGACGACCTCCTCGATGCCGGTTTCACGTCCGAGGAAGTGGTCGGTCACGCGCACGGTGTCGACGAGGAAGCCGTCCTGCCGTTCGAACTCGAGCAGCAGATCGTTGCCCTCGCGGATCACCGAAACGTCCTTCGGCGCGAGCGGCGAGGACAGCACCAGGCGGTCGATGTCGGTTTCCGCGCCCTGCTCGGCGATGACATCCGCGCCGTCGTCGAATCCGAACAGATAGGTGTCAGAGCCCGCCCCGCCCGCGATCGTGTCGCTGCCGCGAAGGCCCTGGAACCGGTCATCGCCGCTGCTGCCGATGAACTGGTCGGCCCAGAGCGAGCCGACGAGCATCTCGATCGAGGTGAGCTGGTCGCCGGCAGCTTCCCCTGACGTGCCGAGGCCGGTCGAAAGATTGACGCCTACACCTTCATCGGCACGGCTGTAATCGGCGATGTCGAAACCGCCTCGCCCGTCGATGATGTCGGCGCCGCGCCCGCCGCGGATGCGGTTGTCGCCACCGTCGCCGCGGATCGTGTCGTTCTGGTACGAGCCCTGGACGATCTCGATGCCGGAGAACGTGTCGCCCAAGGCGTCGCCGCCGCCGGCGGCGCCGTTCGCCATGTCGACGATCACGGCTTCGGCCGATAGCGTGTAGTCGGCGATATCGACGCCGTCGCCGCCGATCAGCTGGTCCGCGTCACGCCCGCCGATCAGGGTGTCATCACCGGCGCCGCCGGTCAGGATGTCGTTGCCGCGACCACCCGACAGGACGTTCGCGGCGGCATTGCCCTCCAGAACGTCGCCCGCATCTGTGCCGGTCAGGTTCTCGATGTCAGTCAGGACGTCGCCTTCGGCATCGCCGCCATGGGCGGTGCCCGCCGCCAGCGATATCGAGACGCCAGTCGCGCCGAAGCTGTAGTCGGCCGTGTCGCTACCGGCCCCACCGGCGAGCATGTCGGCGCCTGCTCCGCCGTTCAGGAGATCGTTGCCATCACCGCCCAGCAGGGTGTCGTTGCCGCCGCGCCCCTCGAGGAGGTCATTACCGGCACGCCCTTCGAGCCGGTTGTCGCCGGCATCGCCGCCGAGCTCGTCGTTGAATTGCGAGCCGACGAGCGCTTCGACGCCGATATAGGTGTCGCCCTGCGCGTAGCCGCCCTGGCCGACGCGGGATTCGAGATCGGCGCGAAGGCCGATATCGGAGTTCGCGAAGCTGACCGTGTCGTAGCCGTCGCCGCCCGTGATGTGGTCGGCGCCGTCGCCGCCGTCGATCCAGTCGTCGCCGGCACCCGCATCGATGCGATCGTCGCCGCTGGCGGCCTCGATCGTGTCGTTGCCTTCGCCGGCCAGAATGAAGTCGTTGCCGGCCAATGCCTGGATCAGGTCGGCGCCATCTGTGCCGGCAAGGTAGTCCGCCTTCAGGGTGCCGCGCAGCAGTCCGTTATAGCTGTCGGCGACCGACGCCATCGCAAAGCCGGTGTCGGTCGCACCGTCGGCGTCGGCGATGCGGTATTCGACCGCAACACGGCCGGTAAAGCCGGCGGCGAAGTGCACGACGATGAACTTCTCGCCGTTCCAGTCGACGATCTCGGCCGTGCCGCGCGGCACGCGCTGGCCCAGCGCAAGCGCGTCCGCATCAAAGACGCCGTCGATGCCGACGAAGGTCGGCCGCGCGCGGTTCGGGTTGTCGAGGTCGTCATCGATCACGCCGTCGCCGTCGTGGTCGGCCTGCTCGGTGTCGTAGTCGTTCTTCAGGAGGTCGCTGACGCGCAGCACCAGCGGCGCATCGAGCTGCGTCACGAAGCCATCGTCCTGCCCGACGGTCGGATCGTCGTTGGTCGGCACCACGATGATGTCGACATAGCCTTCGGCCTCGCCGTCGGCGTCGTCGGTGACCCGGTAGATAAAGCCCGAGCTCTGGCTCGCGTCGCGGTTGGGCGTGAAGACCAGATTGCCGTTACCGTCATACTCGATCGTGCCGTTCAGTGGCTGCCCGGCGTCGCCGCCGAAGATCAGCGCATCGAGCTGCGTCGACAGACGCCAGCCCAGCATGCGGAGCGGATCGCGATCGATGTCGCTGTCATTGGCCAGCAGTTCGGAAATCGGAATGACGAACGGGATATCCTCGTTGACATAGATGACGTCGCGGCGCGCGACCGGCGCGGCGTCGCCGACATTCTCGAACCACATCGTCACCGTGGCGCCGTCGACTGCGCCTTCATTGTCCCTAACGAGGTAGCTGAAGGTCGCCTCGCCCCAGAAGTCGGCGTCGGGCCGGAAGATGATGGTGCCGTGGTCGGTGATCTCGATATCGCCATGGACGGCGTTGCCGGCGCTCTCGAACTGGACCGAGAATCCTTCCGGATCGAAATCGTTCTTCAGGAGCTCGATGATCGGAATCTCGATCGCATTGTCTTCGAGGCCGCGCAGGATCGGCAAGGCTACGTCGGTGTAACTGTCGTTGCGCGCGACCGGCAGGTCGTTGACCGCCTGGTAAGCGAGCGTCGCGCGCGCCCAGGCGGTTCCGCCATGACCGTCGTCGACCTGATACTCGAACCACGCATCGCCGTTGAAATCGGTGGTCGGGGTAAAGAGGACCGTGTCGTTTTCCAGCAGCGTCGCATGGCCGCCATGGCTGTTGCGGACGGCCGTGATCGTCATCGTCTCGCCGTCGTGCTCGAGATCGTTGGCAAGCAGGCGTGCGGCGCTGATGACAATCGGATTGTCTTCGCGAATCGGATCGCCGGCATCGGTCGTCTCGAAGCGATCGTCATGCAGGTCCGGCGCGTCGTTGACCGGCGTGACCGCGAAGCTCACGCGGCCCGTCGAGGTCGCGCCGCTGGAGTCGGCGATGACGTAGTCGAACCAGGTATTGCCCCAGAAATAGGAGCGCGGCGCGACATGGATGAGGCCGTCGTCCCCGATCGTCACGGCGACGTCAGCATTGGACTGCACCGACTGGATGGTGAGCCCGTCGCCGTCGACGTCCGTGTCGTTCGTGAGCAAGGTGCTCGGATCGAGCGTGAAGGTCGTGCCCTCGGCGATCGCCTGGGCGGTATCGTTATGGGCGACCGGTGCGTCATTGACCGGCGTCACCTGGATGACGACCTTGGCCTCGGCGCGGCCGCCCTCGGGGGTGTTGGCCACATAGGTGAATTCGGCCGTGCCGTTGAAATTGGCGTTCGGCGTGAAGGAGATGTTGCCATCGCTCGACAGCGCGACCGACCCGTTCACCGCGCCGATCACCTGGCCGACGATCATGCGATCGCCGTCGAGGTCGTTCGCCAGCAGCCGCTCGACGCGGATCACCAGCGAGCCGTCTTCCGCAACGGTGAAGCCGCTGTCCGGATAGGCGGTCGCGACCGGGCGCACGCGCAGGTCGATCGAGGCCGTGGCAAAGCCATTATGGCCGTCCGCGATCGTGTAGGTGATCGAGGCCGAACCGTAATAGCCGTTGGTCGCGGTGTAGCGGATGTTGCCCTGGGCATCGATGGTGGCGACGCCGGAAGTCCCAGCGTCGACGCCGATGATGGTCAGCGCGTCGCCATCGGCATCGAAGTCGTTGCGCAGGATGTCGGCCGCCGTGATGACAAGCTCGACGCCGGTCGTGACCGAGAAGAAGCCGTCACCGACGGCTGTCGGCGCGCGGTTGCCGAGCAACTCCCTCAGGGTTTCCTTGGTCCAGGTCACGCCGTCGGCGAAGACGTAGCTCTCGATGCCCTTGGCATCGGTCGAGAGCGCATCGAACACGGTCAGGCTGTCGGCGCTATTGCCGGTGAAGCGAATGATGATGGCTTCGGAGCCGCGATAGAGCTGCTCGACGCTCGCATCGGTGGACGCGAAATCCAGGATCTGGACCGTGTCCGTTCCCGACGTGCCGGAATCGGCGATCGTGTCGTTGCCCGCGCCGCGACGGAACGCGTAACTGTCGCTATCCGCTGCGCCGGAGAGCAGGTCATTGCCTGCCCGCGCGGCGAAGCTGTCGGCACCGTCGAAGCCGTAGACGTTGTCATTTTCTGTGCCGTCGATGTCGGACAGCGCGCGGGCCCGCATTGCGTCCCGGTTCCAGATCGTGCCATCGGCAAAGCGTACCGAAAGGCCGTTAAAGGCGTTGTTGGACGAACTCAGGGCGTCGATCAGCACCACGCGATCGCCGGTCCCGGAGAAGCTGAGCACGAGATCATTGCTGTCAGGGCCGGCCCGAACCGCGGAGACCACGTCCGCAACATTGTAGTCGGTCAGGCTCAGGACATCCGTTCCGGAGAAAACCGCATCGATCCGGTCGTCGCCGTCGCCGCGGCGATAGACATAGGTGTCGTTGCCGTAGCCGCCCTGGACGAGATCGCGGCCCTTGCCCCCCATCAGCGTATCGGCGCCGTCGGTGCCGATGATGATGTCGTTGCCGTCGGTCGAAAGGCTGGCGAGGATCGCCAGGCGCATGTCGGCGACAGTGAACTGCGTGCCGTCGGAGAGCGCGATCGTCTCGATCCCGGCAGAATTGGCACCGAGGGCGTCAACGATGACGATCTGGTCGGTCGTACCGGCAAAGCGAATGGCGACATCGTCGCTGTCGGCGGCCAGACGGTGGAAGCTGATCTCGGCGGCGGTATAGCCTGATATCTCGAGGCGGTCGGCGATCGAGGACGATTTGTCGTCGATGACGTCGCTGCCGTCGCCACGGGCGAAGCGGTAGGTGTCGCTGCCGGCGACGCCGGACAAATGATCGTTTCCGAGCCCGCCGACCATGACGTTGGCGCCGGCATCCCCGGTCAGCACGTCGTCATCGAAGCTGGGCGCACGCGCGATCAGGTCGGCGGTCGTCCAGACCGTGCCGTCGGCAAAGCGGATCTGTTCGATCCCGCCGGCGCCGAGCGCGTTCTCGAAGGTGACGCGCGCGCCGGTCGACGTGACGATCAGCGTGAATTGGGCCCCGTCCCGGCTCTGCGAGACCGTTATGTCTGATGGCGAGATGTCCGCGGCCAGCGTCAGAATGTCATTGCCGGCGGTATCATTGATGCGGTCGTGACCGCCATTGGCCGAGAACAGATAGGTGTCGTCGCCGCTGCCGCCCTCGAGGCGGTCGTTCCCCGCGCCTCCGTCGAGCGTATCCGTTCCCGCGTTGCCGATCAGGGTGTCGTCGCCGGCTCCGCCGGCGAGCGCATTGTCGAAATCATCTCCCCGGATGACGTCATCCCCGTCCGTCGCAATCCGCGCCAGCGCGATGAGAGTAGCCTCGGTCCAGACCGTGCCGTCCGCGAAGGTGACGCGCGAGATGCCCATACCCGGCGCAGCAGGCGAGCCCAGATCGATGCGGTCGCCGGTGCCGACGATCTCGAGCACGAGATTCGTGGTGCCGCGCACGACGCGCACCTCGCTCGCCAGGATGCCGGCGGCAAAGCTCAGCGTGTTGGTGTTGGTGCCGGTGTCGAGGATGGTGTCCTGACCATCACCGCGGGCAAACACATAGGTATCGTCGCCGGCCCCACCCTTGAGGGTGTCGTTGCCGGTGCCGCCGATCAGGGTGTCGGCGCCTGCGCCGCCCTGCAGAACGTCGTTGCCCGCCAGGCCGCTAAGGGTAATGAGATCGTTCTCGAAAGCGACGGGAACGCTGAGCGCGTCGTCGCCGGCCGACCCCGGCAGGGACCGTGTCAGCACCTCGGTCCAGCTCCACGTGCTGCCGTCGGCGAAGGCGATGGTCTCGATGGCGCTGTTGCCGTCGAGCGCGCCGGTCAAGCGGACGCGGCCACCATCATTGGCGATGCGCAATTCGATATCGCGGCCGATCTGCACGACGCTGACGTCGCCGGCGACGATACCAGCGGCGAACTCGATGCGGTCGTTGCCGCCGAGATCGACGATGACGTCGCGCCCGTCGCCGCGCGCGAAGTGATAGATGTCGGTGCCGGTGCCGCCTTCGAGGCGATCATCGCCCTCACCGCCCCTGAACACGTCGGTATCGGTCGCAAAGCTGCCGTCGCCGAACCCGATCACGACGTCATCGCCGGTGCCGCCCGACATGATGTCGCTGCCGCCGCCGCCGATGATATGGTCGGCGCCTTCCTGGCCGGCGACGAGGTCATCGCCGAGACCGCCATCGATGGTGTCGTTGTCGGCGCCACCGGCGAGCCGGTCGTTTCCGGCGAAGCCATTGATGGTGTCGTTACCGCCATTGCCGAAGATGCGGTCATTGAGCGCGCTGCCGCTCAGGACATGACCGGTGTCGTCGTCGTTGATGTTGATCGAATTGTCGATGGCAATCGGAACGCCGTCGAAATTCGCCGGTGTCAGCGTCGTGGCGTCGATGCCGAGCAGGCGCAGCAGCACCTGGTCGGGCCCCGACGTCGCGCGCATCATGACGACCGTATCGCTTCCCGATTGCGCCAGCCAGATACCGCCGCCCTCGAAGGGATTCGGATTGCTGGACATCAGGCGGATCACGTCGCCGCCGGCGCCCGCCTGGAAGTCGGTGATGACGTCAGCGACAACAGGCGTCGCGCCCTGCCGGACCGGAAGGAAGTAGTAGGTGTCGCGGCCGGCGCCGCCGGTCAGCGTGTCGACGGAGCTGTCGGCCGAAAGATCGCCGAAATGATCGTTGCCGTCGCCGCCCGAGAGGGTGTCGGCCCCCTCGCCACCCTTGACATAGTCGTCGCCATTGCCGCCACTGAGCGTATCGTCGCCAGCACCGCCGACCAGCCAATCGCCGCTGACGGCGACGTCGTCGACGAGCTGGGTGCGGATATCGGCCAGCGACAGCGTGACGCCGTCGGCTGCAATCTCGAAGGCTTCGACGAGATCGCCGACGGAAGTCCCCAGACCGTTGCGGACGATGATACGATCGGCGCTTCCGGAGAAGCGGATGACGAGATCCTGCCCGAGCGCGCCGAAGCGGATCTGCGACAGGCTGTAGCCTTCGATCCGCAACGTATCGGTCGTCGCATCACCGCCCTCGGTGATGGTATCGGCGCCGTCGCCGGCCGCGAACACATAGGTGTCCGCACCGGTGCCGCCGATCAGCGTATCGCTGCCAAGGCCGCCGACCAGGCGATCGTCGCCGGCGCCGCCATTCAGTGCGTCGTTGCCGTCACCGCCAAGCAGGATGTCGGCGCCGCCGAGGCCGGTGAGGCTATCATTGCCGCCCCGCCCTTCGATGCGGTTCGCCTCGCTTGTTCCGATCGTGGTGTCGGCGCCCTCCCCGCCGGTGAAGGACTGGTTCCTGAGTTCGTTCACCGACCAGACGGTGCCGTCCGCAAAGGCAATGCTCTCGATGGTGTAGTAATCCGGGTAGCGAAGGACGTCGGTGAGCCTCAGCTCCTCGCCGGTGTCGCCAATCCGCAGCGCCAGAGTCCAGGTGTCGACGACGCTGACCTTGATGTCGCCGGGCGCGACGCCGGCGCCGATCTCGATGCGGTCGACCCCGCCAGCATCAACGAGCGCGTCGTTGCCGTCGCCGCGACCCCAGCGATAGATGTCATTGCCGAACTTGCCGAACAGCGTGTCGTTGCCGGTGCCGCCGACGAAGATATTGCCGTCGTTCACCCCGGTCAGCGTGTCGTCGCCGGCTTCGCCGAGCAGCGTGTCGGTGCCGCCGAAGGCGAACAGGCTATCATTGCCCGCGCCGCCCGCCAGGGTTTCACTTTCGCTCGTCCCGATGATGATGTCGGCGCCCGAAGTTGGCGTCTTCCATCGCGCCGCGATATCGGCAAAACTCCACACGGTGCCATTGGCAAAGGTGAAGCTCTCGATGGCGCTGGGGGACGATCCGTTGTTGATGATGATGCGGTCGTCGCTGTTGCGGAAGGTGATCGCGAGCGTCGACGAATTGGTGATCAGCGCTACGGTGACGTCGGCCGGATCGATCCCGGCGCCGAATTCGATCCGGTCGATGCCGGACGCCTCTGTGATCGTGTCCTGCCCGTCGCCGGCGGCGAAGCGGTAGACGTCGTTGCCGGCTCCACCTGCCAGATTGTCGTTGCCCTTGCCGCCGATCAGGATGTCGGTGCCGGCATCGCCGTTGACGGCGTCGTTGCCGCCATTGCCGTAGAGCGTGTCGTCGTTGTTGCCGCCGGAGATCGTGTCGTTGCCGGCACCGCCCCGGATCAGGTCGTTGCCGTCGAGGCCGGACAGGACGTCGTTGCCGACCACCGAACTCGCGAACGTCTCCGTGCGCGTGAGCTTCACATTGTCGAGGGAAGCGCCGGTCGAGTCCGCGGATCCGGTGCTGCGGAAGCCGAGCTGGTTGGTTCCGGCCGCTGCCGTCACCAGGATGCTGGAATGCATCATGGCGGTGTAGCTGTTCGCGAAGCTTGCGACGACGACGCCGTTCCACAGCACTTCGAACGAGCCGTTCGTATCATAGGTGCGGTTGGCATGGTCGAACTGCACCAGGAGGGTTTCGCCCTCGGTGAGACCGGCGACGTCCTGAACGATGTGCAGGTTGCTGTTGCCGCCCCCGGTGCCGGTCCCGTCGAGATCGAGCCAATAACTGCCGTCGGTCGCGGCAATATTGCCGTAGCCGGAATTGAACTGCTCGAAGCCCTGCGTCGTGCCCGGCTGGGTGCTGTTGACCCTGGTCCAGCCCGGCATCGTGGTCGCCGAGTAGCCGAAGCTCTGCGCGGTGGCATCGGCGGCACGTTGCTCGAAGCTTCCATTGACGAGCAGGTTGGCGCCGACAGCCCGCCATTGGACGGTGCCTTCGCCGTTGATTTCGTCCGGGCCGGCGGTGCCGGTCAGCGTGTCGCTGCCCGCGGTGCCGGACATCTGGGCACCGGTAGCGGCGGTGGTGATCGTCGGCCTGTTCGAATATGCCAGACGCGCTTCGAGATCGGCTGCGGTCCAGACCGTGCCATTGGCGAACCGGACTTCCGAGATGACGGCATCGTGGGCGTCGCGCGAGACCCAGATGCGATCCTCGGTCCCGGCAAGGGACAGATAGAAGGTGCCGGACAAATCGGAGGAGTCGGTCAGGACGCTCACCTGCGCCGGATTGATCGTCGCGTCGAATTCGATGACGTTAACGTCGCTGTTGGCAGAGTCGTAGATCCGGTCTTCGCCGAAGCCGGCCGAGAAGCGGTAGGTATCGCTGCCGCCTTCGCCGTAAAGCTGATCGGAGCCGGTCCCTCCGACGAGGATGTCGTCACCGCCGTAGCCGAGCAGCCTGTCGTTGCCACCGCGCCCTTCGATGACGTCATCATTGCTCGATCCATACATCGAGTCGTTGGTCGTGCCGCCGACCATCGGAGCGCCATGATCGCCGGACTGTTGGGAGCCGCCGATAGGGCTCCAGCGCGCCCGGATGTCGTCGGCATTCCAGATCGTGCCGTCAACGAAGCGGACGTCGTAGTCGGCGTAGGCGAAGCCACTACTCAGCGTGATGCGGTCTTCGGTCCCCGCGACGCGCAGAATCACGTCGGCATATTCGATACCGCCATAGCGCTGACGGTACTCGACGATAATGTCGGCGGAAGAGATCGTCGCATCGAACACGATGTGGTTGACGTCGTCGTCACCCTGCTCTTCGTAGATATTATCCTGGCCGAAGCCGGCCGAGAATCGATAGGTGTCCGCACCCGCGCGGCCCTGCATCTCGTCGTTGCCGGTTCCACCGTCAAGGATGTCTTCGCCGGCCGAACCTCTCAGGTCATCTTCGCCGGCAAAGCCCATGATGAGCGACGCCACGTCGTAATCGGCCACGAGCTGATCCCAGCCGCTCGTTCCGAGAATCTCGGTGCCTTGGCCGCCAGTGAGCTCTACACCCTGCCATGGCTGGCTGCGTGACAGGATGTCGGCATAGGTCCAGACCGTGCTGTCGCTGAAACGGATCTCGTCAAATTCATCGAGCCCGCCCAGCATGATCTGGTCCGTGCTCCCGTCGATGGTGAGCAGCACGCCCCAGGACAAATCGGGTCCTTGAAGGGTCAGGCGGACGTCCGCGGCGGCAATCGTCGCGTCGAACTCGATGACATCGCTGTCTTCGGCCTGGTATCCCGAGACCCAAACCTGATCCGAGCCGAAGCCCGCCGAGAAGCGATAGGTGTCATTGCCCATGCTTCCGTTCAGCACGTCGTTGCCGGTCCCGCCGATCAGGATGTCATCCCCGGCTTCGCCGAAGAGTCCGTCGTTGCCGGCCGCACCGATGATGGTCTCATTGCCGTCGCCGCCGTCGATGCTGTCGTCGAAAGCGGTTCCCGTGAGCGTCTGATCGGTCTCGTCCCCCTCGATCAGAGTGCCCGGCAGTTCGACGGCGTTGGCAACGAGCTGGTCACGGGTCCAGATCGTTCCGTCGTCAAAACGGACTTCATCGATGCCGGAATCTTCGTCGTCATAGGCGTAGTAGATAGTGATGGAGTCGTCGGTTCCGATCGATCTCAGGATCAGATCTTCGCCGTCGTGCGAGAAATAGACCGCGATATCGGCAACCGCGACGCTCGAGTCGAAAACGATCGCATTCACCGAGCCGTATTCACGGAAATCATCGATATCGTCGTTGCCGAAACCGGCGGAGAAGCGATAGGTGTCCGCGCCGGCGTCGCCCCAGAGATAGTCGCTGCCCGCGCCGCCATCGAGGGTGTCGTCGCCCTCCCCGCCGAACAGTCCGTCGTCTCCCGCCCCGCCAACAAGGATGTCAGCGCCGCCCCCACCATCAATAGAGTCGCTGTGTGCGGTGCCGATCAGCGTATCGTTCGAGGCGGCGCCACGCTGCTCGATTCCCGGCGTCGGGACCGCGGCGGCGGCTATCTCGGCAAGCGTCCATATCGTCCCATCGGCGAAGCGGATGCCGGCGATTCCGTCGTACGGTTCCTCGCTGAGTGCGTAACGGATTTCGATAGCGTCTTCGGTGCCCCTCACCCGCACGAGCAAGTCATCGGTGAGAAAGGTCCCCTCCGATCGGTTAAAGGGGCGCTGCAGCTCGATATCCGCTGGCGTGAGGCTGGAATCGAATTCAATCCAGTCGAGCCCCGTTTCACCGGCGACGATTCTGTCGCGGCCGAAGCCGGCCGAGAAACGGTAGACGTCAGCGCCTTCGCCCCCCGACAAATAGTCGGTGCCGGTTCCGCCAATCAGGATGTCGTCGCCGTCACCGCCGTAAAGTTCGTCGTTGCCGGCGCCGCCGATCAGCGTATCGCCGCTGCCCAAGCCATCGAGGTAGTCGTCATTTGACGTGCCGGTCAGGATATCGGCGGAGGGGAAATCCGACGAGTCGAAACCACGGTCGTTGCTCCAGTAATTGACCGCCCGGGCCACCATCTGCTGCTTGTCGAGCACGGTGCCATCGGCAAAGCGGATTTGGCCGATCGCATCGAGATCGTCGATGGAGATCTGGTCGTCGCTGCCGGCGAAGCGCAGACGTGCCTGCTGGAAATCGTTATTCCAGACATAGGCCTCCAGCACGAAATCGTCGATCGAGAGCCCGGAACCGAACTCGATGACGTTGTTGGTGCCGTTCCAGGTGTAATCTTGAATGACGTCCTGGCCGAAACCGGCCGAGAAGCGATAGGTATCCGCACCTGCGTTACCCGTCAGCGTGTCGTTGCCGGCGCCGCCGATCAGGATATCGGCATAGGCGCTGCCATTCAGGCTATCGTAGCCGCCGCGCCCGTTCAGCGAGACGCCAACCGCATAAGCGGATGCATCGAGCAATTCGGCGCCATCCCCGCCGACGAGGCCATTGCCCGCCACCACGCCAATCGCGGTCAGTCCGTTCAGGTCGTTGGCGGCGACCAGCGCCAGCATGTCGGCATAGCTGAGCGTACTGCCGTCGGCGAAGCGCAGTTGCTCGATCCTGGTCCAGTCGGCGGTGATGCCGCGCTGGATCGTGATCCTGTCGTCGGTCCCCAGGATCGCGATGATGAAGTCTTCGCCGTTGCTGCTCTTCGTCACCTGCAGATCGGCGGCCGTGATGCCGGCGCCGAACTGGATCTTGTCGTTACCGTAATTCCAGTCGCTGATGGCGTCCTGACCGTCGCCCCGGTTGAACACATAGGTGTCGTCGCCACCACCGCCGCGGAGCCAGTCATTGCCGGTCCCGCCGATCAGGGTATCGTTGCCGTCGCGGGCATCCAGGATCGTATCGTTGCCGGCTCCGCCCGATATCGTATTGGCAAACTCGTCCCCGGAGAACGTGTCGTCGCCGGTGGTCGGCGTCAGCGACTGTGCCAGCATTTGCGCGTAGCTGAGCGTACTGTTGTCCGCGAAGCGCAGTTGCTCGATCCGGGTCCACTCGCCGTCAATGTCCCGCTGGATCGTGATCCTGTCCTCGGTTCCAGCTATCGCGATGATGAGGTCTTGGCCGTTACTGCTTTGCGTGATCGACAGATCGGCGGCCGTGATGCCGGCGCCGAACTGGATCGTGTCAGTGCCGGAGCCCCAGTCGCTGATGGCGTCCTGACCATCACCCCGGTTGAACACATAGGTGTCGTTGCCGCCGCCGCCGCGGAGCCAGTCGTTGCCGGTCCCGCCGATCAGGGTATCGCTGCCGTTGCGGGCATCGAGGATCGTATCGTTGCCGGCCCCGCCCGACAGCGTGTTGGCAAATTCATCCCCGACGAACAGGTCGTCGCCGGTGGTCGGCGCCAGCGATCGTTCAAGCATTTGCGCGTAGCTGAGCGTACTGCCGTCGGCAAAGCGCAGTTGCTCGATCCGGGTAAACTCGGAGTCAATGTCCCGCAGGATCGTGATCCTGTCGTCGGTCCCGGCTATCGCGATGATAAGGTCTTGGCCGTTGCTGCTTTGCGTGATCAACAGATCGGCGGCCGCGATGCCGGCGCCGAACTGGATCATGTCGTTACCGGAGCCCCAGTCGCTGATGATGTCCTGACCATCACCCCGGTTGAACACATAGGTGTCGCTACCGCCGCCGCCGCGGAGCCAGTCGTTGCCGGTCCCGCCGATCAGGGTATCGTTACCATCGCCGGCATCCGTCATCGTATCGTTGCCGGCTCCGCCCGACAGCGTGTTGGCAAGGTTGTTGCCAACGAACGTGTCGTCGCCCCAGCCGCCTTGAACAAGGCCAGTACCCGTGGCGCTCAAGGTCTGGTTGACGACGACCGTGAAGGGTGCACCGCCGAGATTGACGTCGGTCAGGCTGGCGGGAGAGACGTTGGCCAGGCGCAGCAGCACCCGCGCATCGGCAAAGCGCTGCGTTCCCTGCTCTGCGAAATAAATCAGTGTATCGGGGCCCTCGGCGCGTGCCAGCAGCGTTCCCGGCAGTCCGTTGGCAATGGCAATGCTGAGGGCATCGCCGGCATCGCCGCTCTTGAAGTTGGAGATGACATCGACGCCCTCGCCCCAGCGCGCGAGCGGCACGAAGACATTGTAGGTGTTCCGTTCCGCCGCGCCGGCGAGTGTCCGCGCGAACAGGCCCGAGCCGATATGCTCGATCGTCCCCACCGTCGACGGATCGACACTCGCAGCTTCGGGGTGCGCAACCGAAACGATCTGGACCCGTTGATCGTTGGTTGCTCCCCCCGTCGCAGCTCCGAAGCCGTACCAAACGGTGGTATCGCCGCCGAAAAGGCCGCCGACGACATCGTAGGACTTGGTGCCGATCAGCGTTCCGTCGACGCTGTAGGAGAAGGTCTTGGTCGCCGCGTCCCAGGTGATAACGACGTCGTGCCAGGCGGCGTCCTCGAGCTGGGCGAAGTCGTGCCGCGGGTCGAAACTGTTGTTGCCGGTTTGGCCGTTGACGACGAACTGGCTGAAATCGGAGGCCTGCCCCGAAGTGTCGAAAATGATCCCGAACGAGCCTGGAACCAGCGCGCCCATCCCGCCGCCGCCGGCACCGGTGACCGCGCCGGGTCCGGTGTTCTGAACCGCAAAGGAGAAGCCATCGGCGCCGCCTTCGTTGGCGCCGAAGAACATCTTCGTCTTCCAGACGACGCTGTTCGCAAGGTCGACGGTCCCCCAGACCGCGCCTACCATGTTGCCGGAGTTCGGTGTCAGTTGATAGGTGCCGTTCCCCAACGAACTGGCCGAGCCGACGACCGCGGGACCGCCAACCGGCTGCGTGGCGATCTGATGGAGTGCAAGGCCGATCGTCGAGGATGCCGACGTGCCGCCGCCACCGGACCCCGGATTGGCATCCGCGAAGATCGGATCGGCAAAGGGATCGGTCGAGGGGCTGGTGGGATGCAGCACGCGCTCGGCGGCGTCCGGCGTCAGCGCGCGCGCCAGCAGCGTCGCCGCGTTCCATTGCGTGCCGTCGTTGAAACGCACCACGTCGATATGCGGCGCACTCGCCGTCGCCTGACCAATAATCGTCAGCCGGTCGTCGCTGCCGACCAGGCGCAGCACGATATCGTCACCGTCGCGGATGACGACGACGTCGGCCGGCGCAATGCCGCTTGCGATGCGCAAGGTGTCGCTGGAGCCTGTCCAGTTCGCCCCTTCGCGGATGGTGTCGCGGCCATAGCCGCGCCCGAAATGGTAGGTCGTGTCGCCGATGCCGCCGGCGAGCACATCGTCGCCCGCGCCCCCGTCTAGCGTGGCGGTGATATCGATCTGCGAGCCGAAATCGATCGTATCGGCGCCGGCCCCGGTCGAGGCGGCGGCATGCGAATAGATGTCAGCGAGCTGCCAGACCGTGCCGTCGGCGAATTCGAACTGCTCGACGCCGTAGTCGGTCGAGGCGGTGCCGCCGCGGAACATATCCTTCAGCGTCAGACGGTCGTCGCCTCCGGCAATGCCGATCACGAGGTCGCTTGGGCCAACCGACAGGATGCGGATGTCGCTCGGCAAGATGCCGGCTGCAAAACGCACCTTGTCGACCTTGGACGCATCCGTGATCTCGACGTCGGAGATCGTGTCCTGCCCGTCGCCCCGCCCGAAATAATAGATGTCGGCGCCGCTGCCGCCTTCCAGCAGATCGGCGCCCTTGCCGCCGGTGATGACGTCCGCCCCTCGGCCGCCCTCGAGGCGATCATTGCCGAGGCCACCGAAGATTTCCGAGCCGATGCCGGGGGTCGCGATATCGGCTGGGATGATGATGTGGTCATCGCGATCGGTCGACGCGAGCGAGGCGGCAATCGCCCGGTAAATCAGGCTGCGGCCATCCGCAAAGAGGAGCTTCGCCACAACGGGATCGGTGTCGCCCGGCGGATCGACCAGCGTGATGCGGTCATCGGTGTCGCGGATCGACAGCACGATGTTGCCGTCGGCGTCACGGGTCGCGACGATGTCCTCCAGCGCAATGCCCGCGCCGAACACCAGCGTCCCCTTGCCGTCGGCCGAGCCGTTGCTCTCGATGCGGTCCTGCCCGTCGCCGCGTGCGAACCGGTAAATGTCGTCGCCGCCACCGCCGACGATGACGTCATCGCCGCCGCCGCCCGCGAAGGTCTCGTTGCGCGCGGAGCCGACGATGCGGTCGTCCTGCCAGGTTCCGACCGCGGCCGCCATGTCGCGGAGCTGGTCGAGGGTGAAAGTCGTGCCGTCGCTGAAACGCACGGTATCGACGCCGCTCCAGCCCGCGGTATAGCGCAGCACGATCTGGTCGGTGGAATCGCCGAAGGACAGCACGAGTTCGTTGCGCGCCGGATCGATCTGCGAGACGCGCAGTTCGTCGGGCCGGTAGCCGGTGATGCCGAGCGTGTCGTTGCCTGAATTGTCGTCGATGACGTCGCGGCCGTCGCCGCGCGTGAAGCTGTAACTGTCGTCGCCCGCGCCACCGCTCAGCGCGTCGTCGCCGGTGCCGCCCGACAGCGCATCCGCGCGGCTGCTGCCGGCGATGATGTCGTTGCCCGCGCTCGCCTGGCTGGCGATCGCCGCCTGCACCAGCGTCGCCGCATCCCATACAACGCCATTGGCGAATTCGATGCTGGGCAGGCTGCCGCTGCCGAGCGCGCCCTTGATGACGAGCTGGCTGCCCGACGAGAAGGCGACGATCAGGTCGGAGGAGCCGATCGAAGCGAGCCTGACGACTGCATCGTTCGAGGCATAGGCCTCGAGCACCACCGTGGCGCTGGTGACCCCGGATGGCATCTCGACGCTGTCGATGCCTTCCAGCGAACCGATGGCGACGCGCGAGTTCTGGCCGAGGATGAGACGGTCATGCCCGGCGCCGGGATGCAGCGGGCTGTCGGTCGGCAATTCGCGCAGGTCGACCCGGTCCTGGCCGGCGTTCGACAGTCCGTCGCGGATGATGCCGCGCACCTCCTCGATCGACAGCGTCGTCCCGTCGGCGAAGACGAAGCTCTCGACGGGTTTGGCGCTGTAGCCGGAAAGGATGGCGAGCCGGTCGGTGCCGTTGCCGATCGTGATCAGCAGGTCGCCGTCAATGTTGCGGAACTGGACCAGCTCGGGCGTGATGCCGCTTCCGAACACGACCTTGTCGATTCCGCCGGTGTCGTAGACGCTGTCGCTGCCGTCACCGATGCCGAATTTGTAGGTATCGTTGCCGAGCCCGCCCTCGAGCGCGTCGAGGCCGGCGCCGCCCGCGATCGTATCGTTGCGGTTGTCGAACCCGATCAAATGATCGTCGGCCGCGGTGCCGGTCAGCATGCGGTCGATGATGGCTTCGATCGACAGAATCCGCCCGTCGGCGAACTCGAACTGCTCGACACGGGTGGTTGAGAGGCCGTTGACGATGGTCAGGACGTCGAGGCCGCTGCCGAGATCGATGATGAGGTCGTTGCCGTTGCGGCGGACGATAATGTCCTCGAGACGCACGGAGGCGCCGAACACCACGCGATCGATGATGCCGGCCGCGTCCGGCCGCTCATTGATGCGGTCGAAGCGATAGCCGGCCGAGAACGCATAGGTGTCGGCCAAATTGCCGCCGTTGAGCGTGTCGTCACCCTGGCGCCCGTCCAGCACGTTCTCCTGATCGAGCAGGCCGGTGATGGTGTTGTCGCCGCGGTTGCCGCCGGCGATCTGCAGCCGTTGCTCGACATCTGATATCGTGACGATGGTGCCGTCGAAGAAGCGGAACAGCTCGACGCCATCCTCCGCATCGCGGAACTGGTTGCGGATGCGCAGCGTGTCGGTGCGCCCCGTGATCGAGATCAGAAGGTCGTTGCCGTCCTTGGTGTAGACGACGTCGGCGGTGGTGATGCCGCCGCCGAACTGGACCACGTCGTTGACGGGCACCTGCATGCCGCGCCGGTCCGCCCAGCTCGCGCGCACGCGGCGGTCGATGATGACGTCCTCGCCATAGCCGGCGTCGAACTTGTAGGTGTCGCCGCCGTCGCCGCCGGTCAGCGTGTCGTTGCCGGCGCGCCCGTCGAGGGTTTCGGCGAAATTCGAGCCGGTGATGGCGTCGTCGCCGTTGGTCCCGACAAGGTCGATATCTTCCGGGTTGACGTCGAGGAACGACACCGCGCGGTCGGTAAAGACGAGATTTTCGACCGCAAAGGTCTGGCCGTCGTCGCGCACATACTGGTTCTCCAGCACGAAACGCTGGCCGGTGGAGCGGACCGTGATGATCAGGTCAAGCGCGGTGCGGGTGAAATCGACGTCGGTCGAGGCGATGCCGGCGAGAATGAGCTGGTCGTTGCCCGACGAGTCGAGGATGGTGTCGTTGCCCTCCCCGATCGCGACATAATAGACGTCGTTGCCGCCGAAGCCGATCAGGCGGTCGTCGCCGGCACCGCCTTCGATGGAATCCGACAGCTCCTCGTAACCGTAGATCGTGTCGTTGCCTGATGTCGCGGCGATATTGATATAGTGCTGGGCGAGCTTGAAGCCGGTCCAGGTGGTGCCGTCGCCGAAGACGATGTCCTCGATGAAATTGATGAAGCCGAGGATCGGAACCGTTTCGAGGAAGTCCTGCAGCACGACTTCATCATTGGTGCCCTTGACGCGCATGCGCAGCGTATCGGTCGCGCCGTCGCGCAGGAAATCGAGGTCGGTCCAGCGGATCTCGTCGACGAATTGCAGCTTGTCGTGCTGCGGCGGATCGAACAGCCCGGGTATCGCGTTGTCGATGATGACGTCGCGGCCGTAGTTGCGACCATAGAGATAGGTGTCGTCGCCTTCCTTGCCGGAGAGGAAGTCGTCGCCGGCCCCGCCATCGAGGGTGTTGGCGTTGATCATGCCGTAGATCGCGTCGTCATCCGCGGTCTTGGCGTTCTTGAGGACCTGCTCGACGATCTGCGTGAAATCGAGGCTGGAGCCGTCATCGAAGGTGAAGCGCTCGATCAGGTTCGGCGCGACATAGTCGAGACCGTCGCTTGAGCCCAGCGCCTCGGAGAACAGACCGATCCCGGTCTTGATGCCGGCGAACTGCCCGATGATCTCGAGCGTGTCGCCGGTCGGGTTACCGTTATTGTCGAGGATGACGATCTTGAGATTGCCGCTTTCGCCGTCGCGGATCAGTCGCAGATTTTCGGCGTTGATGCCGCCCTTGAAAGTCAAGACGTCAATGCCGGCCTTGACGGGCCCGAACGAGAAGTTGCCGAGATCGTCGATGACGTCGTCCCCGTCGCCGGCCTGGAAGACATAGATGTCTCCGCCGGCGCCGCCGCTCATGTAGTCGTTGCCCTTGCCGCCCCAGAGGATATCGGCCGAGCCCGAGCCCATCAGGCTGTCGTTGTAGAGGCCCGCGGCACGGTCCCGGTCGAGCACTTCCACGGACATGCGGAAGCGGTCCCAGGCCACGCCGTCGGCAAAGACGATGGCGCTGACGCCGGAATCCATCCGCTTGCCGTTGGTTAGGAGCTCATTGAGTTCGCCCTTGAACTGGTCGGTCAGGCGGATGGTGTTGGTGCGGCCGCGGATCTGAAGGATCAGGTCCTCGCCGTCGCGGATCGCCTTGACATCGGCGGACAGCACGTCGGTGAAGCGGAGCTGGTCGCCGTCGCCGTGGTCCTTGTCGTCGATGAAATCGTCCCCGGAATTGCGGCCGACGAAATAGAAGTCCGCGCCAAGCCCGCCGCGCAGCGTCTGGTTGCCGTCCGTCATGTAGAAGTAGTCGGCGGAATCGGTACCGTTGACGATGGTGTCGCCGGTCGCGTGCGTGATGATGCGCTCGTCGCTGATCGACAGCGCGTGGGCAACACCGCGGATGTCGAGATCGACGCCGACCGTCTCAAAGGCCGGCAGCATCATCTGCATGATGAAGGCCTGGTCGACGGCGAGCGTGCCGCCGGTCAAGTTGCCTTCACCGGAGGGACGATAATCCGGATAGACCTGCGCGAGGATCCCGTTCCACTCGGCGAGGTAGTCGAACACGGCATCGTCGGCGTTGCTGGCCGGCGCGCCGGCGAAGATCGCCTCGAACATCGGGGCGAGTTCGCGGTTCGTGGTCGGCTTGTAGCTGTCGGAGGCGATGTCGTATTTGACGCCCTGGAAGAAGTCCTTCAGCCCGCCCTGCATCGCGATACGCACCGCATAGCGGCGCGAGGTCGCGATATACTGCTCCATGACCGGCTGCAGCATGTCGATCATGGTCGCGATGCCGGAGACGTATTGCGCCGGATCGGTCGAGAGGTTGGCGCTGCCGCCGGGACCGACGGCGTAGGCGATGTGGCCGGTCGCATTGTCGAGCTGCGCCGTCAGCATTTCGGGACGGAAATCGACGCCGCCCAGCGAGGTCGCGAAATGGAACTGGGCCGGGGTGAGCATTTCGACGCGATAGGTGGAATCGTCGGTCGAATTCACCTCGTCGAGCGTATCGAAGTCGATCGCATAATTGCGCAGGTTGAATTCTCTGGAGTCGCCGGTCTTCCATTCCAGCTCGATGGCGCGATCGAGATTGCGCGCCCAGACATAGAAGGTGCCGTCCTGGTCGGTGACTTTAACCGTGTAGTCGACGGCGATGCCGTCGGTGAAACGCACGCCGATCTCCTCGACCGGAAGGTCGGCATAAGGGTTGAAGCCGATCTCTTCAGTCCGCCATTCGGTGCCGGTCGGATGCGCGAGCGCTAGAATATCACCCCTGGTAGCATAACTGGTCGCGGAATCGGACGCGAGCTTCCACGTACCGTCGGCCTGCTTGATGCCATAGTCCAGGATGACGGCGCGTCCGTTCAGGACGCCCATCAGATAGGGCGCGGCCTCGCGGTGGGTCACCGCTTCGTCGCGGTCCGACGGCGACCAGGTCTGCTCGAGGCGCCAGCCGGCGCCCGAGGCTGCCGCCTGCGCCAGCACGTCCTGCATCGTCGCGCGCGCGATCGGTTGTCCCTGCGCGTCGAGCACCGGCGCGCCGGAGGCGAGCGTCCAGTAGCCGCCCTGCGCGTCCTCGACATAGACGCCGCGGTCGAGCAGCACGGCCTTGCCGTTGCCGTCGAGGCCGACCAGCACCGGTGTCAGCTCGCGCGTCTCTTCCAGCGCCGCGCCCCAAGCGCCGAGCACGTCACCGACCTGCGCCACCAAGGTGCGTATCTTTGGCGTCGTCATCGCCGCGGCGGTGGACGTCACCAGTTCGCCGAACGCGATATCGTTCGCCATGGTGATGGCGAGGTTGGTTATCCGCCCAAAACCCCTGACATCCAGCGTCGAGCCGGACTGCCAGTCAGCCCGGCCGGCTTCACCGGCGTATCTCGTATCGGTGTCGTTCGACGCCAGGATGGCGTCAAACATCTCTCTGATGGCGCCGCCTTCGAAGGTCACGTCGCCAACACCAGTGAGCCGCGTCCCCTGCGGGGTCAAAATGTCAATGGCGGTCACGCCGAGATCGAGGGTGACAATCCCGAGTTGGTCGAGCGTCCTCAGCTCGCCGGCATCAGTGACGCCGTCGCCGTCGATGTCCTGCCAGACCCTGAGGTCGGACCACAACGCATCCGAAGCCGTGATCTTGCCGTCGCCATTGGAATCGAGCGCCGCGAGCTGGCCGAAGCCGGACTGGCCGACCCCGCCGAACATTTCCGAGATGTCGTCGATCCCGCCATTGCCGTTGAGGTCGCGGACCAGGAAGCCGTCATCGCCCCTCAGCCAGCCGGTGCGCTCGGCGAACAGATCGCCGTCGATGTCGAAATAGACCTGACTGACCCCGATCTCAGTCGTCTCGATGCCATCGCCATCGAGATCGATCACCAGCGGATCGAGGGGGGCGGCCCACTTCATGGACTTTTCGAACCGCATCGCGGCCGCGGCCAGGGTTACCGCCTGATCGATCAGCACGTTGCCGCCATACTCCGCGGCGATCGCAATGCCGTACACCCCGAGCAGGGGTTCGAGCATCGTCATGAGATTGGCGATCGGATTGACCGCCTTGAACACCATGCCGAAGTCGCCCTGGCCGGTGAGCTCCGTCTGCTGGAATCCGATATAGCTGCCGACGAGGTCGAAATCCTCGACCTTCATCCAGCCCTTGAGGATGCCTTGCGCATCGAGCGCCTGCTGCGCCTTGTAGGCATCACCCGGAATGACGTTTAACACCGCCGTGAAGAGCAGGTCGAACGTGTTTGAGACGAACATGTCCAGCCGGCCATTGGCGTTGGGCCGGAAGATATAGGTCATCCACGGGAATAAATGATCGAAATAGATCGAACGCGCAGGATCGTATTTTCCGCCGCCGGCGGCTACCGAGAGCGCAAAATTGGCCATGCCAACGGCAGCGCCAACGCCACCAAACGCCATGAGACCGGCAATGCCACCCTCTGCATTGCCGCCGGTGAGACTCAGTCCATAAAACTTGAGCACGTCATGATGCTGCGCATCCTTGATGACGGTATTCGCCGAATACCAGAAGTTGTCGCTATTCGCGGCGCTGTCTTCGACCTGCTGGCCGGTTTCGGGATCTCTTCCGTCGATCGTATCGCCGAAGATGACGCCGCCGTTCGAGCCGTTGTAGATCCAGTCTCGCCCGAGCCCTCCGGCGGTTGTAGCTTTGTCGCCCCCCAGGACGATGACCCAATCGTTTCCGGCGCCGCCGTCCAGCTTCAGCGTATACTCACGGTCGGCGCGCTTGGCGTTGGGATCGCGCGGGACCGGTTGATCGCCACGCGGATCACCTGATTCCTGCCATTCCTTCTTCTGCTTCTCGGCTTGGCGCTCGCCATCGCGCACCGAGCGTTCGATCGCCTCACCGGGCTTGATGATCTCCGGGGTCCAACCAATCAGGACATCGTTGCCCTTGTCACCATAGACTTCGCCGGCACTTCGATGGATCAACCAATTGTTCTTGTCGTCTCCATAGAGAATGGAAACATCATCGCCGATGAGAATGTCGTTAGTGGAGCCGGGTATCGCCGCGGACTCGCCGCCGCTCCATTCGATGGCCCGCCCGATTACGCTTTCCAGCGACGATTCAACCAGTCCACCAAGCTCCTTCTTTGCCCATTCCAGGTACGTCCCAACCTTCTTCTCAAAAGCGGTCAAGCTCGCGTCAATGGACTTGACGATCGGAAGCAAGGGGTTGCTCGGGTCCAACCCGTAGTCGTTCGCCAGATAGTTAACAATTTTTCGAATCGCCGCGTAGGTAGCGACGGCTGAAAGAGTAAAGACAACGGCCGGACCGATCGGCGACAGCGATGCAACCACAATTGCACCGAGCAGTGGTATCGATTCGACAAATTCCTTGGCGCTTGCCTTTAGATAAAGCTCGAACGCTCCAGGCGTGTTCTTGCGCCGGTCCCACTCGACCCAAATATTGCCGATGGCAAGGACTCCAGCCGCCATCGAAAACCCGACCCTGGGCTTGTTGATGGAACCATCCGGATGTTGGTAAAACTCAATTGCCTTCTTTAATCCTTGCCGCGCAAATTCCGGAATCTGAGCGCCAGCAGCGGTGGCCATCTGAATGATGGCGCGTGCATGCAAATCTGCAAACTCCGCGTACTTGGCCATCATCGCGCTTGAGTTGCGATACGCCAGCAGAAAGGTGCGCTGCAGGTGGTCAAGCGACGTGTAGGCCGCCGCCCCGAGAGCAGATCCAAGGATGGAAACGAATTCCTTTGCCTTGTTGAGAATATTCTTGAAGGCAGCACTTTCAAGAAATGGTTCCAGGCGACGACGGTCAACAAGGTCGCCCTGACCTTTGTTCATCGCCTTGAACGTATCTTCGACGAGCGTATAGAACCGATCCTGCTTGATCAGATATTCTTTGGAGGCGCTCTGGGGGACAACCTCTCCATTGAGATCGACCCCGACCAGGCGAGGTACCTCCATTCTCATAAAGCCGCTGTTGTCGCTTACATTACTGCCGAGAAAAGCGCGCGCCCGCGCTCCGGATTCCTTCGCGTTATTCGCAAAGTCTGCCGAACCGTAGTTCCACAGAATGGTTTCGATGGCTGACGCGCCGCCTGCCACATTGCCCCTATAAAGGAGAGGTCCACCTGGTCGCGTCGATGAAAAATTGTCGAATGTGGACACGAAATTTTGGATGAAGGACTTACCCTGCGGACTTTGTAAAAATTGCCCCCAATCAGTCCTTCCGATCGTACCAGCGGATCGCCCTGCGGCGGCCATCTCGTCAACATACTTCTCGGCGAGTCCGAAGGTCCCATCTGACCAAAAAACGTATACGGGACTTCCGCTTCCACCACGTACGATCGCTCTGTTGGCGGATAGCCTCGCATCAAGTTGAGCTTCGAGGCCCGCGTTTCTTAGCTGCGCGATGAATTCAGCCTTCTCAGCAGCGCTCAGAATGCTTCCGTCGGCTTTGGTGTAACCGGAGAGAACCGCGTCGACAGCGTCATTGAAGACGCTCGCACCGAGGATGGTCATCGCACGATCTCCTGCGATGACAGGATGACCCAACCGGGTTCGGGCGACCTGAATTCGGCCGGCGACAGTTTGAAGAAGCCAATGAGCACGTCACTACGTATCCAGACTTCTGCTGATTTGACGCCCGCAAACCTAGCAGAACGAAAATCGTAGGCCTTCAAAGCCGTTAGCCGGGACGCCGAAGTAATCGCATAAAAAAGAGTGTCGCGTCCGTTGTCGGATACTTCCGGCAAATGCCTATTCTCAATTGTTTTTGCTTTTAGTCTGAACGAAGCCACATCGTTTTCGATCTTGTATCGGATGCGATCCCCGTCGACGCTCCAAAACAACGAGACACTCTGAATTTCCTCATAGCGGCGGGACTGGAAGATTGTGGGGACGTCAACAAGATGAGCCGTGAGCGGCGACATCAGCCAAATTCTGCGATCTTCCTCCGACGGCGGTACGAGCAGTCGATTCGGATCGATCTCGGGATCGTATCCAATGCAGAGTAGTGTCTGGTCTGGCTCAAGGCCGCTCGTTCCACCAAAATGGACACGAAGCTTCAACAGTGGATCAACGAGGAAGCCCGGCTGAACCTCGACAAAGTTGTCGCGGAATACCATGAAGTCTCCTTCTCGATGACGATCCCGTACCATTGTATGCTCAACATTACGGTGCCCGACAGATTTCCACGTTGAGATGATCTGGAACGATTGAAGCCCCAAAAAGCCGAATTTGACGATCGGCGGTTAGGCGTCGCCCTTCCCCACCGCATCCCCCACCGGCCGCACCTTCATCTTCTCCAGCACCGCCGGATCGACCAGCTGGCTGACGATCGGATGAATTCGCACCGGCTTGTCCTTCACCACCTGCTTGAAGTTCGCGAGCACGGCGGTGGCGACCTTTTGCGAGGGGGCGATGACGTCGAGCAGCCAGGTGGTCTCGCCGCTGTTCCAGTCCTCGGCCTTGAGGCGGACCGGGAACACGCGGGCCTGGATCTGTTCGCGGATCCTGGCGTCTACCTCGTCGGAGACGCTGGCCCAGATCGCGATGCCGGCGGTCTCCTCGACCTTGCCCTCGCCGCCGGCCTTGGCGATGGCGATGCGGTCGCGGATCATCGGCTCGACCACCAGATGCATGACGTCGGCGAGCGTCTGGTTGCGGTAGCGCGGCAGGTTCAGCATGGCGAGGACCACTTCGCCGACGCTGGCCTGAATCCTCGTCTTGAACGCCGTGATTTGCGCCAGCACTTCCGGGTCGAGCGGGCGGGCCTCCGGAGCGGCCTCCCCGGCCGGAACGCCGCCCTTGATCCCGTTCAGAACCGGCTTCTCGGCTGCTGCTGACTTTCCGTTCGTGCTCTTTGCCACGGGCTACTCCCTCTGCTTTTCAATCCGCCCGGTCGGGGCGTGTCGTTGTCAGGGGAGATATGAGCTTGCGGCCGGGTCGCGCGGGCCGGAGCCCGCTATCGACCAGACCGCAGATTGGCCGGCATTTTTAGCCGGCGGCACCTTCCGTTAGCATGGGAGCAAGTGGACGCCCGACCGGTTCGGCCTGCCTGGCCGAAACCGTGGATGCGCGCGCGTCGTCCTGCCGCCTATGATCGGAAGTGGCCCCACCACCCCTGTTCCTGTCCGTTCATCGAACATTAATATCTTTACAACCTCAAGACGAAATCGCACTTCCCACCAAAAACATTGCGCGATTTGTCCGCCGGTTACGTTTTGTGTCTGTTTTGTCTACCGGTCCGGTCCCGCGGCTTCGGGTTCCACTCGAACGAATCGGCGCTCGGTCCGGCAAGCGACGCGGTTTTCGCGTTGGCGCGATGGATCGATCGCGCTTGCGATATACGGCTGGATATAGCGCTCCGGCGATTGGAATTTGCCAACGCGCGCGGCACTGTTGGCATAATATTCTCTTCAAGCATCCAGCTGCGTAGGGCGGGTTCTCTTTAACCCGCCGCTTGGATCGCGAGATGGCGGGTTAAAGCGAACCCGCCCTACGCGGGCTTTTGATCAAGCCCTTTCAAGTCGTCGAGGAAAAAGCCCGGAAGAATCTCCTGCCTGATTGCCTCGGCATCGGCGCATTGAAGGCTTCCCCGTTCTTGATCGTATAAAACTCCGTAAAGGAACCCAGAAGCTGTTGGGTTCGAAGGCGGCGAAGCTATTCCATTCTGACCCAGATCTCTCTTGAGCTCGAACCACGTCAGAAACAGCCTGATTAAATGAGTTAGCTCTCTCGACTCGTCTTCTGGCAATCGATCGGGTGTCGGGTAAAGCCGAGCCATATCGGAAATCTTGCTCATCAAATCAGGATTTTCCCTGATTGCTTTGAGGCAATCCACGAGAAAACTGAGTTTGGGCAATTGCAATTCCGACACGGGTATCATGGCGGACTCTTGTGAGTCTCCGCTTCTTGCCTTCTGTTCCGCGTTCAAAGCCCAAAGCTCCTCCAGCCAACTGAAATATTGGCCGTTTGCATCAGTCCATGGCTTGTATTTCTCGTCAGTCATTTTGTACGTCCACGGTCAATGCCTTTGCCCAGGTTGTCAGCTGCGTAGGGCGAGCTGTTCCGCAGCCATCGCTCATCCCCTTCAGTCCCGCACGAACATCTTGTCCGCGCGAATGGACTCCCATGCCGCCGGCGAATCCAAACTGTCGATCTTGCCCATCGCGATTGCGCGCAAGAGACTGTGCACACCGAGATGGCCGCGATTGATCAGCCCATACTTGGCCCTGATCGCGTCCTCAAGCGGCATCACGACATCCCTCAGAAGGTCGTCGTCGATACCGGCAAATTCGCCCTTCTTGACTACCTCTTTGACCACGTCCCAATAAGCGGAGTTCGCCATCAAACTGCGGGCCATCCACATCACCTCGTCCGCAGTCGCTTTTTTAGTCAAGATGCCGCCGCGATCGCCCACCCGTTCAAAGAACCGATCTTCCAGAAAGGCGCGGGCCTCCGGATCGTCGACGCCGGAAACCGCGCCGCCGCCAATCCATCGCGCGAGCGTGACCGCAAGGTTCAGGAGCAAAGGATCACGTGTGGAGTCGAGTGGCGGGAACGGAACCTCGCCGCAGAAATCATGAGCAAACGTGGTAGGCCTGCGATCTGGCGCACGCCAGGTCCTGCGGGCAACGAAATCGGCCAGCACCCGCGCAATGACATTGACTTCTTCGGGTGTGAAATCGCGATGCACTCCGACACGCTCGAATGCCTGTCGCGCCGCTTCATCAGCCCGGAGAAAAGCCGTCAGTTCGAGCAATTCGTCGACACTCGTCGGTTCGAACATCTTCTGTGGTGGGGGCGACGACTCGTCGGATTCAGGACTCATGCAATTACCTCCACGGATGGCGATTGGCGTGACGCGATGGCGGCGGGCTATGCATGGCTGAGCACGGTCATGAAAGCGTCGATTCGTCGCCCGAGAATGGAGTTAGGCATCACATCCACGGGTTGTAAACGGGAACGCGGAGCGAGCCCTAACTTTCCGTGAATGGAGAAAAGCAATCTGCTGCAGTGGGCGGAGGCGAAAGCCCGCTACCCGTCTACGAGCCTCGCCCCGGTGCCTCCCAGCCAATTGCGAAACGCCAGCTGCGTCGCCTCACACGCAAGCACAATCTTGCGGCCCGCCTGCGACAAATCAACCCGACGAGGCTGGGCAAGAACCTGCGTCTAGCTCGTGCAAGGGAGCGCTTGGCGGCAAGGGGCGAACTGTTGCGAG